>NZ_BAABJQ010000019.1:27987-196105 GCF_039543385.1 Rugosimonospora acidiphila
GGTGACGTCGAGGCCGGGTGTGAATGGTGATGGGGGTTCGACGGTTTCGCGGCCGCCGTCGGTGGAGCCGCAGCGGTCGAATTCGTTTGGTAGCGGTGATAGTGGCAACCGTGTGGTGAGTCCGGGTGACTCGTCGACGGTGACGTCGAGGCCGGGTGTGAATGGTGATGGGGGTTCGACGGTTTCGCGGCCGCCGTCGGTGGAGCCGCAGCGGTCGAATTCGTTTGGTAGCGGTGATAGTGGCAACCGTGTGGTGAGTCCGGGTGATCCGTCGACGGTGACGTCGAGGCCGGGTGTGAATGGTGATGGGGGTTCGACGGTTTCGCGGCCGCCGTCGGGGACGCCGGAACGGCCGGACGCGTTGGGCTCGGGCGGCGGCGATCGTCCGGCGATGCCGGACCAGCGGTCCGTGGTCCCCGCTCGCCTCGGCAGACCGGGCGGCGGGGATCCCGCCGCCGGAAGGCCGCAGGCGGAGCCGGCAGTCCGGAGTGGACAGAACATGGCAGGCGACCACGGTCCCAGCGGAGGTACCCGCTATGCGGACGGCAGGCCGGTCGGTGCGGACGAGGTGACCAGGACCCGGGAGTGGGCGGAGAATGCGGCGTCGGCACGGGCGCAGCGGCCCGATCTGGGTTCCGATCGACCCGGCCCGGTGAACGATCCTTCGCGGAGTGGGCCGGTGGAGGCTGGTTCGCGGGGTGTGCACTATGAGTCGGGTACCCGTTATGCGGACGGCAGGCCGGTCGGTGCGGATGAGGTTGCCGCGACGCGGGAGTGGGCGGAGAACTCGGCGGCGTCGCGAGCACCGGGGTCGGGGGCCGGGTATGACCGGCCCGCCACGATGGGCGATCCTTCGCGGACTGTGCCGGTGCAGGCTGGTTCGCGGGGTGTGCACTATGAGTCGGGTACCCGTTACGCGGACGGCAGGCCGGTCGGTGCGGACGAGGTTGCCGCGACGCGGGAGTGGGCGGAGAACGCGACGGCGGGTCGGGCGCAGCGGCCCGATACGGGGTCCGATCGGCCCGGTCCGGTGGACGATCCGTCGTTGGACGGGCCGGGGCCCGGCTCGCGGAACGTGCCTTACGAGTCGGGCACGCAGTTGCGGGATGGGGCGCCCGTGGGTGCGGATGAGGTTGTCGCGACGCGGGAGTGGGCGGAGAGTGCGGCGGCGGCGCGGGCGCAGCGGTCGGATGTGGGTTCCGATCGGCCTGGTCCGGTGGACGGTCCGTCGTTGGGTGGGCCGGAGTCCGGCTCGTGGCGTGTGCACGACGAGTCGGGTACGCGGCTGGCGGATGGAAGGCCGGCGGGGGCGGACGAAGTTGCCGCCACGCGGGACTGGGCGGCGAACGCGGCGGAGCGGGCGCAGCAGTCGAGGCCCGGGTACGACCGGCCCGCGACGATCGACGATCTCCCGCGCGCGAAGGCCTCCGAATCGAACGGCTCGGCCTCGCGAACCATGGACAATGGCGGATCAGATGTCAGCCCGCCTCCGGCACGTGGCGGTGGGGGCGGAGCGCGCAGCGTGGGCTCCCGCACCGTCACCCAGCTGGAGGAGTCACAGTCTTCGGCCAGGAGCAGGCCCACAGACACCACCACGACGCGATCAACCGAGAGGACCACCACCGCCGAAACCGACGGGCGGACCACGACCGCGGACCGCACCTCGACCGGCAACGGCGACCGGACCGCGACCGATACGACGGATCCGACTGCTATCGAGACCGTGGATCGCACCGCGACCGACGCTGCGGACCGGACGGCGACCGGAACCGTGGATCGGCCAACGACCGAGACCGGAACCGCGAATCGGACCGAGACTGTGGACCGGACCGATACCGATACGGTGAATCGGACCGCGACCACGACAGCCGACGAGACCGCGACGACGAGCCGGACGACGCAGTCGACCCCGGGCCGGGCCGACCCGACAACGGCCGTGGCGACCGACGAGGTGACGGCTCGCTCGGACGGCGCGGCCGGTTCCCGCGGTCCCGCCTCCGAGGCCGGCGAGTCAGCGCGCCAGCTGCCCGAATCCGAGGGCGGACCGGTCGCGGGCCGGCCGGGCGGCCGGCCAGGCGGGCAGCAGCGTTCCGGTGAGGGCGGCGGGGGCCAACTGGAGTGGCCAGGGGCAGGCCCGGACGAGGAATCGACGACGAGATCGTTCATGGTCTCGCGTCCGCCGGAGCGGATACCGCTGAAGACGCCAGCGCGCCAGCCCTCGGTCGAGACCCCGGACGCGGGGGACCCCGCGCCGGCAGGAACGCGGGCCGGCTTGCCTCCGGCGGATCGCAGCGCGCTGGCGGCCGCGGATGAGGCCGATTTCGCTCTGCATCAGCGGGCGATCGATGCGGAGGCGGCGGCTGCCGGTCGGTCGTCGCATCAGTTGACGGTTGATGAGTACTTGCAGCGAAAGGCTGACGGGGTTCGAGTTCCCCGGGACGTGCCGGCGGTGGATGATCCGACGCCGGTGCACCGGTTGACGCCGGGGGAGCGGGCGGATATCGCGGTGGCCCGTCAGCATCGGGCGACCGCGGCCGGTCGGTCGCCGTTGTCGGAGGATCATGGACCGGCGCGGCAGCCGTCGGTGGAGCCTCAGGCGGCGGATCGCAGCGCGCCCCCGACCGCGGATCAGGCTGATTTCCCTCTGCACCAGCGGGCGATCGACGCGGAGGCGGCGGCTGCGGGTCGGCCGTCGCATCAGTTGACGGTCGACGAGTACCTGCGGCGGAAGGCTGACGGGGTTCGGGTTCCTCGGGACGTGCCGGCGGTGGAGAATCCGACGCCGGTGCACCGGTTGACGCCGCAGGAGCGGGCGGATATCGCGCTGGCGCGTCAACGCGCCGCCAGTCCGGCACGGCAGTCGCCGGTCGAGCCCGCGGCCGCGGCGGAGCACCGCGCGCCCGTGACCGCGGATGAGGCTGATTTCGCTCTGCATCAGCGGGCGATCGATGCGGAGGCGGCGGCTGCCGGTCGGCGGTCGCATCAGTTGACGGTCGACGAGTACCTGCGGCGGAGGGCCGAGGGGGTTCGGATTCCCCGGGACGTGCCGGCGGTGGAGAATCCGACGCCGGTGCACCGGTTGACGCCGCAGGAGCGGGCCGACCTCGCGCTGGCCCGCCACTACGAGGCCATCGCCGCCGGCCGGCCGCCGATGACCAGGACCCCGCGGGGGATTGTCTCCGCGGCGGATCACAGTGCGCCGCCGGCTATGGACGAGGCCGGTCCCCAGGCGGCTGAGCCGCCGGCGACCGTTGTCGAGGATCTGCCCCGGGTCGACAGCGAGCAGACGCCGCCGGCTCCGGATGAGGCCGGTCCCCAGGCGGCTGAGTCGCCGGTGACCGTTGTCGAGGATCTGCCGCGGGCTGACAGCGAGCAGGCGTCGCCGGCTGGAGTTGAGGCTGGTCCGCAGGTGTCCGAGTCGCCGGCGACCGTCGTCGAGGACCCGCCGCGGGTCGACAACGAGCAGACGCCGAACGAGCCCGCTCCGGCTCCAGAGCCCACGCGCCAGCCTCCGGCTGTCCGTGAGGCGGCCTCCGCGCCGTGGCAGCGGGCCGCGGATGAGGCTGATTTCGCGTTGCATCAGCGGGCGATCGACGCGGAGGCTGCGGCTGCCGGTCGGCCTTCGCATCAGTTGACGGTCGCCGAGTACCTGAAGCGGAAAGCTGAGGGGGTTCGGGTTCCTCGCAACGTGCCGGCGGTGGATGACCCGACGCCGGTGCACCGGTTGACGCCGGGGGAGCGGGCCGACATCGCGCTGGCCCGCCACCACCGGGCCGAAGCAACCCTGCAGGTGAACCGCGCGACCGCGGTCAACTCTGTGCCGGACCGTAGTGCGTCGACGGCCGCGGACGAGGCTGATTTCGCTCTGCATCAGCGGGCGATCGATGCGGAGGCTGCGGCTGCCGGTCGGCGGTCGCATCAGTTGACGGTCGAGGAGTATCTGCGGCGGAAGGCGGCCGGGGTTCGGGTACCGGCGGACGTGGCGGCGGTGGCGTCTGCGACGCCGGTGCGCCAGTTGACGGCGCAGGAGCGGGCGGACCTCGCGCTGGCCCGTCACCACGAGGCCATCGCCGCCGGCCGGCCGCCGCGGATCGGGGACCCACGACGCGTGCCGCCGGCTCCCGCGGCCACGCGACCGGACCCGACTCCGGAGCTCTCCGAGGGGCTGGATCCCGCCCTGCGGATCACCATGAACGGCAACGATATCTATCTGTATCGGGCCGACACCGGGCTGGCGACGCCCACGCCGTCGACCGTCCGCCCGAATACCCGCCAGAATGCCATCAACGTGGTGGTCGACGGCGCGGTGACCGACCTGCGGCAGGTGGCGCGTTTCATCAGAGGGCTGCCGCCCGAGTACCGCCGACGCGTGGTGGTGCACTTCGCCGGGGAACGTGCCCCGATCGATCCCGAGCGGGCCGCCGCGGTGGCCGACCGGGTGCTGAACGGCCTTCCGGGCCGGACCGGTGTGGCGATTCCGAGAGACCGGCTGACCACCCGGCCACCGGCCGACACCCGGCTGGTACCGGTCGATGCCGAGAACCGGATGACGTTCCCGGAGTTGGCCGACGCCTACCTGGTGCACCCATCGGATCGTCCGGCCCGGGCGGAGCGGACTCCGTTCGGGTTGCCGCCTGCCGAGCAGCCGGGTGCGTACCAGCTGTCCGACGGGTGGGTGATCGACCAGACGCCGGCAGGGCTGTGGATCCGGCCCGAGTCGGTGGCCGCGCAGACGCTGCCGCCCCCGCCCGACGCGCCCGCGCCCGATGCGCCGGTGGCCGATACGCCGGTGGCCGACGAGGCTGCGTCCGATACGGCCGTGCCCGACGACGCCGCGGCCGACGAGCTGGCGGGCGGCCTGCCGGCCCGTCCCCGGATCACCGTCGGGCTTCCAGGAATGGAGGTGCCGCCGGCGGTCCGCCTGCAGCTCGAGCGGATGTTCGATCAGTGGCCGGACGAGGTGCGCTCGTCGATCGTCTGGCACGGGCCCGATCCGGAACTGGCCGAGCTGGCACGGGGGCTGGCGGACGGGTACACGCTGCACCGGGTTCCCGGCGGCGTGGTGCTCGCCCGCGAGCGTGTCGACGTCAGTGACGTCGTCGACGGGTTCGTCCGTCCGGTCGGTGACGACCTCACCGTGCTGGTACACCCGTCGGTCACCGACCTGAGGGTCGTGCGCGACGCCGTCGCCGGCTTGCCCGGGCGCACCGGCGTGCTGGTCCGGCTGGTCGACCCGACCGCGCCGATGTCGCCGGCCAGAGCCGCGCGGTTGGCCTCCTGGCTGCTGCGCGGCCTCGGCCGCCCGGCGATGATGTTGCTGCCGACGGCGATGCTCAACGAACTGCCGGCGGTCAGCGGCCGGTTGGTGCCGCTGGATGGGGAGAACCGGCCGACCGCCCCGGCGCTGGCGCGGGAGTACGCGGTGCTGCCGGCGGACAGCCCGGCCGCGCGCGGGATCACCCCGTACGGGCTGCCGCCGACCGAGCAGCCGGGAGTTTACGGGCTCCCCGGCGACTGGGTGATGGAGCAGACCCGCAACGGGCTGTGGTTCCGCCCGGAGCAGGTCGCCAACCACGAAGCCGGCCCGCGCCCGGGCACCGGCCAGGCAACGGCCGCCGGCCCGCAGGTCACCGTCGGGGCGCCGGGGGTGGCGGTGCCCGGGCGGGTCGCCCGCATAGTGACCCGGATCCTGCGCGGCCTGCCCAGCGACGCGGGGCCCGACCTGGTGGTGCACAACACCGGCCCGGCCGGGGCCATGCCGTCCGTGCCGCTGGGTGACGGCCTGCGGCTGCACGCCGGGCCCGGCGGGCTGGTGCTGCACCGCGGGGACGCGCCGAGCGCCGAGGCGCTGGCGCAGGTCGCCGCCCTGCCGCCGGGCGGCTGGCTGCGGCTCGTGGTGGACCCGTCCGTGACCAACCGGGCGGCGGTGGCCCGGGCCATCTCGGCGCTGCAGGTGCCGGAGGGCACCAGCCTGCTGGTCCAGCTTCTGCGGGTACCGGCGGGCGACGTGGTGGGGCTGGCCGGGCGGCTGCTGGACGGGGTCTCCGGGCACGCGGTGCTGTCCGTTCCCGGAAACGCGGTACCCGCCACCGCCAAGCGGACGGCACACGTGGTGCCCATCGACGCCCGAAACCGGGTCACCTTCCCGGAGCTGGCGGACCACTACTACGTGTACCCGCCGCAGCACCCTCCGGCCGAGCAGCGGACCCCGTACGGGCTGGCCGCCGCCGACCAGCCCGGCCGGTACCGGGTGGCCGATGGCTGGGTGGCCGAGCAGACCGGGGCGGGGATCTGGATCCGACCGGCGGGCGAGGAGCAGCCCCCGGATCGCCCCGCGGACCGGCCCGGTCCCCGGATCGTCGTGGGGGCACCAGGCTTGGCGCCCCCACCCGAGGCGATCGAGCTCGCCCTGGCCATGCGCGACGGCCTGCCGCCGGCGGCACAGCATGACCTGATGATCCACGGCTCGCCCGGGCAGGTGGGCGCACTGGCCGGCAACCGGCCGCTGCCGCCGGGCATAGTGGAGGTGCCAACCGTCGGCGGCCTGTACGCGCTGCCCGCCGGTACCGGACGGAAGACGACCACCGAGGCTCTGCTCCGGGCGTACGCCGCCGGGGCCGGCGTGTCCGGCTCGGTGTCCCCGCTGACCACCGCGCTGCTGGTCGACGGCCGCGTCGATCCGGCCACGCGTACGGTGACCACTGCGGCCGGCACCCTCACGCCCGTCGACCTCGTCGGCCTGATCAACGCGCTGCCGTTCGGCCTGCCCGGCGGGGTGATCCTCACCGATGGCAGGGCGGCGACGGCCACCGGGTCGGCCCTGTCGTTCGCCGCCGAACTGGCCGCGAGGTTGCAGGTACCGGTGGCCGCGCCGGTCGGTACCGTCGCCGTCAGCGCCGACTGGCGGCTGCTGTCCGGCGTCCTCGATCCGGACAGCAAAACGCCCGCCATCAAGGAGGACCCGAGCGCCGGCTGGCTCGAATTCACCGGCGACAAGGTCCGCGCCATAGGCAACGGCTACGTGCTGCCCGACAACCGGCCACCCGGCTACACCCCGGCCGAGGTCCCCGCCGCCCCGGCGCCGGCCACGTCCGAGAACGAACCCACGCCCGAGCGCCAACCCACGTCCGAGAACGAACCCACGTCCGAGAACGAACCCACGTCCGAGAACGAACCCACGCCCGAGAGCCAATCCGCCCCCGAGAGCGCACCCGCGCTTGACCTGGATGCCGGCGAGGCACTGGCGGACGTGCGCCGGTTCCTGGCGTCGCTGGTCGGGGAGAAGGAGCTACCGCCGGAGCTGGCCGACGCCGTACCGGATCCCGAGTCCGTCGAGGCCGCCGCAGCCGGCCGGCCCGTACCGGGGATGGCGGAGCTGCTGGGGAAGGTCCGCGAGGCGATCGCCGCGAAGGTAGCTCCCGAGGCGGGTGCCGGCGGAATGGAGTGGGCCGAGGCCGAGGCTGCGCCCGGGGATCCCAATGCCCTCAGCCCGTTCCAGTCCGCTTACCTGCGCGAGCACGGCCTGGCGGCGGTCTGGACGCAGCCCGGCCCCGACTCCTTCTTCCAGGCGCTGAAGTCCGCCGGCGCGCTGGACCAGCCCCTCCTCGGCGGCCTGGGCACCTGGTCGGCGGCCGACCAGCGCCGGCTGTGGAGTTCGCTGCTCAAGGCCGACCTGGTCACCGGTGGCGGCGCGTGGCCCCTGCTCAACGCCGACGCGCAGGAACTGTCGGAGCGCGAACCGGCGCTGCGGGACTGGCTGGGCCAGCTGGCGAAGCCGGGCACGCCGGCACCGCAGTTCGTGCCGGAGGGGTTGGCCCGCAGCGTCGTCGCCGTGTTCGGCGTGCAGGTCCAGCTGATCGAGCCGCATCGGCTGCTCGACGGTCTCAAACCGGCCGGCGACGCGGCCGACTCCCCGGCGCTGCGCCTGGTGGTGACCGAGGGCGGCCACGCCATGCCGGTCGTCCCGGTGCCCGACGGCGCCGGTACCGTCCGCAAGCCGCGCCAGCCCCTGCCGGACCTGCCCGCCTACAGCTCCATCAGCCCGGCGCTGCCGTCGGTGTCCGTCGGTGCCGATGTGTCGGTGGCGGGGGTGAGCGACACGGTCGATCCGTCGGCCGATCCGACCATCCAGCCGGCCGCGAACCTGAACCCGCTGCCGGTACCGCCGGCGCCAGTGCCGCCCGTGCCGCCCGGGCCACCGCTTCCCGCGGCGCCGCCCGGACCGCTGCTCGACCAGCGCAGGGTCGATGTCATCGCGCCCATGGGCATCCCGAAGGCGCAGCTGCCACACGTCGACCAGCTGGTCAATCGGTTGCGGCAATGGGCCCGACGCGAGGGGCTGCGGGTCAACGCCAAGGTATGGGAGGCCCTCCCGCAGCGGCTGCTGAGCAACTACCGGCACGTGGTCGGCGACGGGATGTGGATCCCGCTCGGCCGGGCGGACGCACTCGTCAAACTGCACCTGAGCGCACCCCAACTGATCGACGACAACCCGGCCGGCGCGTACGACCGGCCAGCGACGGGGCAGTCCGTCGACGACCGGACCGGCCTGCTGGCCGTGGCGGACGGCCGGTTCCACGCCAACCAGGCGACCCAGGGCACCTTCGAGGTCGGGGCGCATTCGCGCACCTACGCCGCCACCGCCGGGGCGTTCCGGGCCTCCCTCTCGCTCGGCTGGGCCCTCGGCATCGACCCGAACCTGCTGCAGGTCGCCAAGGTGGGCATCAGCATCAGCGGTACGGCCAACCAGGTGGGCCGGTCGGTGACTCATGTCAAGGACGCCGAGACCGGCCACGTGGAGGACTACCGCGCCGACTCCACGCTGGTCAGCTTCGACACTCGGTGGACGGTGAAGCTGCGCACCACCCCCACGCAACGCTGGGACGCGGTCGGCCTGCGGAACGTCCGGGTGTCGGACACGGTACCGCCGGAGAAGTTGCTGCTGTGGATCCCGGACCCGTACCTGGAACAGCACGGCGCCGGAGTGTCCGCGCTGAACTTCCCGGCGCCCGCACCGCGGGGGGCGGCGAACGACGGCACCGGTGCTCCGGCACGGTCGATCCCCGACACATTCTTCGCGTCCGGGATCACCGGCATGAACGAACTGGCCGACCGCATCGTCGGCCTGTTGCGGGAGGCCCGCGTCGAGGCCCCGCCCGGCGGTGAGATCCGCGCTCAGCTGGCCCAGCAGTTGTCGAACCTGGACACCCACCTCGACGAGGCCATCAACGACCACGAGAGGGCGTTCGAGTTCCCGGTCAGCCGGCTGGGTCAGATCATCGCGACGGTGAAGGTACGCACCACCTGGCGGGGTGCCGCGGTGCGGGTCGGAGCGACCAGCGACAAGGCCCACCTGGAGAAGGTGCGCACCGCGATCAGCGGTCAGCTCGCCGGGCAGTCTGTGAGCCACAGCACCGGCGTCTCGCTGCGCGCCGAGGCCGACCTGGTACCAGGAAAGCTGATCAACTTTGGCCCGCAGCTCTCCGGCGGGTTCACCTTGTCCAGTTCGGACAGCAACGGCGGGGGCCGGGTCGGCCTGTGGGTGCTGGTGTCCCGGTACGCCGGCCACACCGTCGCCTACCACCTGGACCTCGAGCACGAGGCGAGCGTGGCGATCCGCACCGAGCCGGACGCGCAGCCGCGCCGTACCGGCGCGGTGACGGGCAAGGCCCTGCTGCGCATTCCCGAGCCGGCCGCCTTCGACCACGGTTTCGAGATCGACACCGACGCGATTCCCGGCGCGTTGGCGGGCAGCCAGATCCCACACCAGCCGGGCATGGTGCGCAACACCGCGCCGCGGCCGAACGACCCGCCCGGAATCATGCTGCCGGCGCACGTCGTCAGGGGCCACGGCGTCGGCCAGGGCCTGGCCAAGGTGGACCGGGAGGGCATCCGCGCCCTGCTCCAGCAGGTCATCCCGGAGCTGAAGCTCACCCGGTTCCTGCCCGACGACCCGGAGCGTCCGTTCAGGCGACCCGCCCACGACCGGGAGAACCCACTGCTGCCGGCCAACGCTCGCGGGCGCTCGCGGAAACTGCGGGTCCGTCCGGGCCGTCGCGGAGTGGCCAGTCAGCTCGAGAACTGGGCGCTGCTGCACAAGATGATCTCGGGCAGCGGTATCGACTCGCACTACGACCAGATCCACCAGGACGGCATGTCCTTCGAGCTCGCCCACCGCGACGACACCGGTGCGCTGCGGACCGCCCGGATCACCGTGCGAGCGGAGCAGGATCTGGACGGCCAGGCGCGCAATCCGGACGGCAATTCCATCTACTTCCAGCGCCGCACCAGCGAGTACCACGTGGTGAACCTCGGCATGGGGTTGGACCAGGCGAGCAGCAGCACCAGCGGCAGCCAGCGGGTCACGTTGGGCGCGCGGCTACAGCTCGGTGGGAGCCTGCTGAGCGCGCTGGGCGTGAGCGACCAGGGACTGGGCTTCGGCGTCCAGGCGGAGAAGGGGATCAGCTCCAGCGAGGCGGTCACGTACATCAACAACCGCCCGGAGTTGCTGGAGTACCCGGGCGACGTCGACGAGTTCGTACTACCCAGCCGGTTCGTCGTCACGGTCGAGTACGACAGCGGCAGACGGTTCACCGCCGAGCAGGACGCGGACGCGACCGTCCACCTGATGCCGCACTTCAACGTCGCTCCGCCGCCGACCGCCGCCGCCGGGCAGACCGGCGTCGACCCGTCAACGAGCGGATCCACCGTGGCGGGGCCGGCCGCCGGGCAGCCTGCGGCCACGACCGATGCGAGGGTGCTCGACGAGGCGGTCGTGTACTACGTCGACGCCACGGGACTACTCGCGAAGGCGCGTGAACTACAGCCCGCGTTCGTCAGGCCCCGAGCGGGCGTCGACCCACGCCAGCGCGCCCCGCAGCCGGTCGTCCCGCAGCCGGCCGTCCCGCAGCCGGTCGTCCCGCAGCAGGCCGACCCGCAGCAGGTCGACCCGCAGCAGGCCGACCCGCAGCCGGCCGCCCCGCGGCCCGGCGTCCTCGGCCGGATCCGGCGCACAGTGCGACAGGCCTTCCCGCAACAGACCGGTCAGCAACAGGCCGGTCAGCAGCAGCCGGTTCCGCAGCAGCCCGGTCAGCAGCAGCCGGTTCCGCAGCAGCCGGCTCAGCAGCAGGTCGGTCTGCAGCCGCCGGTCCCGCCGCGGCGCCCCGGCGTCGTCGGCCGGACCAGGCGCGTGCTGAAACAGACCTTCACCAGTCCGGAGGGCGGCGCGGACCAGGAGATCATCAACTTCACCAGCCGGATCAACGTGGCCGCGCACCTCAAGGAGATCGTCCGCGATTCGTACACGACCAACACGCTGTTCAAGCCGGGCGTACTGCGCAACCGGCTGGGTGGGCTGGACATCTCCGGCAGGCTGGGTGAGACCACCTTCGTCGGCGCCACCCCCGACAAGTACGTCCTCGGCCTGATCAAGCTGTACCTGTCCCAGGCCAGCCAGACCGCGAGCAAGACCACGGCGATCAGCTGGGACCGCTTCAACGTACGGCTCGGTGGCGTCCCGGACGCCGACCCGGCGGGATCGCACAAGCTCACCGACGTGGCCGGCACCATGGACAGCCTCCTGCGCTGGGCCCGGAACGAATCGCAGATGACCAAGACCACCGGCGGCAAGGAGTACCTGGAACTCAACTTCAACCGCGCGTACGCCTTCAGCACCGACATCAACTTCAGGGTGCGGGCCGCCCGGCAGCGGCAGGCGAAGCTGTTCAACAAGTCGGTGCGCGTCCCGGAGCCCGAGGACCTTGAGCCGCGCGAGGTCGTCTACCTGCTCGCCGAGCCCGACGCGCTCGAGCACTACGCGGCGGGCCGGGTGCCGATCAGTGACGAGCAGTTGGCGGACGTCTTCGACCGCTGGGAGAACGGCCTTCTCAAGCTCAGCCGCAGCCTCATGGCCCGGGTACTCATCCGGTGGGCGGGTACCCCCAACGGGGCGACGCCGACGGTTCAGCAGCAGGAGTGGGCGCGGCAGCTGAGCGAGCGGATCCCGGTGACCACGCCAGACACCAGGGACGTCGGCGACAGCCTCCGGCAGGACCTGGCCAGAACGTTCGGTGTGCCGCTCCCGCCGGCGGCGGGCCCGGCCCCACGCGACCCGTTCCGCAGCCTCTGGGTCGCGCCGTACCTGAAGCAGGGTGGGCAGGGTTCCTTCGGGCACAGCGGCATCCACAGCCTCACTCTCGACTCCGTGGTGAACAACGGCATCGCGACGCCTGTTCCGCGCGCCGGAGACGGACGGGCCTGGACCGTCTACGACGCCATCCACGACGCGGTGGAGCAGACCGTGTCGGGGCTGCTCGGCCCGCAGGCGCGGAACTGGCGGCAGCCCCGCACGCAGGCGTGGTTGCCGATCCCTGGACGCGGCGAGCCGATGATCGGGAGGCTGCCGAACGGCGCCGACGCGTTGCAGTCGCTGTTCGCCGGCGACCGGCTCCAGCCGATGGCCGAGGACCTGATGCACCGGGAAGGGTTCTCCCTCTATCTGGTCAACCCGATCGGCTGGTTCCTCTCCGACGTGATCAAGGTCAACCTGAGGCTGGAGTTGGTGTCGGATCCGGAGTTCACCGACTTCGTGCCGGACAACGGCCTGGAGAACTACGGCCACGCGTACCGGGAAACCGCCAGGACCAAGGGGCAGGACCGGAGCAAGAGCTGGGCGTTCACCACGGGGTTGGCCGGCGACCACGCCACCTCGGGCGGCCCGGAACTGCACCACTCCCAGGGAAGCCACCGCAGCACCACGCGCAACGATGTCGACACCCGGGAGCAGACGGTCTACGACTGGACCGGCAGCTATCGGGCCGGAGCCAGGTACCGGCTCATCGTCACCATCACCCGGCAACAGATGGCCGGCCGGCCGATCAACAACAAGCTGACTTCCTGGTACCGCCAGTTCGTCGGCGTTCCCACGCAGAGCAGCTACACCTACGAGGGCGACATCGTCCTGAAGATCCCCAAGGGTCTGGCGGAGGCACAGCCCTGGCAGCCCGCCCAGCCCGCTCAGCCCGCTCAGCCCGCCCAGCCCGCTCAGCCCGCCGAGGGCGCCGAGGGCGCCGAGGGCGCACGGGTCCCGCAGGCCGCGCAGGTCGCGCCGGGCACGCAGCCACAGAACGCGCCCGCCAACCGGCTGCGAGTGCCCGAGCTGCCCGGCGACGCGTACGTGACGGCGGCACTGCTCGACGATGCCCTGCCAGCGGCCAGGCAGCTGCTCGCCAGGATGTGGGGATCGAAGGCCAACGACGAGTACGTCCAGGGCAACCTGTCGCTCCCGGTGCTGCTGTCCCGCAACCATCTCGCCAACCATCTGCCGAAGGCGCTGAACGGCAAGAGATTCATGCTGGCCGACAACCTGACCATGCCGCGGAGCACCGGCCAGCGGGCCACCATGTGGCTGACCGGCGAGCTGTACGACCTGGAGATCCTCGCCACGATAGTGAACTCCACCGGTACCGGGCGATACGCCAAGTACCAGAGCGGCGTGGCGACCAGCGCCTCGGACGACCCGGGCCGGTTCTTCGTGGCCGGCGGGGTGGACCAGGCGGGCATGGTGCACAGCGACGGCGCGAACTCCGATCAGCAGTGGGCCCGTGACAACATGGACGGCTCGACCGGTGCCTCCCGATCCTGGGGCGAGAACCGGGCCGGCACCGGTGCCGACGCGTTCCGTCGGGAACAGCACGTCAAGCAGCAGGGCGTGGTCTACGTGGTGAGGATGCGCGCCGTGATGCACCTGGAGGCCACCAAGTCCCGGCACGGCGTCGGGTGGTCGAAGGAGAACAAGCGCCTCTTCGTCAGCGACACTTTCGAGGGAGACGTCTACGCCGAGATCTTCGCCGATGAGGTGGAGGAGCTTCAGCGCCGCATGGCCCAGGGTCCCGCGCCGATGGCACTGCCGCGGGGTGGGCCGATCACGACCACGCCCCCCGTTTCACGCCCGAGGCCGGGTCCGTCCAGGGCAGCGGGAGCGGGCCGGGGCAGGCTCCGGGATGACTTCGCATCGGTCGGCGTCCTGGAGGACGTGCCGGAGGTGGACGAGGAGCAGGACGAGGCGGTGGCGCCGCCACGAGGGCAGGCCGGGCGGCCCGACCTGCCGATCGAGGATGACACCGTCCGGTCGCGTCCGCTCTCCCGGCGGCGGTGGGCGAACACGCTGTCGCTGCTGCTGCCGCGCCCGTCGCTGCCCGGCGAGGACATCCCGCTGGAGCCGCAGCGCAGGCCCCGGCCCAGGCCCCTCTCCGCGCCGGCGATCCTGCAGTCGGATCCGGCGCCGGTCGGGACGGAGCCGGGGGTGCGGACAACCGCTGCCGACCTGCCCACGGTAGCCGTCGACCCCGGTCCGGATGCCGTGCCGGCACCGCAGCGATCGGCCGTCGGGCTGCGGCCGGCGAACCTGGCCGACGTGCCGCTGTCGATGACGAGGACGCGAACCCTGGCTCCCGACGTGAGCCGGCCCGCCCCCGACCCATCCACCGTCGCGGGACCGTCCACCGTCGCGACCTCCTCGACCGTGACCGCACTGCCTCCCGTCATGGCGGGGCCGTCGGGCCCGAGCCGGGTCACCACACCGACGGTGGCCGACGACGCGGGCGGCCTCGAGTACGAGGACGACGTCGCGGGCCCGGTCCGGTTCGGCTACCTGGCCTATCGCTGGTTGGCCGACGGCGCGCCGGAGACCGGTCGCAGCGGGCTGGACCTGTCGCCGTACGAGCAGGAAGCGAGGGAGTTCTCCAGCGAGCCGCTGAGCTTCCAGGCGGCACTCGTGTCGAGGTATCTCATCTTCGATCAGCTCGATCTGGACGTGGGCGAACCCGTCGAGGCGCTGCCGACCGAACGACCGCCCGGTACCCGGATCTGGCTGGCGACCGACAACGGTATCGCCCGCGCCGCGTACGTGCTGGGCGACGGCGACTACCGGATCTTCGATCCGTCCGCCGTCGATGACCGCCCCGCCGTCCGGACCATCCCCGCCGCCGCCTTCCCGGACTGGGTAGGTCCGGCGCCACACCTGTACGTCGTGGCGGTCCCGCCCCCACTGGGCGAGACCTACGATCCGGCCAGTTCCGAACCGCGGACCGACAATGAGCCGGCCGCCGACAACGAGCCGGCCACCGAATCTGAGCCGGCCGCTGACAACGAGCCGGCTCCCGGTGGCTCCGAGGGCTCGACGCGGGAAACCTCCACGTCGCGCGCGGGCTCCGGCGCTGACGGTGCGGAGGGTTCCCCGTCGTCGCAGACCCCCGACGCCCCCGGCGACGCCGCCTCCCGGGACGACGAGTCCGGAGATGAGGGGTCCCGGGACGACGAACAAGATCCGGCCGATTCGTCACCCGAGGGTGAGGGCGGACCCGGACTGATCGAGGTGTCGCTGCCCGGCGGCGTGGTGATCGACGAGGCCGGCGAGGACGTCTCCGAGTCGGAGATCTGGCTGGACCCGGACAACCGGTACACGATCGTGGCGGCCGTGCCCCTGTCGCACCCGCTCGCGGCGGACCAGCTGTCCCTGGCGCTGGCGCGGGTGGAGTCGCTGCCCGCCGGTGGGCCGCCGGTGGTGGTCATGGTGTTCGGCAGGGTGCTCGACACCGACGGCGTCAACGACCAGCTGGAAGAGTACGGCGACTACGCGCGCGATGCGGAAGTGGTGCGGACCCGGCTCGATCAGCTGATCGGTCACCAGCGGGTGGGCGCCGTGGTGTGGACCGGCCAGACCCGGACGGGCTTCCCGCTGGTGGGCGCCCTGGAGCCGGGGGGAGCGGATCCCCGGCAGTGGGGGAACGGCGTCGCCCGGCACCTGCGGTCGGCGGGCGTCGCGCCCAGCGAGGCGGTGCTGGTCCGGTCCGTCCCGGCGGACCGGGCGGCGGCCGACGCGGTCGCCGGCATCGCCGAGGCGACCTGGTCTGAGCTCACCCGCGCTCCGCTCGTCCGGCCACCGACGCCGGGCCCGACGGTGCTGGTGTGGGACCATGCGGGCGCCGTGATGGACGACGGGACGCCGCCGATCGCGCAGCGGTGGGCGGATCGGTGGGGTACGGCGGTACACGCGCCCGCGAGCGCGGTGACCGTCGGGGGCGACGGGCTGCGCGGCGGGTGGCAACGCTTCCGGCCCGGGGCACGGCAGCGTGGGCTGGGCGACCGGCTTTCCCGATGGCACTCGGGGTACGGGACGCGGCCCGGCGGCGAGCTGATCGGCACGCCGCCGTACGGGCCCGACGGGCTCTTCGACGCCCGGGACCGGTACACCATGGTGCTGGCCGAACCGGGCGCCGCGTCGGTGACGTGGGCCGTGGAGCGGTTGGAGACCCTCGACCCGGGCGGGCTGCCCGTGGTGGTCTACGCCACCGGCGACGGTTGGGGCTCCTCGGATTCGCTCGATGAGCTGCTCGGGCACCCCGCGGTGAGCGCGGTGCTCTGGCACGACGTCGCCGGCGACCATCTCGTGGTCCTCGCGTTGCGGCCCGGTCAGGCGCACGCGCCGGAGCCGGCCTCGTGGGCCAGCGCGGCGGTTGGCCGGCGGGGATCCGCGACGGGAGAGGTGGTGCTGGTTGACGCGCCGGCAGACCGTCCGGCCATGGTCGCCCTGGTGGCCGATCTCATCGCCTCGCACGCCGCCGCGGCGAGGCCACTGGCCCGGCCGCTGGCGCTGATCTGGGAAGGCGCCGGGACGGTCGGCGGGGCGGACGGCGAGCCGGTGCCGGCTGCGCGGCTGGCCGACCAGTTGCGGGTGGTGGTGCAGTTGACCGCGGAGGCGGGCGGCCACCCCGAAACGGCCAGCTTCTGGCCGCGGCCCACCGCGCTGTCGCCGGACACCCTGCGGGCGGTTCCGCCGTGGAACGCGTTCCTCGATCCGGCCCGGCTCGCGGAGTCGGCGCCGGAGGGGTACACGGTCAGCGCGATCCCCGCCGGCCTGCTGCTGCGACTCGGCTCGGCGGCGGTGCCGGAGTACGCGCCGACACTTGCCCCGAGCACGTCGCCGACGCTGGTGGTGGCGGCCGGTCCGGATGCCAGTCCGGAGAAGGTGGCCCGGGCCGTGCTGCACGTCCTGGACCGGCTGTTCGGGCAGTGGCCGGTCTCGCCGCTGCTGGTGGTGTCCGGATTCGCGGACCACCGCCAGATCGTCGCGATCGTGGCCCGCGGCCTGGTGGGTGGCGAGACGGTCGCGGCACCGGCACGACGTGGGTGGACGATCGGCCAGGACAGCCAGCCCAGCAACGGATGGCGGACGAACACCAGGCGCGTGCCGTACCCGCTGTCGCGGCTGGCGAGCAACGGCGCCTGGTTCACGCCGCCGGGCGGCGAGGGTGCGCTGCCCACGCCGGCGGTGCTCCGCCAGGTGGAGGGTTTCGCCGTCCCGCCGGGAACGACCGTGGTGGCGATGCTCCGCAGGCTTCCCGAGCAGCCGTACCGGGCGCAGCAGGTGGACGCGTGGCTCGACCAGTTGGCCGCGCAGGGCGCCGTCGGGGGCCCGCTGGTGCTGCTGGTGGTCGACGCGAGCGCGGCGCGGTCCCAGCGCGTGGCCCGGTTGGTGCGCTCGCGCATCGACGAGCGGCTGCGGCGTTCGCTGCCCGCGCCGCCCGGGCTGGTGGTGTCGCTGGGCTGGGGGACCGTGGCGCCCGCCGGCTGGTACTGGCCGTCGCCGCTGGGCGGCAACACGGCGAGATTGGCCGGCGATGTGTGGGCCGCCGATGACTACGAGTTCACCGACCTGCCGGCCGCCCTGGAACACGCGCGGATGTATCCCCAGGCGCCGCTGGACGTCGCCGAGGCGCTGTCGGACCTGCTGGCCGGCGTGTCCAACGAGTGGTTCCTGACTCCCGCGGCGCTGGCCCGCCTGGCCGCACAGACGCTGCCCCTGATGCCCACCTACGACAGGTACGCGCCCAGGGTCGTCGCCGACCAGGGGGGCGACCCGGTGATGGTGCCGGTGCCCGGCGGGCCGGACACCGCCGACCCGGCCGCGCAGGTGCTCGCGGTGCGCGACTGGCTGCGGCTGGGTGCGGTGCGGGCCTGGCCGGCCGAGGGCGAGACCGTGGTCGGAGTCCGGGCGGCCTTCCCGCTGTCGGACGAAGAGGATGAGCAGGATCCTGGCCCCCTCATGGCGCCCTGGGTGCGCTACCAGCGCATGCTGAGCGCCGCGCTGCGGCTGGGAGTGTGGCTGCCGGCCACCGCGACGCGGCCACCGACCCGGGTACTGGCGCTGCCGGCCGTCGATGAGGCGGTGGACGACCCCCGGATGGTGCCGGCGCTGTGGGTGAACCGGTACCGGTCGGGCTACGCGGCAGAGCTGGTCGACGAGGTCTTCCGGGACGGGTTGGAGCAGAGCATCCCGCGGCACGCCGCCGACCTGGTGGTGGTCGAGTTCGGAGTCCTCAACGACGACCGGGTGCCCGGCCACCCGGCCGGTACCCTGCTCTGGTCACGACCCGAGCAGCTGCCGTCTGATCCGGAGGAAGCAGTCGACCCCTACTCGCCGGGTGGACGGTGGTTGACCGCCGAGAGGTTCGCGGAGAACCTGCCGGTCCGGGAGAACGGCCGGCCCGTCGTGGTTCTGCTAAGCGTGACGCAGGGCGACTCCACGTTCGTGCGCGAACTGCGCCGCCGGGCGACCGTGATCATGCCGAACAAGCGTCTCACCGACGCTCACGGCCGGCTCGCCCCGGACTGGCACTCGCGACCGGCGAACTGGCACGTCGAGGGAGCCGGGGACGACACGCTCGCCGCGGTGGTGCGGTCGAGCACCGGCGCCCCCGCCGACGACTGGATCGGCACACCCGAGGAGGCGTTGCTGGCGCTGACCCGTGCCTCGGCCGGCCTGCGCACACCCCCACCCGGGATGGTGGCCGCGGTCCGGCGGCTGTACGACCGCGAACCCGTGCCTGTCGCGGCCGGTCCGCAGCAGTTGTCCGTGCCGGTCGCCGTGCTGCCCCCCGATCCGGTCGCCTACCTCGAACGCTGGTTGGCCCAGCACGACCTCGTCGCGGTCGCGGCCAGGCCGGTGTCCGGGCCAGCGCTGCGCGTCGAGGTGCCGGCGCGGTTCGCGCGCGCCGCCACCGCCATCGACGACTCGAGGATCCTGCTGATCGACACCTCGGCCCTGCGCGAGTCGGCATCGACGGTGACGGCCAGCCCCGAGGGGAACAGCGTCGCGATCACTCCCGAACCGATGGCGCAGCCGCGGGAGGTCTGGCTTCCGCCGCGGTACTCGTGGACCCCGCCGCCGTCCTACCAGCCCGAACCGGTGTCCGAGACCGAGGGGGCCCTGACCGACCGGGAACGGGCGTTGGTGGCGGAGCTGGGTTGGGACGGTTACCACGCGCTGCTGGAGGACGCGGCGAGCATCGTGGGGCGGGAGTCTCTCGGGGTACCGGACGATGTCGCGATGGCCGACCGGTTCCCGGTGCTGGCCGGCGTGGGTACCGCGGAGGACCGGCCGTTGTCGCTGGTCGAGCAGGTGGAGCTCGTCACCGGTACCCGGGAGCCGCTGGTACGGGTGGCCGAGTCGCTGCTGCTGGGGTACGCACGGGCGGAGGAGCAGGCCCAGCTGTTCGGCCGGACGCTGGGCATGCCGGCCCGGGCGGGTGTGCGCCAGTCGGAGCCGACGGGCCCGAACCGCACCCAGCAATCGCAGAATGACGCCCTTGACGGGCTGGGCCGGTTCGCCCGGTGGACGCCACCGGACGGGGACTGCCTGTTCGCCTCGATCATCCGGGCCGCGCAGGACGTCGCCGAGCCCTCCCCGCAGATCGCCATGCTGGCCGCGATGACCCCGCGGCACCTGCGGGCGTACGTGGCGGAGCTCCTCGACCACAGTCCGGCACTGGTGGGGCGGCTGATCGAATTCGCGGACGGGGAGGCTCCGGCGGACCAGCAGTACCGCGAGCTGCGGGCCGAGCTGGACACGCCCGGCAGGTGGGCGCATCCGTTGTTCGACGCTCTGGTGGAGACGCTGCCCGAGCTGCTCAACGTCCGCATCGTCACCATCGGTACTGGCGAGCAGCCGCTCGAGCGGGGCCCGGGCGACAGCCCGGCCCTGTACCTGGTGCGCACGGGCGATCACTACCTGCCGGCGCTGCGGCGGCCGGGCCTGGCGCACTTCGACCGCGGGGTCACCCGGATGGCGGACGTCGACCATCCCGGGTACGAGCTGCTTCCGCAGACCTACAGCAGGTTCAGCCAGCGGGTGCGGTTCTCGGTCTCCTGGCTGCGACCGCCGGTGCCGGGCGATCCCGCTCCGGTGCGGTTGACGATACCGATCTATCTGGACACCACCACGCTGCGGACCGAGCTGGCCGAGCGACTCTCGGGCTCGGCCCTGAACATCGAGGTGACGCGGCTGCGGCAGCAGACGGTCCGCGAGGCGCTGCTGGCCGCCGAGCAGCTGGGCAACGTGGGGCACCGGCTGCCCGACGGGGCCCCGCTGTCATTCGAGCTGCTGTTCGTGGCCGACCCGTCGATCGCCCTGCACGTCGTCGACCTGCGCGCCACCGGCCGGATCGACTCCGGGAACTGGGTGGTCGGCAACGCCGGTCCGCAGTACCTGCACGAAGTCCTGCACCTGATGGAGGCGACGGACGAGTACCGGGAGCGGATGGCGTCGGGTACCCGGGTCACCTACGCCGACGGCGGGATCATGGGCATCATCCTCGAGGCGCCGCTGGGGCTCCCGTACACCGACCATGACCGGCCGTTCCCGGTCTCCGGTGTCCGGCCGGACATCCGGTTGATGCCCCGCGACCTGCGGCGGCTCGGCGCACTGGTGGCGCGCGCCGGTGCGCCGGCGGGCGCGCCGCGGGTGGCCTTCGCCGACGGAGTGCTGCGGGACGTCCTGTCCGGTCCGGACCGCCGGCACCAGCCTGAGGACGCCGGCCACCCCGCCGAGCGGCTGGACAACGGGGTCTACCGCCCGCTGCCCGTGCCCGTGCCCGTGCCCGGCTCGTCGGTCGACGACACCGCACTGGGCGCTCCGGTCGACGCCGGCTGGCGGTACCCGGCCGAGTGGACCGCTGACGAGGTCCGGTACCACGTCGAACAGGCATTCCTGGACGCGGTACGGGGCGGGCGGGTGCAGTCCCCGGCCCGGCAACGGTGGACCGGCGTCTACAACGGCGTGCGCACCGAGGGTGAGGTCCGGGCCGGTGAGATCGTCTGGTTCCGGCCCGCCGCCGATCAGCGCGCCATCGACGCGGCCGGCGCACCACCGCTGCACCCGGTCCTGCGGCTACCCGCCGACCTGCGTCCGGCCGCGCGGCCACCGCTGATCTCCCACCGCGGTGCCGACCTGCTGGGCTACGGCGACCGGGCGAGTCGCTCCGGGGCCTACTATCGGCTCCCGGCCAACCGGGTCTTCCCGGGCGTCCGGATCCGTCCGGTCGACGGCACCGACCGCGAGAACGGCACCTACCTGGCCGAGGTGCAGTTCCTCGACCCGCGGGTGCGGCCCGGCAGCGGGCGCGCGGAGCTCGACCGCTACTGGCACCCGCACGCCGACGGGGTTGCCCACCGCATGTTCCCGGATTGGTGGGCTCCGGCGCAGCTGGTCGACGCGCTGCTGGAGGCGCGGGCGCTGGGCTACGGGCTGGGCGCGTACCGCCGCGCGGACGACGGGGCCACGACCTGGGTCGGCACCGGTCGCGGGGTGCGCATCGAGGGCATCGATGATGCCGAGGGTCGGATCATCGCCGTCCGGCCCACGGTGGTCCAGCCGAGCTCGCCGCCGGCGCTGGGCGCCTCGGCGACGCCCCGGATGGTCGCCACCGGCCCGGACAGCCGGCTGCGGCTCTGGCTGGACAACCGGTGGCAGCCGTTCGTCGCGCACGCGGTCCTGCTGGACGACGGTCGGCTGGGTTACCACCTCGCCAGTCCGGTACGGCTGATCGCCGGGCCGGACACCAGCGAGGAGGTGATGGCCGAGTTCCGCGGCTCGCTGGCGCGGCTGAACGCGCGCGCCCTGGCCGATCCGGACGTCATCTTCGGCCGGCGCGTCACCGTGGGCGCCATCGAGGACGCCGGCTTCGACGCGGTGGTGGTCAGGGTGCGCCCCGACGGCCGCTGGTCGATCGCGGAGGGGCCGGCCGCCCCGATCTCCGACCTGCTCCGCCGGCTGCCGTTGACGGTGGCCGCCGAGCAGTTCGACCGCGAACTCTCGACGCTGCGCTCGGACGTCCTGCCGCTGCTGGACCAGCGCGACATCCGGTCGTGGCTGGCCGAGGATCAGCTCACGCTGACCCGGACGCTGGAGGCGCTGCGCCGGGCGCACCCGGTACCCGAGGGCCCGGTGTGGCGCACCGCCGCCGAACTACCCAGGATGGAGCTGTCCCAGGCGGAACGGGACCGGATCGACACGCTGCTGGGCCCGGCCCTGCACGCGGCCGGCCGGTACCTCACCCGTGGCCGGACCGAGCAGGACCCACCCCCGCCGCGACCGGTGCTGGCCGGCTCCGACGAACAGACCTACCTCGCGGAGGTTGCAGGCCGCCCGGCCGACCCGCCGGTGGTGATGTTCCCGGCCGACTGGACGCTGGACGACGTGCGTCTCGCGGCACAGCGCGTCCTCGCCCGGGCCGAGCTCGCCGCCGCGCCGGGTACCGTCCGCCACCTCGACGGCCTGCCCGCGCTCCCGGTCCGGATCACCGTGCGGACCGACGCGAGCGGCACCCAGGTGCTCAGCGACATCGCGCCGGCCGCACCGAGATACTTCAACGATCTGGTGGAGGCGGTGCGCTCGGGTGGCGGTCCGCATCCGGCGCAGCGCGTGGTACTTCCGCCGGCCGCCCAGGACGAGTACCGGCTCGCCTTCGCCCTGGCGCAGATCGCCGACCATCCCGAAGAGATCGAACAGGTCCATCGTTCCGGCGAGGAGTTCGCCGTCGTGCACATCGGCCGGTACGGCGGAGTCCACGCCCAGGTGGCTTCGGGACCGACGATCAGCTACCAGGTTCTCTCGCCCGCCGAGTTCGACCGGGGAGCGTGGCGGCTCGAGGGCCTCGGCCGGCCGCCGGCCGGCGCGCAGCTGCCGCCTACCGGCCGCACGGAGCCGGACCAGTTGGCGGTCCACGAGGTGCTACCGCGCGGCGATCTCCACGACCTCGGGGAAATCGGCCAGCGTCTCCTGACCGCGCCCACGATCGAAGCCGGGATCGACCTGGTCCTGCCCGACCTGGTCGACCACCCGTACCTGTTCGAGCCCGCCGCGAGGCTGGTGGAGTTGACCGCGGCCAGGCGCGGGGAGCCGAGTTACCACGCGGTACTGCTGCGGGCGACCGGGCACGCCCTAGCCGGCGAGACCGACGCGGCGCGGCGGCTGGTCCGGGGGATCCGCGGCCAGGTGCCCGGGGCGGTCAAGCTGTCCTGGCTCGACCGGCTCCGGGGGCTCATCGATGCGCGGACCGCCTACGCCGTACCCGTCAACGGGATGCGCGAGGAACTCATCCTCTGCGGCATACCGAGCAGGTGATCGGGGACGCGTACCGGCGCCGGACGATCACGCCCGGCGCCGGTGTGCGACTTCGGTAGTGCCGGGTCCGGGCCCCCAAGGCGACCCGTAGGTTCCGGGGTCACTTCCGGCGCTCCGGTTGGCCTAGGCGGGCAAGCCGGAGGCTCGGGGCCCTACTGTGACGGCAGGGCCCGGGAGGCGGTCACCTCGATCTCGATCATGAGTCCGGGAAGAAGCAACTGGCTCACCTGGATCGTCGTGGACGTCGGGAATGGCCCCGTGCCGTAGACGTTTTTGCGATAGGGCAGCGCATCGGTCAGGGCGGCCATATCGGTGACGTACATGTTCTCCCGTACGACGTGGTGGAAATCGAGGGAGTATTTGGCCAGGCTTTCCCTGATGCGCTGGTAGATGAATTGCATCTGGGCAGCCAGGTCGCCGGGGGACACCGGGTTGAAGTCCCTGTCGAGGGCCGCCGTGCCGGACAGCCAAAGGGTGTTGTCCACCTGGACGCCCTGCGAAAAGCCGAGCGATTTCTGCTGGGACTCCCAGTAGTAGAGGAGATCGGTCCGCTTGGACGCGGCCATCGCGGTTGCCGGGGCGCCGGAGGTGCCCACCTGGCTGGCGACAACGGCTGCCCCCACAGTGCCCGCGCCGGTCAGAAAGCGGCGGCGGACCAAGCGGTTGCGCAGGGACTCGTGTGCGGTAGCGTCTTTCCGAGCACGCATCTTCGTACATCTCCTGGGGTGAGGGATGTTTGATGCTGGTCTTCATGGCCAGCGGGCAGACGGGTGATTCGGGTTAGCACGCCGGGCGTCGGCGTAACTGCGGCCAATCAACGCCACGTCGAAATCCGCCGCAGACCGCAACGCCACAGAGTCGTCTTTCGACGACCAGGCAGGGGTGAACGCAGCGCAGCGTATGACGTGATCCACCGGATAGTCAAGCGTTTGTTCACTCGCCGGTAACGCGTACGCAAAGCGCCGGGGCAGTGGGCGTCACCAGCGATACTGACGCCGAGTCCGGATTGCGCGCGACTGGTATTCGGGCACCGCTGCCGCCGCCCCGCGGCGCCCGCCGCCCCGCGGCGCCCGCCGTCCCGCGGCGCCCGCCGCCCCGCGGGCCGTTCGGCGCGGCGGCCATAACCGCGTACGCTTCCAGGCACTCATGGCGATCGTTGTCGTCCGCCGAGGAGGCGCCGCGATGTCCGCACAGCCCAGTTTCGCGGAAACACTGCGGCTTCGCCGGCGCGCGGCGAGCCTGACGCTGGAGCAGCTCGCGGCGGCATCGGGGGTCAGCGCCAGGACGCTGTCGGACATGGAGCGGGGACGCAGCAAGGGACCTCAGCACCGGACGGTGACCGCCCTCGCGGACGCGCTCGCGCTGGATGAGCCCGCCCGCAGGCGGTTCATCGATCTGGCGCGGGAGGGCCGGCTGCGCGACCACTGGACGCGCCCGACCGGCCTGTGCCAGCTGCCCCGGTCTGTCGACGACTTCACCGGCCGGGCCGCGGAGCTGAACTGGACGAGCGACTTCCTGAACGTCGACAGCTCCGCGGGCGTTGCCGTGGTGGGACTCATCACCGGCGCGGCCGGATCGGGGAAGACCACCTTCGCGGTACGCGCGGCGCAGACCTTGCGGCCGAACTTCCCGGACGGGGTGTTCTTCCTCGACCTCTACGGCATGTCCCAGCATCCTCTCGCCGTCGACGACGCGC
The DNA here is from genome assembly GCF_039543385.1 of Rugosimonospora acidiphila. Taxonomy (NCBI): domain Bacteria; kingdom Bacillati; phylum Actinomycetota; class Actinomycetes; order Micromonosporales; family Micromonosporaceae; genus Rugosimonospora; species Rugosimonospora acidiphila. The sequence continues at coordinate 53,145 of NZ_BAABJQ010000019.1, forward strand.
TGGGCCTGCTGCTGCGTGCGCTCGGCGTGGCGGACGAGCAGATCCCGGGCGACACCACCGGACGGGCCTCGTTGTACCGGTCGTTGCTGCGCGACCGGCGCGTCTTGGTCGTGCTCGACAATGCCGCCTCCGAGGAGCAGGTCCGCCCGCTGCTGCCGGGCGGCGCGGGCAGGGTTGTGGTCACCAGCCGGCGGCTGCTGGCCGGCCTGGAGGGCGTACGCAGGCTCAGCCTCGGACCTCTGCCGCTGCCGGAGGCCACCGAACTGCTGACCGGGATTCTGAGCGACCGCGCCGCCGCCGACGGCGCACCGGCGCTTTCGCAGCTCGCGCAGCTCTGCGGGGGCCTGCCGCTCGCCCTGCGGATCGTCGGCAACCGGTTGGTCAGCCGGCCCGGCTGGAACGCCGCCGATCTCGCCGCCCGGCTGGCCAACGAGGACCGCCGCCTGGACCAGCTCCGCGCCGGCGACCTCAAGATCGCGTCCGCGTTCGGGATGTCGTACGAGCAGCTTCCGGCACCGGCGCGGCGGATCTTCCGCCGGCTCGCCCTGGTGCCCGGCCGGGACTTCGACGCCGCCCTGGCCGGGGTGCTCGGCGGCGCCTCGATCGAGGACGCCTGGGACGCCCTCGACGAACTCGTCGACCTCGGCCTGCTCGAGGACAGTACGTCGAGCCGGTACCGCTTCCATGACCTGGTCCGACTCTTCGCCCGGGACAGGCTTCAGGAGGAGGACACCGGGACCGAGCGCGACGCGGTCACCGAGAGAATGACGTCATGGCTGCTGCGCATGGCCACCACCGCTGGCCGGCGGTTCGAATCCGCGGTCGGCCGTGCCGACCGAGCTGACGAGGATCTCGCCGATCTGTCCTCCGAGGACGAGGCTGAGCGATGGCTACGGGTGAATGTGGACAACTGGCTGGGTGTGTTGCGGCATGCCGCGAGCCGCGGCCAGCACGATGTAGTGCTTGACTGCGCCACGTCCATGCGCTGGTTCTCCGCCCGGTGGATGCACGGTTGGCCCTGGCAGGAGATCTTCGGTCTCGGCGCGGACGCGGCGGCCGCCCTGGGAGACCCGACCCACCAGGCCGCGCAGCTGACCTATCTGGCCCGGGTTTTTCATGCGACGCCGCCCGTCGACCCCGACGTCATGATGCGGTACGCGGCGCAGGTGTTGGACGCCGCTACCCGCAGCGGCGCGACGGCGCAGATTGCCTGGGGGCACACGTACGTCGCGCGCGCACTACTACGACTCGGACGGCTCGGTGAAGCCGCCGAGTCGGTATCCAGGGCCGCGCAGATCTTCAAGGCCATCGGCGATATCGATGCGTACTGCCAGTGCCTGGGCACGGCCGGCGAATGCCTTCGGGGCGACGGCCGCTACGCCGAGGCACTGGAGCGATACCTTGAGATGTTCGACCTCGCTGGCGACGAGGGGTCCGGGATGACGCCGACCATCGCCGCGCTGACGCTGCCGAACGCGCTTGCCGCCGCCGGTCTGTGTCTGGGACTGCTGGGCCGCCGGGCAGAAGCGATCGTCACGTTCACCGAGGCGATCAGCTTGTTCGAGCAGTTCCCTAGGTCCGGTTCGCAGGCCCGCTGCCTGCAGGCGTTGGCCGCGGTTCTGGCCGATGAGGGCCGTGCCGGGGAGAGCCGCGAGGCGTACGCGCGGGCGGCGGACGTGTTCGAGGCGATCGGCGATGCCGAGGCCAGCGTCCGCTGCCGCGATCTGGCCCCCGCCGCCCACTGACGCGCGAACCCGATTCTGCGCAACTTCTGCGTGCTGTTCTGCGTGGTCCGGACTCCATCGCCTGACTTGAATGAAGAACATAGGACAGGCGCTGGGCCTGTCCGTTCAGGTCAGGAGCGACCGTGACGACGATCAAAAACGTGGTGCTTGTGCACGGCGGCTTCGTGGACGGGTCCGGCTGGCAGGGGGTCTACGACGACCTCGCCAGGGACGGCTTCAACGTGCGGATCGTGCAGAACCCGACACTGTCGCTGGACGGCGACGTCGCCGCGACCCGCCGGGTCCTGGACGCCCTCGACGAGCCGGCCGTACTGGTCGGCCACTCCTACGGCGGGGTCGTGGTCAGCCAGGCCGGTACGCACCCCAACGTCGCGGTACTGGTCTATATCGCCGCGTTCGCCCCCGACAAGGGTGAGTCGGTCAGCACGCTGATCGCGGACCCGCCGGCCGGGGCGCCGGTGCCGCCGATCCTGCCGCCGAGCGACGGTCTCCTGTACCTCGACCGCGACAAGTTCCACGAGGCGTTCGCCGCCGACCTGCCGGCGCGGTTGGCCGCGTTCATGGCCGATGCGCAGGTCCCATGGGGCGTGGACGCCCTCAACGGGGCCGTAACGGAACCGGCCTGGCGGCACAGGCCCAGCTGGTACCTCGTCTCCACCGAGGACCGCATGATCCCGCCGGCCGCACAACGCAGCATGGCCCAACGCGCCGGGTCGTCGGTCGTCGAAGTGATCGGCAGCCACGCCGTCTACGTCTCGCAGCCCGCCGCGGTCGCCGAGGTCATCCGCCAGGCCGCCACCTGACCACTCTCCGTCCACGGGGATTCCTGGCACAAGCCGGTGCCGCACACGTCCCAGGTGTGTCACCGGCCGCCGCCGGTCCCGCGGCGGCCGGCCCACGCCCGAGCGGTCACTTGATGCGCACTTGGTCCAAACATGCCCTCCGTAGCGTCCCTGACAGTCGTCCAAGTCCCCGAAGGAGGCCGTTCATGAGCCGAGATCGAAGAGGCGTTCCGAGCACCACCCGGCGCAAGTCGGGGAGAACGGTACCGACGACCGCCTGGGAATACGCCGACGTCAAGACCGTCAGGCAGCCGGAGGGGGCCCCCTCCGAGGACCGGCGCCGGCTGGTGGAGGAGAACTACGACCTGCTGTACCGGCTGCATGCCCGGCCGCTGTTCCGTTACCTGCTGCGCCTGACCCTCGGCGACCACCGGGAGGCCGAGGACTATCTACAAGAGACATTTCTGCGCGCCTGGCGTTGGCTGCAGGAGCACACGGTGGACCCGCAAATGACGCGACCGTGGCTCTACACCGTGGCCCGGCGCATCGTCATCGACGGTGTCCGGGCCAAACAGGCCAGGCCGACCGAGGTGATCGCGACCGACCTGAGCCGGCTGGCCCAGTCGGACACCGACATCGACCGGCTGGTCCAGGTGCATGCCCTGCGCAGCGCGCTGATGTCGCTGAGCCCGGAGCACCGCGCGGCGCTGATCGAGATCTTCTATCACGAGCGTACGGCCAAGGAGGCCGCCGAGATCCTGGGCGTACCCGAGGGGACCGTCAAGTCCCGGGCCCATTACGCGGTCCGGGCACTGCGCGCGGCGGCCGCGGCCGGAGAACTGAAGGAACTCGGCAGCGTACGCCTCCAGCCCGAGGCGACGGATCGCCGGCCGGATCGTCGCACGTCGTCGCCGGAGCCGGCCACCAAGGTCCGACCGAAGCCGACGCAGGAAGGCCGGCGCCGCTCCGTCGGTTCCCGGCCGGCCCAACAGGTACCGGCCCTCGCCGGAGGGGGGCGTGGTGTCTGAGATCGCCGTACCGCGCCATCCCGAACTCGAGGAGCCCCGGCCAGCCGGCCCGTTGACCCCGAGCGTGGCGGCACGGGCACCGCTGCCACAGTCGCGGACGTTCGTGGAGACCATGCCGGACGGGACCAGAGTGCTCTACGGCGCCGACGGCCTGCCCATCCGGCAGTGGAACGCGGACGGCAGCATCGTCAGCTTCGACGCCCAGGGCAATCCGGTGACGGAGACGACCGCCGACGGTACTCAGCAGCCGCCACCGCAGCGGAATCCGCCTGCGGACCCCGCGAACCTGGTGACGGACCGGCCGGACGCGCAGGGTCGGCCGATGGGCGTGACCTTTCCGGACGGTACCCTCGCGCGGTACGAGTACCAGCCGGACGGCAGCCGGGTGGTGCGCTACTCGACAGGCGTGGTGACCACCGAGAACGGGGTGGGTCAGCTCCTCACCGAGCGGCTGCCGGACGGCACGGTCTACAACGGGTTCGACAGCCAGGGGCGGCCGATCAGCGGCACGCTGCCCGACGGCAGCGCGTTCCAGCTTCGGTACACGGCGGATGGACCAGTGCGGCAGCCCCCCGGCACACCGGCGACCGTCGACCCGGGCGGCCAGCCGGTGCGGCAGGTCACCGCGGACGGGACGGTCCTGGACGGGTTCGACGGTCAGGGTCGGCCGGATTCGGGGGTGTTGCCGGACGGTACCCGCTTCACCATCACGTACGACGCGGAGGGTGATTCGTTCCAGCATTTCGCTGACGGTACGACGGTGGAGTATTCGCCGGGTGGGAAGGTGCTCCAGCAGGTCACCGCGGACGGGACGACGTTCGACGGGTTCGACGCTCAGGGTCGGCCGGATTCGGGGACGTTGCCGGACGGTACCCGCTTCACCATCACGTACGACGCGGAGGGTGATTCGTTCCAGCACTTCTCCGGTGGCAGCACGGTGGAGTATTCGCCGGGTGGGAAGGTGCTCCGGCAGGTCACGGCGGACGGGACGACGTTCGACGGGTTCGACGCTCAGGGCCGGCCCACCTCGGGCACGCTGTCCGACGGCAGCCAGTTCACGATCACCTACGACGCGGAGGGTGATTCGTTCCAGCACTTCTCCGATGGCAGCACGGTGAAGTATTCGCCAGGTGGGAAGGTACTGGAGCAGATCACCGCGGACGGGACGACGTTCGACGGGTTCGACGGTCAGGGTCGGCCGGATTCGGGGGTGTTGCCGGACGGTACCCGCTTCACGATTACGTACGACGCGCAGGGTGATTCGTTCCAGCATTTCGCTGACGGTACGACCGTGGAGTATTCGCCGGGTGGAAAGGTGCTCCAGCAGGTCACGGCGGACGGGACGACGTTCGACGGCTTCGACGGTCAGGGCCGGCCCACCTCCGGCACCCTGCCCGACGGTACCCGCTTCACCATCACCTACGACGCGGAGGGTGATTCGTTCCAGCACTTCGCCGACGGCACCACTGTCGAGTACTCCCCGGACGGCAAGGTGATCAAAGAGATCACCCCGGATGGGACGACGTTCGACGGGTTCGACGGTCAGGGCCGGCCCACCTCCGGCACCCTGCCCGACGGTACCCACGTCACCATCACCTACGACGCGGAAGGCGACGTCTTCGAGCACTTCTCCGACGGATCGACCATCGAGTACGACAGCCACGGCAGGGTTATCAAGACGTGGACTCCGGACGGCACGGAAATCACCTGGGCGGTCGATCTGCCGGCGCTCGACTCCGCGGCCAGCGCCGTCGCGGCGGAGGCGGCGATCATCGCGAACAACGTGGCAAGCCTGAAATTGGTCTTCAACACCGTCGAGGGACTCTGGGAGAGCCCCGCCGGCATGAGCCTCCCGCCACTGGTGAACACGTTCAACATGGTCACCGACGGACTGGTCGAGCTGCTGAACGATGCCGTCAACCGGATGAGGACGGCTTACCAGAACTACTACGACACCGAGTCGACGAACACCGGCAACCTTGAGTAGCGGTACCGCTGCGGCCGGCCGCGGGAATGGGTCGTGGCCGCTGGCATGAGTGATCGATGGTCACTGCCAGGCGCGCCGGCTACGACAGCATTCCGGGCTTCCTTGCCTCCTGTAGTGACCTGGAGTTGGCCGCACTCGTCGACACCGCGCCGACGCGGAGGTGGGTGTGGGCGGTGGTCCGTGCTGCCCGGCCGCCGCTGATGGCGGCCGAGCATGCGGACATCGAGGGTGTCGTCGCTGCCTTCGAGGGAGCCGTTCGGCGGCGAGGTACACGCGGAGCACCCCGGCCTGGGCTGACAGAGGCGGACAAGCGCACCGGCAGGGTGGGCGATCCGACCGTCTACACAGGACCATGCCGATCACGACTTGATAAAGTTCCGCTCACACGCTTCGTCGGCGGAATCCGCCGGTCGCAGAATAGCGGCAGGTCGTAGAACAGGCCTGGGGTTTAGTGCGCGCCAGAACAGGTGCGAGACGCAGCGACATGCGCGGATGAATCCACTCCAACCGGGCGCCCTTCCCAGGCATCAAAGTGTTGACCTTGTGAGCACTTTCTCGTTCGGATTGCACTCCGAATTCTGCTCTGGCTTTCGTGTTCACGTGCCGGCAACAATCGCTTCGTCCCTTCCGCGGGTTACCTGTGCGGTAGCCCGGCGGCCGCTTTTCGCTACGGCCGACGGAGACACGTTGGCCGAGGTTGTGTTCGAAAAGTAGCTCCACCGTCGCGGCAGGCACCCGCGGCGACCGAGCCGCCCCGCCCCGCGAGCGATCCGTCGGCGCCACCACCGCATCACGCTGGCCGGCGTGCCGTCGGACGGGCAGCGCGTCCGACAGCACAGCGCGGCCGCCCGCCGCGCCGGCGAACACCAGATCCTTGGGTGCCTGCACGAACTCTCTCCAGGCGCCCGTGAGTCCTCGAAGGAGTACCAGTGAGCTTGTGGCTACGAAGACTTGCTCCGTTGGCCGTCGTCGTGGTCGTCGCGGCGGGCTGCGTCAGCACGAACAGTTCGTCGGGTGACGACAGCGACCTCCATGGCAAGACCGTCAACGTGATCGGCACCTGGGGCGGTGACGAGCAGACCGCGTTCCTGAAGATGGTCGAGCCGTGGGAGAAGCAGACCGGTGCCAAGGTGAAGTACACCGGCACCCGCGACATCAACACGGTGCTGACCACCGGCGTGGCCTCCGGTGTGCTGCCGGACCTGGCCGGACTGCCCGGGCCCGGTCAGCTCGCGGAGTATGCCAAGGCGGGCAAGCTAAAGCCGTTGGACAACGTGCTGGACATCAAGACCTACCAGAGCGAGACGGCGCCGGCGCTGGCCCAGTTGGGTAAGTCGGACGGCAAGGTGTACGGCGTCTTCATCAAGGCCGCGGTCAAGGGCCTGATCTGGTACAACACCAAGGTCCATGACTACGGTGCGAATCCGCCGAAGACGTGGACGGACCTGATGAGCCAGGCAAGCGCCAACCAGGGCGCGGCCAAGGATGTCTGGTGCCTCGGCGTTGAGTCCGGTGCGTCCTCGGGTTGGCCGGGCACCGACTGGATCGAAGACCTGGTCCTGCGCACGGCGGGGCCGCAGGTCTACACGAACTGGTACGAGGGCAAGGTCAAGTGGACTGACCCGGCCATCAAGAAGGCGTTCCAGATGTACGTCACGGACGTGGTCGGCAAGTCCTACGGCGGCGGGAAGAACGCGGTCGCCACGAACTTCGGCAACGCCGGCGACCCCATGTTCGCCAACCCGCCCGGCTGCGAGCTGCTGCACCAGGCGAGCTTCATCACTACCTTCAGCCAGTTCAAGTCGCACACCGCGGGCACGGACTACAACTTCTTCCCGTTCCCCGACATCGACCCCCAGTACGCCGGTGCGGTCGAGGGCGCCGGCGACCTGTTCGGCATGTTCCACGACACCCCGGCCGCGAAGTCGCTGATGAAATACCTGGTGACGGCTGACGCGCAGGACATCTGGGTGAAGATCGGCGGGGCTCTCTCCGCCAACGAGGACGCTATCGACTATCCGGACGAGGTCAGCAAGCAGTCCGCGGCCATCCTGGCCCACGCGAAGAGCTTCGTGTTCGACGCCTCCGACAGCATGCCGACGGCGATGAACGACGCCTTCTGGAGCGCCATGGTGGCGCTGACCAACGGGAGCAAGACGGTGGACCAGGTGCTGTCCGACCTGGACCGTGCGCAGAAGGACGCCTACACCTCCTGACTACGCGGTGGTGGGGGCGGTGCTGCCGCCCCCACCACCGGACCCCGACAACGACCCGACCCGGGAGGTTCGTGTGGATACACGCCTGGTCACCGCCATCGAAGTCGTGGTGGGCGTTCCAGTCGTCCTTATTGGATACATCTGGGCCAGCGAGCGGCTTGTCGCCCTGCTCAACGCCCGTTGGCGAAGGGTGATCAGGCCCTGGTTGTGGCTCGCTCCAGCCCTCGCCTTCCTCGGTTTCTTCCTGATCTACCCGACGGTCCTCACCGCCATCCGCAGCCTGCAGAGCAAGGACTCGCTGAATCCGAAGTTCGTCGGGCTGGCCAACTACAAATGGTTCTTCACCAACGGTGACGCGCTCGGGGCTCTGTTCAACAACGTGCTGTGGCTCGTGTTCTTCACCGGATTCACGGTGGGCATGGGTCTGCTCGTGGCCGTGCTGGTCGACCGCGTCCGCTTCGAGGCCTGGGCCAAGAGCATCATCTTCCTTCCGTTGGCCATCAGCATGGTCGCGGCCGGCGTGATCTGGAAATTCATGTACGACTACAGGCCGGCGGGATCCGCGCAGACCGGCACGCTCAACGCGCTGATCGGCAATGTCGGGCTGGGCCCCATCGGCTGGCTACAGTCGCCCGGGTTTCGGCTGAGTACGTTCGCGATCATCGCGATCATGGTGTGGATGTGGACCGGCTTCGCCATGGTCATCATCTCGGCCGCCCTGAAGGGCATCGACGCCGAGCTGCTGGAGGCCGCGCGCATGGACGGCGCCAGCGAATGGCAGGTCTTCAGGCGGATCACGCTTCCGCTGCTGGGCCCCACCCTCACCGTCGTGTCCACCACGATGATCATCACCTCGTTGAAGACCTTCGACATCGTCTACACCCTGACCAATGGCAACTACAACACCGACGTCGTAGCGAACTTGATGATCAAGGAGATGTTCACGTTCGGAGACTTCGGCCGGGCCAGCGCCGTCGCGGTAATCCTCCTGCTCGCGATCCTGCCGATCATGGGCTTCAACATCCGCAAGTTTCGATCCCAGGAGTCGATGTCATGACCACGCTCGTGAAGCAAACGGCACCCGCCGTCACAGCTGTTCCGCGGCCAATGGCGCGGCGGCGGGGCCGGCTCGTCCTGAATCTCGCCGTGGTCGTCCTGATGATTATCTGGGCGGTACCGACGGTCGGGCTGCTGGTCAGTTCGTTTCGGCCACAGTCGGCACTGTCAAGCAGCGGCTGGTGGACCGCGTTCGCGCCGCCGTACCATTTCACGATCGCCAACTACCGCGACGTGTTCAACCAGGCGGGTATTGGGCATGCGTTCGTCAACAGCCTGCTCATCGCGATCCCGGCCACGGTCATTCCGCTCTTCGTCGCGGCCTTCGCCGCCTACGCCTTCAGCTGGATGCAGTTTCCCGGTCGCGACCTACTCTTCGTCGTGGTTGTCGGCCTGCTGGTCGTTCCGCTGCAGACGACCCTGATCCCGGTCCTCAAGCTGTTCGCCGACTGGGGGCTCACCGGCCAGTTTCTCGCGGTGTGGCTGGCGCACACCGGCTACGGGCTGCCGTTCGCCGTCTATCTGCTACGCAACTTCATGGGCTCGCTGCCGCGAGCGGTATTCGAATCCGCCGCCATCGACGGGGCCTCCCACGTGACATCGTTCTTCCGGCTGGCCGTCCCGATGAGTGTGCCAGCCTTCGCCGCGCTGGCTATCTTTCAGTTTCTGTTCGTCTGGAACGACCTGCTCGTATCGCTGATCTACATAGGACTGGCGAACCCCGACAACCTTCCGATGACCGCGACCATCGCCAACCTGGTCAACTCCCTCGGCGGAGGCTGGTACCTGCTGGGTGCCGCGGCATTTGTGTCGATGGCCCTGCCGCTGGCACTGTTCTTCGGTCTCCAGCGCTATTTCGTCCGCGGAATTGTCGGCGGCGCGGTCAAGGGATGAGCCCGGCGACGGGCCGTTGCCCGCGCGCGGCGGCCCGGCAACGGGTCGCGTCGCGCACCCCGGGGGCAAACGTCGGTGACCCGAGGGCGCGTCGTAGCCATGGTAATCAAGCGAAGGTACCCCATGAGGCGGTCTGCACCCGATCCGCTGTCGCCCCGGCCATCCCTTGGAGATCGCGTGATGATCCACCCTGTCTCGAGCCCGCCCCCGCCGGCGCGGACAGCTCGTCGAATGCCCGTGGAGCGGGACTGGTTCAAGCGGGCGGTGTTCTACGAGGTGCTGGTACAGGCGTGTATGGACTCGAACTCCGACGGGTACGGTGACCTGCCCGGGTTGACCGGAAAGCTGGACTATCTGCAGTGGCTGGGGGTGGACTGCCTGTGGCTACCACCGTTCTACGACTCCCCGGGCCGCGATGGCGGCTACGACATCCGGGACTACTACACCGTGTCGCCTGAGTGCGGTACGGTCGACGACTTCGTGACACTGCTGGACGAGGCACACGCCAGGGGGATCCGTGTCATCACGGACCTGGTCCTCAACCACACTTCGGACACGCACCACTGGTTCCAGGAGTCGCGGCGTGACCCGCACGGCCCGTACGGCGACTTCTACGTGTGGCGCGACAGCGACACCGACTACGCGGGGGTACGGGTCATCTTCAACGACGCCGAGCCGTCGAACTGGACGTTCGACCCGGTGCGGCAGCAGTTCTACTGGCACCGCTTCTACCATCACCAGCCGGACTTGAACTATGAGAACCCGGCTGTGCAGGAGGCGATGCTGGACATCGTGCGGTTCTGGCTGAACCTGGGGATCGACGGGTTCCGCCTGGACGCGGCGACGTACCTGTACGAGCAGGAGGGTACCGACTGCGCGAACCTGCCGGAGACGCACGGGTACCTCAAGCGGCTGCGCAAGGTGATCGATGACGAGTACCCCGGCTGCGTGCTGCTGGCCGAGGCCAACCTGTGGCCCTCCGACCTGGTGCAGTACTTCGGCGACCCGCAGGTCGGCGGGGACGAGTGCCACATGGCGTTCCACTTCCCGCTGATGCCGCGCATCTTCATGGCCGTGCGCCGGGAGTCGCGGCAGCCGATTACCGAGATCCTCGCGCAGACCCCGGCCATCCCGTCCGGCTGCCAGTGGGGCACGTTCTTGCGCAACCACGACGAGTTGACGCTGGAGATGGTCACCGACGAGGAGCGCGACTACCTGTGGGCGGAGTACGCCAAGGATCCGAGGATGCGGCTCAACGCCGGGATCCGCCGCCGGCTGGCACCGATGGTCGGCGACGACCGCAACCAGATCGAGCTGTTCACCTCCCTGTTGCTGTCGCTGCCCGGCTCCCCGGTCATCTACTACGGCGACGAGATCGGCATGGGGGACAACGTGTACCTCGGCGACCGCGACGGGGTACGCACCCCCATGCAGTGGTCGCCCGACCGCAACGGAGGCTTTTCGCGCTGCGACCCCGGCCAGCTCTACCTGCCGGTCAACGCCGGCTGGGTCTACGGCTACCAGGCGGTGAACGTCGAACGCCAGCAGGACCAGCCGGCCTCACTCCTGCAGTGGACCCGCCGGATGATCGAGGTACGCAAACAGCACCCCGCGCTCGCCCTCGGCGACTTCCACGACCTCGGCGGCTCCAACCCGGCCGTGCTGGCGTTCCTGCGCGAAACTGCCGACGAGGTCATCCTGTGCGTGCACAACCTGTCCCGGCACCCGGAACCCGTTTTGCTTCCGCTGGGCCCCCGCTTCCGCGGGCAGATCCCGGTCGAACTGACCGGCAGCACCATCTTCCCCGCCATCGGGCTGCGCCCGTACCTGCTCACTCTGCCCGGTTACGGCTCCTACTGGTTCCGCATCGTTCCCTCGCGCCGTCACGCCCGGGTGGTGGGTCACCCGGCTCACTTGTCGGAGCCGGCGAGCACGCCGTGCACGAAGTAGCGCTGAAACGAGAAGAACACCACCAGCGGTACGAGCATGGACACGAACGCGCCGGGGCCGATCAGGTCGATGTTGGAGGAAAAGGTACGCATCTGCGAGAGCAACTGGTAGGTGATGGGGGCGTGCGCGGAGTCGGCGAAGACCAGCGCGACCAGCAGGTCGTTCCACACCCATATGAACTCGTAGACGGCGAGCGCCGCGATGGCGGGCCGGCCGATGGGCAGCACGACCCGGCGGAAGATGGCGAGCTCGCTGCCGCCGTCGACCCGGGCCGCCTCCAGCAGGTCGCGGGGAATGCCGGCGAAGAAGTCGCGGAGCAGGAAGATGGCGAACGGTAGGCCGAAGGCGACGTGGAAGGCGACGACGGCGGGCACGTCGCCGTAGATGTGCAGGGCGCGGAAGACGGCGGCGTCGGGAATGATGGCCACCTGGACCGGCACGATGATGAGCGCGACGGTCAAGGCGAACAGCCAGTTCCGGCCGGGAAAGTCGATCCAGGCCAGGGCGTAGGCGGCCAGCGCCCCGAGGCCGACGACGAGCACGGTGGACGGCACGGTGATCAGGACGCTGTTCCACAGCGAGCCGAGGATGTCCTTGTTCTGCATGAGGTTCACGTAGTTGGACAGCGTGAGCTGAGCCGGCCGGCGCAGGACCGTCCACCAGCCCGTGGCGCTGTTGTCCGCCGGAGCGCGCAGGCTCTCGATGAACAACCCGAGGGTGGGCAGCAACCAGAACAGACCCACGGTCCACACGCAGATCTGCAGCAACGCTTTGCCGAACCGGCCGGCGGCGCGCACGACGAGGCTGCGCCGGGGCGGGACGGTGACAGCGGTACCGGCGGGCACGAGCGTCGGCACCCGCGGGGTGACGGCCACACTCACGACGGGTCCCTCCGTAGACGACGGACATTGAACGCGATCGCGGGTATCACGAGGACGAACAGCAGCACACCCAGTGCGCTGCCCAGCCCCTTGTCCAGGCTGCCGCCGAAGGACACCTTGTACATCTGCACGGCGACGACCGTCGCGGCGTCCTGGGAGGAGTCCGGGGCGATCACGTAGACCAGGTCGAAGATTTTCAGCACATTGATGATGAGGGTGACCATCACCACGATGAGCACCGGTCGGACCAGTGGGATCGTGACTTTGCGGAGCACCTGCCACTCGCTGGCCCCGTCGACCCGGGCGGCCTCCAGGGTCTCCCGGGGCAGTGCGCCCAGCCCGGCAGAAATGATCAACATGGCGAATCCGGCCCAGATCCAGAGATACGCCACGATGATCGCCGGAGTGATCAGCGACGGCCCGAGCCAGCCGATCCCGCCGAACGGGGCGGCGAAGTCCGACGCGGGCAGGGCCAGGGTGAAGCCGCTGCCGTGCAGCCCGGTGAAGGCGAACCGCCCCGCGTGGTCGGTGATCGCGTTGGCAACCACCCTGCCATCGCGTACCGCCTGCACCCGGATGCCGGGCAGCCCCTGCTCGCCCCGGTCGATCGCTCCGACCCGCCCACCACCCGGGGTGAAGTCCAGCCACACCACGCCGGACAGCGCACCGTCCGTGGTGCCGGGAGCGGCGGCCTGAACCGCCGTGTTCGGTACCGTGTCCCGGGCCACCCCGACCAGCGGCAACGTCACCTCGGTGCCAGACGCGAACGTGTGCGTCGAGGCGTACCCGCCGTCGCCTGCTGTCGACAGGATGCTCGCGTCCCGGGGCCGCGCTCCCGGGTACGGGGAGGCCGGCCGGAACACGTCGTGCACGACCGAGATCGCGGCGTTGAGCACGCCCCGGTCGGGGCTCGCGTCGTAGACCAGGCGCCACGCGATCCCGGTGGACACCAGCGACACGGCCATCGGCATGACCAGGATCGTCCTGAACACGGTGGCCAGCCGGACCCGTTGACCCAGTACCGCGAAGATGAGCCCGAGCACGGTCACCACTGTCGGTGCGACGGCAACCCAGACCGCGTTGTTGAGCAGCGCGCGTCGGGTGTCGGCCGCAGAAAAAATCGCGAGGTAGTTGCGCAGCCCCACCCAGTGCTGCCCGGCCGAATCGTGCAGGCTCAGCCAGACGGTGCGAAAGATCGGCCAGGCCACCAGCAGGGCGAGGATCATCAGCGCGGGGGCCAGGAATACCGCGGCGACCGTCCGGCGCTCGCGCCGGACCGTGGCCTCCGGCCCTCCCTGCGGGGCGCGGCCCAAGCGGTCGAGGTCCGGGCTGTCGGGGTCCGTGGGCCGGGGAACGGTCGCCACGCGCCGCCCGGCGGTGGTCGCCGGATCGCGGGCGGGGTCGGTGCCCGTCGCGGTCGAGGCACGCACCAGGCCGTCGACCGGCTTGCCCGTGCCGGTCATGAGCGGCTCCCGTAATCCTTGGTGGCCGCGGCCTCCAGCGCGGCCGCGGTACCGGCGGGATCGCCCGGGTGGGCAACGAAGTCGGTCAGCAGCCGCCATTCGTCCGCGCCGGCCTGGCCGCCGAAGGACTGCGGCGTCTGGTCGGACATGTCGAACTGCACCACCGACGACGTGACCAGTGCCTGCGCCATCGCCCGGGTGGAGTCGTCGGGGTACGCGGACAGGTCGAGCTCGCTGTTCGCGGACAGGAAGCCGCCCGCCTGCGCCCAGATTCTCGCCGCCTCCGGCGAGGCGAGGTAGGCCATCAGCGCTCGGGCACCAGGGGAGTCCCTGAACTGGACTGCCTCGTCGCCGGCGGACACGACGGCGGGGGCGGAGCCGTCGATGGACGGGAAGTTGAAGAGTTTGGCGTCGCCGCCGATCCGGGCCGCGCCCAGCTTGCCGATTTCACCAGTGACGAAGTCGCCCTCGTACAGCATGGCGGCCTTCGGCCGTTCGCCGAACACGTCCGCGACCGCCTGGGTGAAGGTCAACTGGGTGGCGCCTTTCTCGATCATGTTGGGCGTACCGAAGTAGCCGCCGAGCACGCTCAGCGCCCGCACCACCGTCGGATCCGTCCACGCTAGCCGGTGCGCGGCCAACTCGGCGTACTTGTCGCTGCCCGCCACCCGCAGATAGACGTTCTCGAACCAGTCGGTGACCGGCCAGCCGTCGGCCGCAGGCACGGCGATCGGCGTCACGCCCGAGTCGGCCAGGGTCTTCGAGGTGTCGATGAAGTCGTCCCAGGTGGACGGTGGCCGCGCGCCCGCCGCACGAAAGTCGTCGGTGCGGTACCAGACAACGGACTTGTTGGCGACCTTGAAGAAAAAGCCGTAAAGCCTGCCGTCCACGACGCCCAACTGCTTCCACGCGTCGCTGTAGTTCGTCGATACCGCCGCAGCCGCATCACCGGTGAGGGGAACCAGCATGCCCTTCCGGGCGTACTCGGCGACCACGCCCGGTTGGGGAACCAACGCCACGTCCGGCGGCGCACCACCGGTCAGCCGGCTGTTGAGCAGTATGTTGACGTTGTTACCCCCGGAGGTATAGGTGACCTTGACGTGCGTCCTGGCAGTGAAGCCGTTCAGGACCTTCTGAAAGTTCGCCTGCTCTTCCCCGGTCCACTCACCGATGACCTCGAGGCTCCGGCCGCTCACGTCACTGCCCGCGGACCCCGAACCGGCCCCTGCCGTGACGCCGCAGCCGGCCACCATCGCCAGCGCGACGGCGGCGATCGCCGCGCCGTGGTGAAGCTTCCAAGACATCAATACCTCCGAAGTCGCGGTCGGTTCGACAGCACTCCGTCGGACAGTCCGGTCAGCAGGCATGCCGTCCGTCGACGTCGACCGCGAGCTTGGCCGCTCCGTGTGCAACCAGCATGTCTGCGCCCGCGATCGGATCACAGCGCCGCCGGACGGCATGGCCGGCCGTCGATTCCGAACGAGACGAACCGAATGTTGCCGGGGTGCGAGCGCCAGAGCCAGAGCGCCACTGACACTGCAACCCAAACGAGAAAGTCCTCACAAGATCGACATGTCGGCAGCCGGTCACTCGTCGTGCGATGCCGCGCACCCGTGCGACGCCGAACGCATGGCGTGGTGGGTGGACCAGTCCGGGAGCTGCCCTGCGACCTGCCAGGATCGCCGCGCTGGCGCCAGCCCCGTTGAGCATGTGAGCGAAACTCTACCAAGTCGTGACGCCAATGGCCGCGCACCTTCTGCGACGCTGAGTCGCAATACCGCCGCATCGAGGCGGCCGGCTTGCGGATCGGTGCGACGTTCGATGAATCGGGCGTGATTGAAACATCGCGCACCTGCCAACGTAAATCTGTAAGGCATCAGCACGACAGCGATGTGCGTGCCCGGCGGGGAAGGAGGCTGGGGTGGCGCCACCCAGGAACGCGCCGGCTGCGATCGCACCACTGCCGGCGGTACCCCTCGCCTGTGTGCCGCCGGCCCCGCGGGACTCCGCCGTCACCCAGCCGCCGCCGGAGCCGGCGGCGGCGCTGGCGGGGTACGCCGTCGCCGTCGTCTCGGACCGCCGCCGCCACCGGCTGTGCGATCTGCTGGAAGCGGCCGGGGCCCGTACCGTCGCGGTTCAGGGCGTGCGCACACTCTCCACCCTCGACAGTCAGCCGCTTCAGACGCAGACCGCACAGGTGCTCGCCGCCCCCATCGACGAGCTGGTCGTCGCCTCCGACTTCGGGTTTCGCTCGTGGCTACGGCTGGCGCGCCAGTGGCAGCGCGCGGACGCGCTGTCCGCCCGCTTCGCCGGCGCCCGGCGGCTGGCCAGTAATCCCCGAGCCGCCGATGCCATGCGCGAGATCGGCTTGGACGAGATCTGGTCCACGGCCGCCGGCAGCACCGAGGAGCTCTTTCGCTACCTGCTGGCGCAGCCGATGACCGGTCGCCGGGTGGTGGTCCAGAGCGACAACCCGTCTGTGGCCGAGCTGTGCCACGCGATGCGCGTGGCCGGTGCCGACGTCGTCGAGGTGGTCACCCATCAGGCCTTCCCGCCGACGCATGCCGATCTGCTGCGTCGTCTCGGCGATCAGATCTGCGCGGGGCAGGTGGACGCGGTGGCGTTCACCAACCCCGCATCGGTGGAGAACCTGCTCGCCCAGGCCGTCGCTGACCGGCGCCTCAACGAGCTGCTCAACGCAATGTCCGACGAGGTACCCGCGATGTGCCTGAGCGAGCTGGGCGCAGCGCCGCTGCGCGCCCACGGAGTGCCGGTTCACCTACCTGTTCAGCCCTTTCTCGAAGAGTTCGTGGCGCTTGCGGCGGCGACGGTGCCGCGGCGGGCGGTGCGGGTCGTCGCGGGCGGGCTGTGTCTTGAGGTACGGGGACAGGCGGTGGTGCTCAACGGTGAGCTGATTGCGGTGCAGCCCGGGCCGATCGCGGTGCTGCGCGCCCTGGCCCGCCACCCCGGTCGGGTGCTGTCCTGTGCGGAGATCCGCCGCGCGACCCCGAACTGGGCCGGGGTGGATGACCACGCCATCGAAATGGCGGTATCGCGCCTGCGACGCTCGCTGAAGGACAACGAACTGATCCAGACGGTCATGAAGCGCGGCTACCGGCTTGCCGCGTGAGCTGCGCTGCGCAGTCGGACTGACGTACGCCGGTCAGCGGCCGGCGGCCCGCGGTCCCGGACGGGATGACCTCATCGATGCCGGATTCCGTTTCTTACCTTCCGGCACACGTGCGTTCCCGGTCCCGAGAGCGGAGAGCCGCCACGCGCAGACACGCCTGCGTCATTGTGCTCGCCCTGGCCGTCTGCGCGTCGCTGTCCACGATGGGCCGCACCAGTGACCGCGCCACGACGCCGCCGACCGGCGGGGGTGGCCGCGGTCCGGGAAAGCGTGATCGCCGGTCCGGCGAACTCCGTCGCGGACGAACGGCGTAGGCGTTCAGCGGCTCCCATGCCGCGATGCCCGGTATCATCCCGGCTGCAGTCGCTTGCCAGGTGGTACATCTCGAGGTACCGCTCCAGCGCCTCGGCGCAGCGTCCGTCGCCGTTGCCCACCGGGCCATACGCCACGCCGCACGGATGCTGACTGCCACGCGGCATGGCGCCCGGAGGAGTTGTCAGGCTCTACGGGAAGGCGACGCGGTCCCCGAAAGCCACTGTTCGCGTAGCAGATGGCGGCGGGTCTTTCCGGTGGACTCGCGCGGTATGGCTCGGACGAACCGATACGCCCTCGGCACTTTGTATCCGGCCAGCCGCCGCCGACAGAACTGGTCCAGTATCTCGGTGGTTCGCCCGTCCTGAGGAACGGCCGGGTCCAATTCGACGAACGCGACGGCCTGCTGCCCGTACTCGTCGTCGGTGATACCGAACACCACCGCGTCGCGGACGGCAGGATGCTCCTGAAGGATCCCTTCGACCTCGGACGGGTATATGTTCACGCCCCCGGAGATTATTGAGTCGCCGACCCGCCCCGTGAGGTACAGGTAGCCGTCCTCGTCGAGGTGACCGGTGTCTCCGTAGGTGAAAACGCCCGGTCCGAGGTGCGCGGCCGCCGTCTGCTCCGGCGCGTTGTGGTACTCGAAGTCGCGCTCCGGGTCGCGGCGCAGGTAGATCGTGCCTTCACCACCGGCCGGCACCGGTGTCCGGTCCGGACTGATAACGAGGAAGCCGTCCGGAGGGACTGCGCGGCCCACGCTGCCGGGCCGCTGCAGCCAGCTCTGGGGATCGATGACCGCGGCGAGACCTCCCTCGGTGGCACCGTAGTACTCCCACAGCACTGGACCCCACCAATCGATCATCTGCCGCTTGACCTCCACCGGGCAGGGGCCACCGCCGTGCCATACCCGGTGGAGGCTGGTACCGCGGAAGTTCGACCGGATCTCCGGCGGCAGCCGCAGCAGGCGGACGAGGTGGGTCGGTACCAGATGGGTGGTCGCGACCTGCTCCGCGTCGATGGTGTGTAGCGTGCGGGCCGCGTCGAACCGCTGGTGCACGAGCAGCCGGCAGCCGGACAGCCACGGCAGGAGCGAGAACATGAACGGTGCGGCGTGGTACCACGGCCCGACGAGCAGCGCGGTGCCCTCGGTGGGGATGTCCAGTGCCCGACGCATCCTGGCCAGCATCGCCTCGATGTGCCCGATCGGTGCGGACGGAATGAACAGCCGGTTGACGACCCCCTTGGGATGGCCGGTGCTGCCGCCGGTGTAGAGCATCACGGCACCCGAGGACTGGCTGGCCGGCTCGTCGGCGCGGGCGACCTCCAGTAGGGGCTCCACGGCCTCGAGGCCGGCCAGCGGTCGGTGTCCGAAGACCGCGGCGAGCCGTGGTCGAATGCTGGCCAAGCCGACCGCCTCCCGGGCAGTCGCGGCGCGCTGCTCGTCGGCCAGTACCACCTGGCAGCCGCAGTCCCGCAGCACGTGCCCGACCTCAGGCGGCGTCAGCTGCACGTTGATGGGAACGACGATGAGTCCACTGTGCAGGCAGGCGAGCAGGATCTCCAGCGCCGGTGTGCGGTTGCCCGCCAAAACCGCGACCCGGCTGTGCGGCTCCAGGTCGTAGCCGCGCAGGAGGTCGATCCAGCGGTTGACCCGTGTGTCGAGTGCCTGCCAGGTGAGTGAGGCGCCGTGCTCGTCCTGCACAGCGGTCGCCTCTGGACGTACCTGAACGTGGGCTGTGATCAGCTGAGCCATCTGCGACTCCTCGGGGCGGACGTTCCGGGTCTGCACTCGGCCATCGACGATTTCAAGCAGGTCGCGGGCGCAGCTCATCGGGCTTGCCACGGATACCAGCGACTGCCCTGCCCACTACGTCTCGCGAGGCTTGGCGAAGATCTGGGTTTCGACGGTGGAGACCACCTCTTCCACCTCGACGTAGCCCTGAGCGGCAAGCCAGTTCAGTACTTCCCGCACCAGCCGCTCGGGGACGGAGGCGCCGCTGGACAGGCCGACAGTGGCGACGCCGTCCAGCCAATCCGGCAGCAGTTCACTCGCCGACTCGACACGATGGGCGGCCTCCGCACCCGCGGAGAGTGCGACCGGCACCATGTTCGCCGAATTGTGTGAGTTCCGAGCGCCCACGATGATGACAAGGTCACTGCGGGCCGCGATTATCTGGACCGCTGCCCGGCGATTGGACACCGCGTAACAGATATCCTCGCTCGGCGGATCGGTCAGAGCCGGGAAGCGACGGCGCAACCGCTCGACGATGGCGGCGACGTCCTCGGCGAGGAATGTCGTCTGCGAAACCCAGGCCACGCGCTGTTCATCCGGTACCGAGATCTCATCGACCTCTGCCGGATGTGCGACCACGACGACGTGGTCGGGGGCATGGCCCCGGGTGCCGACGACCTCGTCGTGCTCGAGGTTGCCGATCAGGACCACCGTGTACCCGGCGGCGGCGAAGCGTTGTGTCTCCCGGTGGGTCTTCGTGACCAGTGGGCACGTCGCGTCCACGACCTGCAGGTCTCGTGCGTGAGCCCTCTCGCGTACCCGTGGCGGTACGCCGTGCGCCGCCAGCACAAGCCTGGCCCCCCTCGGTACGTCGTCCGTCTCGGCGACGAACACCGCGCCGCGCCGTTCCAGATCGGCCACGACCTGCGGATTATGGACGATCTGACGGCGCACGTAGACGGGTGGCCCGAACCGGTCGAGAGCCTCCTCGACCGTCCTGATGGCGCGCTCAACACCCGCACAGAAGCCCCGTGGCGCGGCAAGTAACACCCGATGTTGTTGAACACCAGCGGTCGACATGGCTGCTCACCTCCGCGGCATCGCGTCTGCCCAACGCACCCGCGATGCGCCCCGCGGGTAGCTAGACATCTTTAACGACCAGCCGCGCGCCGTCGTTCATCGCCCGAGGCAACTTCTTCGAGAGGCATGAGATCGGGCCGGCCGCTGGCGCACGACACGTGCGGGCCCCGTTGCATCGAGCGCTGGCAAGATCGAGGCGGACTTGAGCTCCTCCCAGCCCCATCATGGGGCATCAGGCTCATAAACGATGGACCACTTCACGGGGACCCAGTCACTACAGGCTCGACCCGAACTGCGCCCGAGGTGCCCGGGTGGGTGGATCGACCCGGGCACCTCGGCGGTTACCGTTGGGCGAGCGCGCTCGCGCGCAGGGCCGCGCCGCGCAAGGCCGAGGTCTCCGCGTCCGGGCTGCGGACCACGGTGACGCGCTCGGCGACCTCCGCGTCGGCGCTCTGGATGCCCTGCCCGAGCGGTGGGGCGACGAACTGCCAGGCCGCGCTGATCCCGCCGCCGATCACGAGGACCGAGGCCTCGAAGCGCCGTAGCCACGGTGCCAGGGCGCGGCCCAGCAGGCGGTACGCCTCGTCGACTACGCCGGCCGCACGCTCATCGCCGTGGGCGACGCGCGCCATCACCTCGGCCACCCCGTCGCACGCCTCGCCGCCGGCCCGGCGGTACGCGGCCAGGACGGCTCTGGTCGAGACGGTCTGCTCCAGTGGTTGCCCGTTGATGGTCAGCAGATCGGCCCGGCCCTCAGGCGGGACCCGGGGGCCGTCGGCGACGATCCGCCCCCGGTCGAGGAAGGCCGAGCCGACCCCGGTACCGAGGGTGATGGCCACGGCCCGGTCATGTCCCTTTGCCGCGCCCCACTGCCACTCGCCGCACCCGAACGCTGCCGCGTCGTTGAGGAACCGCAGCGCGTGCGGGTGCGGCCGGATCCGGGCGCGTAGTTCCGCGCCGACGTCGACGCCGTTGAGGGAGGCGAACTTGCCGACGCCGTGGAAGCGGCCGATTCCCGTGTCGTAGTCGAACGGGCCGGGCACGGCAACTCCCCACGTCGCCCCGGCCGGGGCATCCAGCCGGCAGGCCGTTTCGGCGATGTCGCGCAGCAGCATCCCGACCGGGTCGGTCGCCCGCAGGCCGCCCCGACCGCGGTGCGCGACGGTTCCGTCAGCCATGTCGACCAGGGCCGCGGTGACGTGCGAACCGCCGATCTCCAGTACTGGTAGCGCTGTCACGGTGCCGGGACCCGGGGGTAGTCGACCAGCCTGGTCGGGATGACTACCCGCTGGGTGCGGGCCGGCCGCGCGGCGGTCTGCGGCGTGGTGGTCTCCTCGATGCGATCGAACAGCAGCCGCGCCGCCTCGCGGCCGACCTCGGCCGCGTCGTAGGCGACCACGCTGAGCGGCAGTTGCAGCAGGTCGGCGAGTTCGATGTCGTCGAAGCCGGCCAGCGCGACGGGGGTGGGGCTGTGCTGCATCGTCCGCAGCGCCCCGATGGTGTTGCGGTTGTTGGCCGTGATCAGTGCTGTGGGCGGTTCGGCGAGACCGATCAGGTGCCGGGTGGCGGCCTCGGCGAGTTCGATGTCGCCCCGGTGCCGGCTGACGTACCGGTCGTCGACCGGTAGACCCGCGTCCTCCAGCGCGGCGGCATACCCGCGGTAGCGTTCCGAGCCGGTCCACAGCGACGCCGGCAGGCCGAGGAATCCGATGCGCCGGTGCCCCCGCTCGATCAGCCGGCGGCAGGCCGCGTATGTGCCGCCGAAGTCGTCGACGAGCACGCAGTCCACATCGATGTCGCGTGGGGGAGTGGCGGCGAGGACGACCGGGGCCCCTTCGAGCTGGCGCGGATCGAGGTGCCGGTGATCGTTGCCGGCCGGCACGACGATCAGCCCCGCGATGCGCCGCGCCGACATGTCCTCCACCAGTTCGCGCTCGCGATCGGCGTCCCCGTTGGCGCTGGCCACCAGCAGCCCGGCGCCGCGCTCCGTCGCGACCTGCTCGACGCCCACCGACAGCTGGGAGTAGAAGGGGTTGGCGAGGCTGGTGACGACCAGCCCGACCAGCCCGTGCGCGAGGCCGGAGCGCAGCCGCCGGGCGAGATCGTTGGGCCGGTACCCGAGCGCCGCGACCTCGGCCAGGACCCGCTGCCGGGTGGGCTCGGCGATGCCGCTGTCGCCGCGGATCGCCCGGGACACCGTCATGGCGCTGACCCCGAGGCGGGCCGCGACATCGCGCATGGTCAGCGGTGGTGCCGGTTTCGGTTCGGGTGTCGTCATGGCTTCATCGCGTTCATGTGACGTTGGCCTTCACCAGTCGGGCCGGATCTGCCCCCAGGCACTGTACGGCATACTTCCCGACCGCCGCGGGTATCGCGATCGTCTCGGCGTAGCGCAACGGATGCTCGTCGCCCGCCTCGGTGCGCAGCATGACGCGCTCGCCCTCGACCAGGGTGAGGATGTGAAAGCGGCCGGCGGTGTCCTGCTCGGCGCGCGCACCCGGCTCGATGCGCAGGCGACGTACCTCGAAGAACATCTCCGGCAGCGCGCCGATCAGCTCCTCGTGCCAGCCCTCGCCGGCCTCCAGCACGCGCGGACGCTGGACGAGCCGCTCGGCGACCGCGTCCCCGCGGCGGGTCGCGTCGAGGTTGCGGAACGCGTGGTCGACGTGGACCGGTCGCTGCTGGTCGGCGCTGTCGCGGCGCAGCCAGTCGTAGAATCGCAGCGAGTACAGGTACGGCGTCGCGCTGACCTCGAGCACCACGTTGCCGGTCCCGCTGCCGTGCGGGGTGCCCCCTGGGATCAGGAACAGCTGATGCGGGGTGGCGGGAAAGGACTGGACGAACTCGGTGACGTCAAAGGGGATTGCCTCGGTGTCGGCCCGCCGGGCGGCCTGCTGGAACTGGGCCACCGAGGTCCCCTCGCGCAGCCCGAGGAAGACCTGGTTGTGCTCGCCGCCGACCATCACGTAGTACGTCTCGTGCTGGGTGTAGGGCCAGCCGAAGACGGTACGCATGTACTCCGGCTGCGGGTGGCAGTGCACGGACAGGTTGCCGCCGTCGACCGTGTCGAGGTAGTCGAACCGGATCGGGAAGGATGTGCCGAACCGGCGGTGTACCTCGGCGCCGAGCAGGTCCTGCGGGGTCAGCGCGGCGAGCAGCTGGAACGGTACCTCGACGCTGTGCCGCGGATCCGTGCCGACCAGCACGCCGCTCTCCGGCGCGATCAGCTCGTAGCCCAGTGCGGTGTTGGTCGCCTCCGGATTGAGTCCGAGTTCGCGCCGTGCCCACTGGCCGCCCCAGGGCGTGCTGTTGAAGGTGGGGCGGGTGCGGTGCGGCCGACGGGCGAGGTCGGCGCAGGTGGCCCGGAGCGCGGTGCCGGAGAGCCAGGTCGGCCGCGCGCAGTCTTGGGTGTCCAGCCAGAGGTCGATGCGGTGGGCGTGCGCGTCGCGGTGCCGGTCCAACAGGGGCCAGTCGATGTAGAACAGGCGGCGGGTGCTCGCCGGCGTGGTCGCCGGGGCCAGCAGATTGCGTCCACCGCCGGTGGCGATGGCCTGTTCGGCGTAGCGCTTGGGCAGGTCGGCCCACCACAGCACGTCGATGCCCTCGATGGTGGCGGCGCCGGGGCCGAGCAGCACGCGCATAGTTCCGGGTGGCACCGGGTTTCCCGGTAGGCGGTCGGGATCGAGCAGGTCGGCGAGGGTGCCCTCGGCGAGGGTTTCGAAGTGCGGGTCGTCGGCGAGTTCGGCGGAGCGGGTCCGCCGCTGGATCTCCTCCCAGGACAGCCCGGCCTCACGCAGGTCCACCAGCTCGACCGCGCCACGTGCGGACAGGTGCGCCGTCACCGCCTGCGCGACCTGCGCCCAGTCGAGCACCGCGGGGCCGTCGATGGCGAGGGTGCGCAGCGTGGTGGGCAATGTCGCGACCGCGGCCGCCCAGCCACTGGCTACGGCCGCGCCGACCGGCGGGTAGTGGGGTAACGGGTCGTAGGACGGGGTTGACGAATCGGGCAGATCGATAAGGGAGAGCGCCACGGCGGCGACTCTACATTTCGTTATCGGTACCGCCAAGTTATCCTGGGCCTATTGCTTTCAAATCACGTTATCGATAACGTGCCTGGCGCCAACCGCAAACGATCACGTCGAAGGGTGGCCCCATGGGCACTGATGACCAGGTGGCGGCTTGCCGCGACACGGAACATAGGCAGCTGTCACGTCGTGGTTTCCTGGCCGCCTCGCTGACCGGCCTGTCCATCGCGGTACTCGCCCCGGTGGGCGCACCGGCCTGGGCCGGCACGGCGACCCGTGACGGCGCCGTTACCGGTACCGGAAACGGCGCGGGTACCAGCGTGACGATGACCGTGCGCCCCGCCAGCCTCGCCGGCGTGTACGTCGGCGGCGGAGCCCGGCAGTTCACCGTCGAGGTCAACGCCGACACGCTGCGGTGGACCGTGCGGGACCTGTGGGGCGCGATCGTGCGCGCGGGCACGCAGCCGGTACGCGGCGGCAAAGCCACGCTGCGCCTGCCGGTCGACGCGGCCGGCTACTACACGCTGGACGTGACGGCCGTGCGCGGCGCTACGCCGGTCGCCGAGAGTCGTAGCTCCTTCGCCGTGCTCACCGCGTACCGGCTGCCCGCCGACTCACCCTTCGGCGCGAACACGCACCTGCAGCCCGCCGCGATGGTTCCGCTGATGGCGACGCTGGGCATCACCTGGGCGCGTACGGACCTGACCTGGACGGAGATCGAGCCGCCCCCGCTGGCCGGCTGGACCACCGACGTGTACCAGGCCGACGCGTCGGTGACGCTGGACAAGACGGTGGCCCACTCCGGCCACGCCTCGGTCAAAATCGTCAACCGGTCCGCCAAGCAGGACAACTACTACGCCACCATCTCCCAGGACATCACAGTCCAGCCCAACACCACCTACACCTTCTCGGCCTGGGTCAAGGGGCAGGACGTCCGGGCCCTGCAGTTCACCCTGCAGCCAGACTGGGGCTCCCGCACCGACGCGCCCAGCGGCACCTACGGCTGGACGCGCGTGCGATTCCAGTACACCACCACCACCGAGACCACCCTGACGTTCCGGCTGCTGTCCAGCGACGCCACCGCCGCCGCGTGGATGGACGACGCCAGCGTCACGGCCGCGGGGTCCGACACCAACCTGCTCACCAACCCCGGCTTCGAGAAGGGCCTGGTCACCGGGTACACCTTCGACACCTTCACCCCGTACCTGAGCGCACTGGCCGACCACGGCATCCACCCGCTGCCGATCCTCGACTACGCCAACCCCAAGTACGACGGTGGCCTGACCCCCTACGACGACGCCGGCCGGACCGCGTTCGCCGCCTACACCACCGCGGTCATGCGCCACTACCGGCACCAGTTCACCGCGGTCGAGGTCTACAACGAGTACAACGCGGGGTGGTTCACCACCGGCCCGGCCAGCGCCGACCCGACCGCCTACGCGGCGCTGCTGGCCAGCACCTACGACGCGGTGAAGAGCGTCGACCCGGCTGTCACCGTCGTCGGCGGCGTGACCTACGGCACCGCCCTCGACTGGCTCACCGCCATGTTCGAGGCCGGAGGCATCCACCACCTGGACGCGGTCTCCAACCACCCGTACACCGGCGCACCCGAGGACGACACCCCGCTCGACGAGGCCGAACGCCAAGTGACCCAGCTGATCCAGCAGTACAACGGCGGCGCCGCCAAGCCGGTCTGGGTCTCCGAACTCGGCTGGTCGCTCGGCGACCCGCTGACCACCGCCGGATATCTGGTCCGCGGCCTGGTGCTCGCGCTGGCCGGTGGGGTGCAGAAATTCTTCTGGTATGACCTCGTCGGCGACCAGAACTTCGGGCTGCTCAACCAGGACGGCCCGGACTACACGCCCCGCCCCGCGTTCGTCGCCTACGCGGCGGCCATCCGCCTGCTCACCGGCCGGACCCTGGCCAGCACCGGCGATCTGCAGTCGGCCGGGATCCGCAGCTACGTCTTCGCCGGCCCGCACCCCGCCGACGACGACCTCGCGGTGCTGTGGAGCACCAACGCGCGCGAGGCGGTGGCCGTGGCCACCACCTCGCCGTTGACCCTCCTCGACGTGGCCGGCACCAGCCACACCCTGACGCCCTACGACGGGCACGTGTACCTGACCCTCACCGGTACCCCGGTGTACCTGCGGGCGCCGCGTCTGGCCGACCGGCCCGGACTCGTCACGGCCAGCACGACGGTGGACGTCTCGGCGCCGCAACTGGCGCACACCTCGGACCAGAGCGTCACGCTGACCTACGTGCTGGACAACAGCGCCTCGTCGCGACCGGCCGAGCTCACCTTCACCACCCTGGGCGTGGCCACCCCGGTGCGGGCGCCTCGGGGACAGCGGGTCCAGGTGCCGGCCACGATTCCGGTCGGCGACCTCGACCTCGGCAAGAACACCCTCATCACCCAGGTCACCGACGGTCAGCGGGTGGTCGGCCGGCTGGTCTGTTCGGTGGTGGTCATCGAGGTGCCGGACGTGGCGGTCGCGACTGTCGGGACGGTCGACTGGAGCTCCCGAGAGCTGGCCCTGGCCCCCGATGGCTACGGCGACTACCCGACGCGGTTCCCCGACGACGTCTCCTTCACCGTCGGCGTCGACGATCCCGCCCAGTCCTGGCCGTACATCCACCCGGGGCCCGACGACGGGTGGGCCGGCGGTCGCACGCACACCTTCACGCTCAACTTCACTCTTCCCACGGCACCCGCCCACGATCTGCAACTGGTCGTCTTCCTGCTCGACACGCACAACACCGCACCGGGCGCCGTCGCGGTGACGCTGGGCGGCGGCAGCCCCACCACCGTCACGCTGCCGGCCGGCAGCGGCAGCGGTTACGCCGCCCCGGACGCCCTCACCTCCGGCGACCAGCCCACCCAGTTCACCGTGCCGCTGCCCGCGTCCGGGCTGTCGGCGGGAAAGAATACCGTCACGCTGACCAAGACCATCGGTTCCTGGATGGTCTATGACGCCGTCGGCATCTACCAGTCGTAGCCCGCTACGACCGGCGAAATTCGCGCTCTCCCTTTTCCCTTCCGGAAGGTCGCTCCCATGCGTTTCATCCGCCCCACCCTCGCACTGACGGCCGCGTTACTGGTCGCCGGCGGGTCCCTGACCGCCTGCGGCTCAGGATCGTCCACCGACTCGTCGGGCAGAACCATCCTCCATGTGGAGGGTTGGAAGGGCGGTGGCGCTGAACCGGCCAACGTCGCCCAGGTCAACGCCGCCTTCGAGAAGGCGAACTCGAACATCAAGCTGGACTTCAGCTACGTGCCGCCCAACGACGTGTACCAGCAGAAGCTGCAGTCCCAACTGCTAGCCAGCACCGCCGCCGATGTGATCATGGTCGACCCGCAGAAGGTCCAGACGTGGGGCAAGTCCGGCTACCTCGCCGACCTCAGCGGCCAGAGCTGGGCCGGGGGCATCGCCGGGCCGCTCAAGCCGTTCGTCAGCTACCAGAACAAGGTGCTGGCCTCGCCGATGGAACTCAGCCCGGTCGGCATCTACGTCAACCTCGACATCCTCGCCAAGGCTGGCATCGCCGCGGCGCCCACCGACTTCCCGACGCTGCTGGCCGATCTCGGCAAGCTCAAGACCGCCAACCAGCCCGGCTTCGCCTTTCCCGACTCGCAGGGCTACATGGCTGAGTTCGCGATGCTGCTGTCCGCGGCGACGACGGTCTACCAGCAGACGCCGGACTGGGACCAGCAGTTCATGGCCGGCAAGGTGGACTTCTCCACCGCGTTCCAGACCCCGCTCGAGCAGATCCAGCAGCTGGGCGCCGACGGGTACGTCAACTTCAAGAACGCCGTCGGCACCGACGAGACGACCACCGGTGAGCCCGACTTCATCGCCGGCAAGTCCGCGTTCTACGCCGGCGGCTCGTGGCTGGCCGCGGCCATCAAGAAGCCCGGCTTCAAGCTGGCCTTCGTCCCCTGGCCCGGTGGCGAGACCGGTACCTCGCCCAGCGCCCTGATGTTCCCCGGCACCATGTGGGCGGTCAACGCCCGGAGCAAGGTGTCGGCCGCGGCCAAGGCGTACGTCGACTTCTGGTCGCAGTCGCAGAACCTGGCGCCGTACCTGTCGGCCGAGGCGGCGATCAGCCCGTTCCAGGGCGGCGCCGCGGGTACCGACCCGTTGATGTCCACGATGGCCACGGCCTACGGCGCCGGCAAGTTCGCGCTGTTCCCCACCAACACCTGGGACCTGGCCGACCCGGAGACGAAGATCCGGTCGATCCTGCAGGGTTTCCTGCTCGGCAAGACCGACGTCGCAGCGACCCTGACCGCGATCCAGTCCGCCGCGGCGAGCGCGAAGTCCTGACCATCCCGCTCGGATGAGACCGACCCGGGGGTGGCGCCGGCCGTGGCGCCACCCCCGAACAGAACGGAGGACGTCTCGTGTTCAGGCGACGAGGCCGCTACGCGTCGATCGTTTTAATCCTTCCCGCCCTCGCGGTGTACGGGCTGTTCATCCTGTACCCGCTCGTGCGGGGCGTGCTGCTGAGCTTCACCGACAACACCGGCGGACCCACCGACGCCTTCGTCGGGCTCAAACAGTACAGCGCGCTGATCCACGATCCGACCGCCCTGCAGGCGCTGCGGCACACCGTCATCTACGCCGCGGTGGTGCTCGTCGTGCAGACCGGGCTGGGTCTGTCCGCGGCGGCTCTGCTGTCCCGCAGGCCGCACATCCGGCGGGTGGTCAGCAGCATGCTGCTGCTGCCCGCGCTGATCTCACCGGTGATGGCCTCGTTCATCTGGTCCTATCTGTACCGCCCGGACGGCGGGATCGACACCCTGCTGGGCGACGTCGGCCTCGGCGTGCTGCGCCAGACCTGGCTGGGCGACCCTTCCATCGCGCTGTACGCGATCGCCGCCGTGAACATCTGGATGTTCGCCGGCTACTCGTGCGTCATCTTCCTCGCCGGGTACGCCGGCATCCCGGCCGAGTTGCTCGACGCCGCCGACATCGACGGTGCCACCCGGTGGCAGCGCTTCCGCAAGGTCGAATGGGCGATGCTGGCCCCCTCGCTGACCGTCAACGTGACGATCAGCCTGATCGGCTCGCTGGGCGTGTTCGACTTCCCGCTAGTGCTGACCAACGGCGGCCCGGTCGGGTCGACCAACACCCTGGCGCTGCTGATCTACCGGGACATCTTCAACAACAGCGACTTCGCGATGGGCGCGGCGACGGCCGTCCTGCTGCTCGTGCTCGTCGTCGTGGTATCCAGCGCGGCCAGTGCGGTGCTGCGCCGACGGGAGCGCGTGCTGTGACCGACACCGACCTGACCTCCACCGTCACCCGCCCGGCGGCGCCACCGCCGCCGGCCGTGGCGGTGCGGCCCCGCCGCCGTCGCGGCGTGGTCGTCGACTGCCTGCTGGTACTGGTGGCGCTGGCCTTCATCACGCCGTTCCTGTTCACCCTCGTGGCATCCTTCCGGACCTCCGGGGACATCGCCCGCAACCCGCTGGGCCTGCCGCACCACCTCACCATCGCCAACTACCGCACCTCCATCGACCAGATCCGGTACGGCAGCAGCGTGCTGAACACCCTGCTGCTCACGCTGGCGTCCTGCGTCGCGGTCTCCATCATCGGGGCGGCGGCCAGCTACCCGCTGGGCCGGCTCACCTCGCATCTGAGCTCCATGGTCTACCGGCTGTTCGTCATCGGCCTGACTATCCCCATCTTCGTCATCATCGCCCCGTTGTACCTGCTCATGCGCGACCTGCATTTGCTGGACAGCCGCATCGGGCTGGTCATCATCTACACTGCGCTGAACCTGCCGGTCTCGGTGTTCTTCTACACCAGCTTCGTGCGCCAGATCCCGGTACAACTGGAGGAGGCCGCGGCGCTGGACGGGTGCGGACCGCTGCGCACCTTCTTCTCCATCGTGTTCCCGCTGCTGCGCCCGATCACCGGAACCCTGCTGACCTTCGTGTCGCTGCAGGTCTGGAACAACCTGGTGGTCCCACTGGTGTTCCTGCAGGATGCGTCGAAGAGCACGGTGATGGCCAACGCGTACTCCTTCGCCGACCCGCACACTCTGCAGCCGACTCAGCTGTTCCCGGCCGCCCTGCTGGGCGCGCTGCCGCTGTTCCTGCTGTTCCTGGTCTTCCAGCGTCAGGTGGTCGAGGGCATGACCCAGGGGGCGGTGAAGTGAACCAACACGCGCCCGCGCGGCAACCCGGACCCCTTCCCCGCCGGGTACTGGTCACCGGTGCCAGCGGAGGCATCGGCCGGCCCACGGTCGGGCACCTGCTCGCCCACGGCATCGCGGTGACCGCCGTGGCCGTCGACGAATCCGCGCCGTGGCCATCCCCGGTGCGGTACCTCACGCTCGATGCGACCGACGAGATCGCCATGGGGCAGGCGATGGACGGCTGCGACGCGGTCGTGCACCTCGCCGCGCTGGCGCACCCGTCGCTGGGCACGCCGCTGCGGGTGTTCGGCAACAACGTGATCTCCACCTTCACCGTCCTCGCCCTGGCCGCGCGGCACGGCATCGGCCGGGTGGTCATCGCCAGCAGCATCAACGCCTCAGGGGTCAACCTCAACCCGCACCAGCCCCTGCCTGCGTACTTCCCGCTGGACGAACAGCTGCCCGCCGACCTCGCCGACGCCTACTCGCTGTCCAAGCAGGTCGACGAGCTGTCGGCAGCCACGGCCGCGCGGGCCTGGGGAACCGACGTCGTCGCGCTGCGATTTCCGCTGGTCAAGACGCGCGACCAGTTACACGCGATCCGGGCCGAGGTGACCCGAGATCCGGTCAGCATGGTGCGCACCGGGTGGGCGTACCTCACCGACCACGACGCCGCCCGGGCCGTCCTCGCTGCCCTGCGGGCACCGCTGTCGGGCGCGCACGTCGTCGGACTCAGCGCGGCGGACACCCTCCTGCCCCGCCCCACCGAGGAACTGCTCGACGCGTACGCCCCGACGGTGCCGCGCCGGAGGGGCTTCGTCGGGCACGAGGCACTGGTCGACACCGCCCGGGCCCAGCAGGTGCTCGGCTTCACCCCCCGCCAGTCCGTGCACGAGCCGGTAGCGGCCGCGCATGCGGGCCGCCACCCGGGAAGGGACGACTGATGCGCATCACTGCTGTGGACACGTTCGTGCTCAGCAACCGGCACGCGCTGGTGAAGGTGTCCACCGACGAAGGCGTCGTCGGGTGGGGGGAGCACACCCTGGAAAACTGGGTTCGCACGGTGACCGCCGCCGTCGAGCGGATGTCGGAACATCTCATCGGCGCCGACCCACGTGGCATCACCGGACTGTGGCAGACCCTCGCCCGGGGCGGCTACTACCGCGGCGGGCCCGTGCTGTCCTCGGCGGTC
This sequence comes from Rugosimonospora acidiphila, assembly GCF_039543385.1. Taxonomy (NCBI): domain Bacteria; kingdom Bacillati; phylum Actinomycetota; class Actinomycetes; order Micromonosporales; family Micromonosporaceae; genus Rugosimonospora; species Rugosimonospora acidiphila. The sequence continues at coordinate 84,768 of NZ_BAABJQ010000019.1, forward strand.
GCCGGGTTGGACCAGGCGCTGTGGGACATCAAGGGGCGGTGGCTGGGCGTGCCGATCCACGAGTTGCTGGGCGGCCCGACGCGGGACCACGCGCGGGTCTACGCGCACGCGAACGCCCCCGCCGGCACCGGAGATCCGCAGCGCGCCCGGGCCCACGTCAACGCCGGAATCGACCTACTGAAGGTGGCACCACAGCAGCGGATCGAGTTCCTGGATCGGCCCGAGCACCTCGACGGGCTCCTGTCCGACCTGACCCGGCTGCGGGCCGAGGTCGGCCCGGGCGTTGACATTGCCATCGACCTGCACGGACGCTTCTCCCTCCCGCTGTCGCGCCGGCTGCTGCCCCGGCTCGAGGCGCTCGGCGTGGTCTTCGCCGAGGAGCCGGTCCGTCCCGAACACAGTGACCTGCTCGGCGACCTGGTCCGGCGCTCTCCCGTGCCGATCGCGACCGGTGAGCGGCTCTACTCCCGGGCGGAGTTCCGGCGCGTCCTGGAGGCCGGCGTCGCGATCGTGCAACCAGACGTCTGCCACGCGGGCGGCATCACCGAAGGCTTCCGGATCGCCACCCTCGCCGAGACGTACGATGCCCAGTTGGCACCCCACTGCCCACTCGGGCCGGTGGCGCTCGCGGCGAGCCTGCAACTGGCTTTCGCGGTACCGAACTTCTACGCCCAGGAACAGTCCCTCAATCTGCACCTCGGGCCCTCACCGGTCACCAGGATCCTCGTCGACCCGCGGATACTCGTCCCGGTGGACGGGCGGATACCCCGGCTGACCGGCCCGGGGTTGGGCATCGAGGTCAACGAGGACGCGGTCCGGGCGGCGGTCGACGACGGCCACCTCGCGCCGGGATCGCCGGTGTGGCACTACCCCGACGGCGGGTTCGCGGAGTGGTGAGCGTGGATCCGGGCGGGCCGGCTCGATCCGGGACGATCGACGACGAACCTCCCGAGAAACCGGGGTTGGCGTTGCCGGCTGTGCGCGTGCCAGAACAGTAGCCGGCAGATTCCGTCAGCTGGCCTTACGAGAAGAACGCGCCGACCGAAGTCATGATCGCGTCGTTGGTGGGCGTTGGGTACACGTTCGGGTTTGTCGGGTCGAAGACGGCGACGACGGGCGGACAGCGATCCGCTGGGACGTCGATGCTCTGTGCCGTTCCCAGCTTCTCGCCGGTGGCCGCCGCGTACAAGGTGACGGTCGTCCGGTACGGAACCATGTAGTACACAGGGTCGCTGCTGGACGGGCACGGCTTGGAGGCGCCCTCACTGCCCCGCACTCCGCTCAGGCACGCGACCACACTGACCGAGCTGAAGTCGTTCCTGGGGTCGGGTGAGCGGCCTTGAAAGATCACTTGTTGTACATAGCGTGACCCGGGTTCGAGGGTCGCGACGAATGCGGCAACCTTGGGCGCGGAGCCTGGTTCGTACGGCGCGACGTTGGCGTACCCGCGTCCCATGCAGACCGCTGCGAGGTCTGTGGAGTACCTCGCCCTCCCACGCGGCGGCGTCGTGGATGCGCTGGCCGCCGGCGACGCGGTCAGGCCATCGCCTTTCGGACCGTCGCGCCTGGCGTACAGCGCGATGCCGCCGACAGCCAGCACGGTCGCGACGAGTACCGCAAGGAGGCAGCCGGGCAGTCCGCGGCGCGCGGTTGCTGGGCGGGGTGGTTCCGGCGACGTCATCGCACCCCCATGGCCGTAGCACCGCACTTACCGATCGGCAGGTATACCCGGCACGCAGATCAAGGGTACCAAGCTCGACACGAAGAACATCGATACGATCTACGTGAACTCGACCCCCGGAACCCGGTTGCATGACGGCCTGGGGTTTGAGTAGTGTTTGCGCCCATGTCGAGCCCTGAGGCATCCAAGGTGGGGGCTTTCGGTCACGCCGTCAGCCCCCTGAACCGCTGAGTTCTTAGCCCGCTCCCCAGCAGCCTTTGCTGCGTGGGACATCTGCGCGCACGCCTTGGGGCGCTGACCGCGGTGACGAGACGCCTCCTTCTCCTTCTCGCTCACCTCGGAGCTCTTGATGCCTGTCCCGCTCTACCTGCTTGCCGTGGCGGTCTTCGCCATGGGCACCTCGGAGTTCATGCTTGCCGGCCTGGTGCCGGACATCGCCACAAGCCTCGACGTGTCGGTCGGGGCCGTCGGGCTCCTGGCTTCGGCGTTCGCTGTCGGGATGATCGTCGGCGCGCCGCTGATGGCGGCGCTCGCGCGCCGTTGGCCCGCCCGGGCCAGCCTGTTGAGCTTCGTGCTGGTTTTCGCCGTGGCCCACGTCGTGGGCGCCCTCACGGCGAGTTTCGCGGTTCTGCTTGTCACCCGCGTGTTCGCCGCCCTGGCCAACGCGGGCTTCCTGGCGGTGGCACTGAGCACGGCGGCCATGCTCGTCCCAGCTGATCAGAAAGGGCGCGCACTGGCGGTGCTGCTCTCGGGTACGACGGTGGCCACCATCGCCGGAGTTCCCGGCGGTGCGGTGCTCGGCACGTTGCTTGGCTGGCGGGCGACCTTCTGGGCGATCGCACTGCTCTGCCTTCCCGCTGCCTTCGGCGTCGTGAAGGGCATCCCTGCCCGTGTCGGAAAGACCCCTCGGGACGCTCTGGCCGACTCGTCTCTTCGGAACGAGATCGCCCAGCTCGCGATGCCCAGGATGGCTCTGGTCATGCTGCTCGGTGCCCTCGTCAACGCTGCCACCTTTGCCACGTTCACCTTCCTGGCACCGATCGTGACCGACACCGCCGGCCTGAGCGAACTGTGGGTCCCGATCGTGCTGGTGCTCTTTGGGGTCGGGTCCTTGGTCGGCGTCACCCTCGCCGGACGGCTCTCCGATCAGCGTCCCGGCATCGTCATCGCCATCGGTGGCCCGTTGCTGTTGCTCGGCTGGGTCGCGTTGGCGGCGCTGGCTGCCCAACCGGTGGCGCTTTTGCTCCTCGTGTTCGCGCAGGGCACGCTCTGCTTCGCGTTGGGCAGCACCCTGATCGCCAGGGTGCTCTATGAGGCAGTAAGCGCCCCCACCATGGGAGGGTCGTATGCGACCGCGGCGCTCAACATCGGTGCTGCTGGCGGCCCCGCCGTTGCGGCGATGACCCTCGGGGCCAATGCTCGCGACCTCGGCCCGGTATGGGTCAGCGGCCTGCTGGTTGCGATCGCACTGCTCATCGCCCTGCCCCTCCGGCGATTCATCGCACCCCGCGTCGGCCAGGCGATCCGATGACCCACGCGAACGCTCCGCTGAGCATCGAGGGACGGCGGCGACTCATCGAGCGCTGCCGAACCCGCCCAATCGCAAAGGTCGCCGCCGAGATGGGGATCTCGCGACGGCGCCGGTGGCCAGCCACCCGCTTCACGACTCCAACGAGGTGTCACGAACGTCCAGCCCTCCTATACCCGGGCGCCGGCGGACGTTCACCCGGCGAAGGTGGGGTAGGCGTGGGTCTGTTCGAGGCATGCCTCGTGGCCGCCGTCGACGAACTCCGTCAGGCGGTCGGCGAGGTGCCTCTCAGTCAGGTCCCGGAGGCCACCGCGGGTCAGGCCGGCGGCTTCAGCCCGGAAGGCCGCCCGAACCATGTTCTGCTGCTACTGCCGCGCTCCTCCGGCGACGAACGCGCCGACCGGATCCGACTCGGCGTCCCGCGCTCCCTCTGCGAGCGGATGGCTGCGATCGATGACCGGTCTGGAACCCCTGGCCTCGGCTAGCGGGCAGAACACAGATCGATGAGTTTCGAACACGGCCGGGGGTGGGGCATCCCACCCCCGGCCGTGTTCGCGGGCGGGCGGGTCACTTCCGGTAGATCCTGACGTGGTCGATGTCGAACTCGGTCGGTAGGGCCGCGTCGTCCACCCCGTCAGCGCCGGCCCAAGAGCCGCCGACCGCGAGGTTGAGCAGCACCGTCGCCTGGTTGGTGACGTCGGGGCCGTCGTTGGCCACCCATTTGTACTGCTGGCATGCGAGCTTCAGGCCATTGAGGTACCAGCAGACGTGGTCGGTGTACCACTCCAGCCCGACCTCGATCCAGGTGTCCTTCAGCGACGCGGGCGCGACGTAGTTGCCCCAGACGGTATCGAAGTTCGGGTCGGTGTACGTGTAGTCGAACGGCCCCTGCGGGCACGGTCCGGTGCAGCCGCTGGCCTGCACGCCGGTGTGCATCACGTTGGCGTACTGGCCGCTGTTGTTGAGCGGTCCCTCGATCATGTCGATCTCCGGCGGCCAGGGCGGGCGCACGTCGCCGTATCCGCCGGCGAGCCAGAAGGCGGGCCAGGTGCCGAGCACGTCGGGCTGCTTGAGGCGCGCGGTGAGGTAGAGCGGGTGGCCGTCGGTCGGCTCGAACTCCGCCTTGCTGCGGATCATCGCCGACTCGTACTTCAGGTACGGCTGGTCCAGGCGGGTGGCGGTGGCGTGCAGCGCCAGGTAGCCGTCCTGGACCGTGTGCATCTTCATCCCGTCGACGTTGTAGTCGCGGTACACCTCGGACTCCTGACCCTGGTACGTCCCGTCGCCGCCCAACGTGTCGAGGGTGCCGAAGGTCGTACCGTCGGCCGGGTCGGTCCACAGGCAGCCGGCGTCGGGTACCTGCGGCGCGGGTCCCCCGTCGTACTCGTAGCGGGTGCACCACGTGCCGCGGTCGAGGTCCGTGCCCGCGAATTCGTCGTGGAAGACCAGTTGGTAGCCGGTCGGGTGATGGTCGGCGTGGGCATTGTCGACGGTCATCCGCAGCGGTAGGACCGCCCGCGGTAGGGCCGGCCTTCCGCCGAAGGCGACGGCGGTGAGCACGAGGGGACCGTCCCGGAACTGTGTCGTGTCGATCAGCGCGCTGGCCGCCGTGCCGTTCGCGCTCACGGTCGCCGTGGCCACCGGTGTGGCCAGGCGGTAGATCCTCACCGTCGTCAGTCCGGTGCCGGTGAGGGAGAGCCGGGTGGTGTCGGCGACGGTCGAGCCCTGGGCGGGGGCGGCGACCCTCAGGGTCACCCGGGTGGCGGAGGTGGGACGGCCGGCGAGCGATGCGGCGGAGGCCGGCGCGGCGCTGCCGAGCAGCACCAGGCCGGCGGCCGCGGCGACGACCACGCTCGCCGTCCTCCTGCGTCGACCGGATGCCTGAACCGGTTCAGATTTCGACATGTCCATGTGTCTAACACGCCGGGAAGGGTTTGTCACGACCGGAGTTCACCGGCCGCGGGGTCCAGGCGCAGGCGCAGCGGGTCGGCCGGCTCGCCCGCCCGGCTGGCGAACCAGAGCTCCAGCATGCCCGTGTCGTGCGCACCGATCCCCAGCCCGGGCACCGCGTCGGGCTCGATGTCGACGCGTACCTCGCGCCGCTGCCCGGCCGCCAGCGCCACCCGGGCGAAGCCGACCAGCACGGCGCGCCGGGGCAGCCGGCCGGCCACCAGCGCCCGGGCGTAGAGCTGCACGACATGTGTACCGCCGCGGGTGCCGGCGTTGTGCACGGTCGCGACGACCGACACGCCGGCCAGGTCGTCGGCGCCCACCCGGTCGGTCGACGCCGACGCCGGTCCGATCGCCCAGCGGGTGTAACCGATGCCGGCGCCGAACGGGAAGTCGGCCGCGGCGTCCGCGTCGATGTAGCGTTCGGTCGTCTCGAGCCGCTCGTTGTACGCCACCGGCAGGACGGCGCTCGACCGGGGCAGGGACACGGGCAGCCGCCCCACCGGTTCCCGGGTGCCGAACAGGATCTCGGCGACGGCCCGCCCGCCGGTGGGGCCGGGGTACCACGCGTAGAGGACGGCGTCGCACGCCGCGGCGACCCGGCCGATGCCGTGCGGCCGGCCGGACACGATCACCGCCACGACCGGGGTGCCGCCGGCCGTCACCGCGTCGACCAGGTCCCGTTGCGCGGCCGGCAGTTCGACCTCGGCGGCGTCGAAGCCCTCGCCCGTGGTCGCCGCGGGCCGAGCGTCGCCGAGCCGGGCCGCGCCGTTGGTCTGGAAGTCATCCCGGTAGTCACGCCGGCCGGTGCTGCCCAACACGAGCACGGCCACGTCGGACCCGGCCGCCGCGGCGGCGGCTCGCGCGAGCCCGCCCTCGATGGGCATGGTCAGCAGGCAGCCGGGCTCGTACCGGACGCCGTCGCCGAGCAGGCCACGGACGCCGTCCAGCACGGTCGTGCCGGTCCCGTCGGGCAGCGGCGGCACGTAGTCGCCGAGCAGGCTGGCCAGGTCCGCGGCGTTCGGCCCGATCACCGCCACCCGCGCCTCGCGCGACAACGGCAGCAGGTCGCCGTGATTGCGCAGCAGCACCATGCCCCCGGCCACCAGATCGGCGACCGGCTCCGGCGGCGGGAAGGAGGGCGCCGGTGCCGGCGGATCGAGTAGGCCCAGCCGCAGCTTGACGGAGAGCACCCGCCGGCAGGCGCGATCGATGAGCGGCTCGGTGACCAGCCCCTCGTCGAGCGCCTCGTGCAGGGCCGCGTACGAGACGTCGCACATGCTCAGGTCAACCCCGGCCCGCAGCGCGACGGCGGCGGCCGCCGCGGGGGTGGGGGCGGCGCGCATCAGCCGATCGACGGCGAACATGTCGCCCATCACCAGGCCCTCGAAGCCCCATCGGTCCCGAAGGACGCGGGTGAGTAGGTCTCCGTTGGCGCAGCACGGTACGCCGTCGATGTCGTTGTACGCCGCCATCACCCCGAGCGCCCCCTCGTCGATCCCGGCGCGGGCCGCGGGCAGGTGCAGTTCGGTCAGTTCCCGCGGACCGATCGGTGCCGGGGAGCCGTTGCGGCCGCCGATCCCGGCACCCTGCCCGGCGAAGTGTTTGAGGACCACGCCGATGCCCGGCTCGCGCCGCATGCCTCGCACCACCGCGCGGGTGTACAGGCTGGCCAGCAGCGGGTCCTCGCCGTAGCACTCCTCGCCGCGCCCCCACCGCGGGTCGCGCAGCAGGTCGAGCCCGCTGACCAGGGCGAGGTGGGCGCCGCGGGCGCGCAGTTCGCGGGCGGTGTGCGCGGCGGCGCGCTCGATCAGCTCGGGCCGCCAGGCGGCGGCCGCGCCGAGGTTGGTGGGGAACAGCTGGGCGCCCAGCGCCTGGTGGCCGTGCGGCGCCTCCTCGACGAACAGGGCGGGGATGCCCAGCCGCGAGCCGGCGACGACCCGGCGCTGGACCAGCGCGGCCACCTCGGCCGAGGCGGCCGGGTCGGCGCCGGTGGACCAGTCCCGGCCCGACCAGGCGTCGGCGCGCAGCAGACCGTAGAGGGCGCCGAGCCCGCCGGAGTGTGCGATCTCCTCGTCCAGCGCCTCGGTGGTGACCGCGGTGCCGTCGCGGCGTGACCAGGCGTGCCAGCCGAGCAGGCGCTGGTTGAGCTGGCCGATCTTCTCCCGGGTGGTCATCCGACCGATCAGATCGTCGACGCGGACGTCCAGCGGGTTCGCCGGATCGCGGAACGGTTCGGTCATGCGTCGTCCTCCGGTCTGGTGGGGCGGGCAGGGACGGCCCGGCCTATGTCGCTGATCAGTTTCGCGCTACGCTAGACCCGAAAGTCTGAACCGGTTCAACATCTGCTGTCGAGCCGTTGGAGTCGTCTGCTCATGCCTGACCTGTCCGTCGACCCCGTCCGCGTACTGGTCACCGGCGGCGAGGGGCTGGTCGGCTCGGCCGTCGTGGCGGGCCTGGTGGCGGCCGGCCACGAGGTCACCACCCTCACCCTGCCCGACGCCGTGGCGCACGAGGGCGTACGAATGGTGCGCGGCGACGCCCGCGACCCGGCCGCGGTCGCGCGCGCCCTGGACCGGGTGGACGCGGTCGCCCACCTCGCCGCGATCCCCGGCCCGGACCACGCCGCGGCGGTCGAGGTGTTCGGCAACAACGCGCTGGCCACCTTCACCGTGCTGTGGACGGCGGCCGAGCACGGGGTGCGGCGCTTCGTCATCGCGAGCAGCGTCAACGCGACCGGCCTGCTGCTCAATCCGCACCATCCGCTGCCGCCCCGCTATCCCGTGGACGAGTCGGTGCCCGCGGACCTCGCCGATCCGTACTCGCTGTCCAAGCAGGTCGACGAGCACACCCTCCGGACGGTGTGCCGCCGGTTCGGCGCGTCGGGCGTGGCCCTGCGGCTGCCGTTGATGGTCTCATCGGAGAACCGGGAGCAGTTGCGCTCCTGGATGGCGGGACGCCCCGAGAAGGGCGCCGGGGACGGGTGGGGCTGGCTCGACGTGCGCGACGCGGCCGAGGCGTTCCGCCTGGCGATCACCGGCCGGTACGAGGGCGCCCACGTCGTGCACGTCGCGGCGGGGGAGACCTTCGACGACCGGCCGACCGAGGAGCTGCTGCGCCGGTACGCTCCGGACGTGCCGAGACAGCGGGCCTATCCCGGACATACCGCGCCCATCGACACCGGCCGGGCGCGTGCCCTGCTTGGATTCGTGCCGCGCTTCGCCGATCCACCGTCCGGTGCCGTCGACGACGAGGAGGGCTGACGTGCGCATCACGACGGTGGAGACCTTTGTCCTGAGCGAGCGTCAGCTGCTGGTTCGCTTGGGTACGGACGAGGGGCTGGCCGGCTGGGGTGACGCCACGCTGGAGCACCGGCCGGGAACCGTCGCGGCCGCCATCCGTGAGCTGTCCGGCTACCTGATCGGCGAAGACCCACTGCCCGTCACGGCGCACTGGCAACGGTTGACGCGGGGCGGCTTCTACCGCGGCGGACCGGTGTTGGGCAGCGCGGTGGCCGGGCTCGACCAGGCGCTGTGGGACCTGCGCGGCAAGTGGTTCCGGGCGCCGATCCACCAGCTGCTCGGCGGCCCGTGCCGCGACCGGGTCCGGCTCTACACGCATGCCGGTGGACCGCCCGGCCAGACCGCGGCGCCGGAGCGGGCGCGGGCCGTGGTGGAGTCCGGCTACACGTTGGTCAAGGCGTCCATTGCCGGCCCGGTCGGTTTCCTCGACTCCGCCGCGACGATCGCGCGTTTCGTCGAGGACCTGGAAGCATTGCGGCAGGCGATCGGCGCCGGCGCCGACTTCGGTATCGATCTGCACGGCAGGGTCTCCGTGCGGCACGCGCGCCGGCTGGCTGACGCGGCGGCGCACACCAGGCCCGCGTTCTTCGAGGAGCCGCTGCGGCCGGAGCACTCCCGGCTCATCGGCCAACTCGCCGCCTCCACCAGCGTGCCCATCGCCACCGGTGAGCGCCTGTTCTGCCGCGAGGAGTTCGTACCGGTGCTGGAGGGCGGCGTCGCGATCGTGCAACCGGATCCCGCCCACGCCGGCGGGATCACCGAGGTGTTCCGCATCGCCACTCTCGCCGAGTCGTACGACGCGCAGTTGGCTCCGCACTGCCCCCTCGGCCCGGTCGCGCTGGCCGCCTGCGTGCAGCTCGACCTGGCGGTGCCGAACTTCTACGCGCAGGAGCATGTCATCGACCTGTCCTCGGCGGGGTCGTCGGACCTGGCCATCCTGCGCGATCCCGAGACGCTCGTGGCCCGGTCGGGATACCTTGACCGGCCCACCGGACCGGGCCTGGGCATCGAGGTCGATGAGGACGCCGTGCGGGCCGCGCACCGCCCCGATCTTCTGGTTCCTGCCGGGAACCCGTCGTGGAACTACCCGGACGGCGGCTTCGCGGAGTGGTGACTCGCGTGCGGCGCTTTCCGACCGGTCTGGCTCGGCGCGTCCGGCGCCGCGCGACGACCCAGACCAGTCGCCTTAGCATTGCCTGGACGACCAGAAAGCGATGGGGCAGATGAGTCAGACGTCAGGGCGGCGGCGCAGCGTGCGGATCAGCGACGTGGCGGCGGCGGCCGGGGTCAGCAAGACCCTCGTGTCGTACGCGCTCAACGACCGCCCGGGGGTCAAGGCGTCGACCCGCGCCCACATCGTGGAGACCGCGCGCAGCATGGGTTGGACGCCGAGCATGCAGGCCCGCGCGCTGTCGGTGTCCCGGGCGTACGCCATCGGGCTGGTCTTCGAGACCTCGCCCGAGGCGCTGGCCAGCGATCAGTACTACACCAGCCTGATGGCCGGCCTGCAGAGCGTGCTGTCGGCCTCGCGCTACTCGCTGGTCACCGAGGTGGTGGACAGCCCCGAGGCGGAGCGCGAGGCATACCTGCGGCTGGCGCGCGACGGTCGGGTCGACGGCATGGTCATCGCCGACCTGCGGCAGGACGATCCCCGGTTCGCCCTGGTGCGGGAGGCCGGCCTGGCGTACGCGAGCCTCGGTTGGCCGCCGGAGCCGACCACCATGCCGGTGCTCGTGTACGACGAGAGCCAGGCGATCAGGGACGTGGTGGAGCACCTGGCGGCCTTGGGACACAAGCGCGTGGCACAGGTGGTCGGGCCGCAGGCGAACGCGCCGGCCCGGCTGCGCCGCGAACTGTACGAGAAGTTGTTCGCCGAACACCGGATCAAGTCGCGGTGGGTGGAGAGCGACTACACGGCGGCCGGTGGTCGGGCCGCGACGACCCGGCTGCTGGGCGGCAGGTTTGCGCCGACCGCAATCGTGTACTCCAACGACCTCATGGCGGTCGCGGGCATGAGCGCGGCGTTCGCGCGTGGACTGCGGGTGCCCGAGGACATCTCCGTCGTCGGCTGGGACGACATCACCGTCTCACAATATTTACATCCCGCGTTGTCCACGGTGACCCAGCATCCGTTCGACGACGGGCGGATGGCCGCGACGATGCTGCTCGAAGCCATCGAAGGTCGCGAATTCGATGAGCCGACCTGGACGCCCAACCCGCGGTTCATCCCCCGCGAATCGAGCGGTCCCGCCGCACGCTGAGATCGCCATCTCTTCTTGACACGTGGCGCACGCGCGACGAACATTCATGTGAACCGGTTCAGGTCGTCGTCCACGCGTACCGGGTCTGAGCCTCTCGCTGCGCGCTTGCGTCCCCAAGGAGACGGTCCACATGACACGTTCGTCATTCATCAGGCCGCGCGCCATCGCCCTCGCGGTGGCCGCGGCCCTTGCGGCGGGATCCCTCGCCGGATGCTCGGGCAAGTCCTCGTCCGACCCGAACACCCTCACCGTGATGTCCTCGTTCACCACGGGCGATGCCACCGGAAACGAGTTCAACAAGCTCGCCAAGGAGTTCACCGCACAGACCGGCATAAAGATCAATGTCGAGGAGGTGAACTACGCCGACCTGCCGAAGGTGTACGAAGCGGCGAAGCTCGCCAACAAGGAGAAGGACCTCGTCATCGAGAACCTCACTCCGGACACCACCGACTGGCTGCCGCAGGGGCAGGTGGTCGACGTCAAGCAGTACCTCGATGACTGGGGCCTGACCGACAAGCTCGATCCCCAGGCGATCGAGTATTGGACGCAGGGTGACTCGGGCCTCGCGGGCTTCCCGTACACCGGATTCAACTGGCCGGTCTGGTACAACATGGACCTGCTCAAGAAGGCCGGCATCACCCAGATCCCGGCCAACACCGACGAACTGATTGCCGACGCCGGGAAGCTGCGCGCGGCCGGCATCCAGCCGATGGCCCTGGGCGGTGCCGAGTGGCCGGTGCAGAACTTCGTCACCTGGATGGTCCAGCAGTACGTGGCCCCGGACCAGGCAAAAAAGCTGTTCAGCAGCGGGGGATACTGCGCCAACCCCGGCGCGGTCAAGGGTCTGGACCTGATGGGCAGGCTGCGCGACGCGGGCGTGTTCATCGACAACGTGCAGGGCTACACCGCCGACCAGATGACCACGGCGTACTTCACCGGCAAAGCGGCCATCATGCCGTCGGGCTCGTGGGGCTACACCCAGGTGCCGGACGCGGTCGCCGCCACCACCAAGCTGGCCGGATTCCCAGTCACGGCGGGCGGCGCGTACTCGAAGCCGACGGCCTTCGAGGGGTACTCGGACGGCTTCTTCCTCTCCCCGAACGGCGCGAAAAAGCTCGCCTCGGTGGAAAAGTTCATGAAGTTCATGTACTCGCAGCAGAACCTGCAGAGCTGGGTCACCGACGGCTCGCAGATCATGGACGTCAAGCCCGAGGCGCTGGGCGACGCGAAGTCGACCAAGCCGCTGGTCGTGCAGGGCAACGCGCTGACCAAGGATGTCGTGGACTACCTCCTGCTGCCCGACAACTACATCCCGGCCGGTTTCGACTACTCGCCGGTGGCCTCCGAGTTCCTCGGCCACAAGGGCGAGACCGGTGCCCAGTTCTGCAAGGCGCTCGACAAGCTCTACACCGACAAAAAGTGACACCGCAAGCGTTCGCGGCGGACCCGGCGCCGGACACCGGCGCCGGGCCCACCCGGTGAGGAGCCGTGCATGACACAGGTACTCGTTCAGACGCCACTCGACGCCCCGGCCCCGGCCATGCGCCGCGCCAAGAAGCCCCGGGACAAGGCGCTCATCGCGCTCGCGCTGCCGTCACTGGTCTGGTACGTGGTTTTTACCATTGGACCTCTGTGCGCCATGTTCGTGGTCGCGTTCATGAAGTGGCCCGGCCTGGCCGCCCCGACGAGCTTCAACGGGCTGGACAACATCCGCAACCTGATGACCGACGACCGCCTCTACACCGCTCTGAAAAACACCGCCATCCAACTGGTGGTGTCGCTGCCGATCATCATGATCGGCGCGTTCATGCTGGGCTACTTTCTCAACCTCAAGCTGCCCGGCCACCGCATCCTGCGGGTCATCATGTTCGTGCCGGGGCTGGTGTCGCTGCCCGCGATCGGCATGCTCTTCGTCGCCGTGCTGGGCCCGACCGGACTGGTGAACTCCATGCTCGGCGAGGTCGGGCTCGACTCGCTCAACACGGCGTGGCTCGCCGATCCCCGCACCGCGCTGGCGGCACTCATCGCGGTCGGCGTGTGGTCGGGCATCGGGTTCACCTCGATCCTGTTCGCCGCCCGGCTCTCGGCCATCGACCAGGAAATCTACGACGCCGCCGAGACCGACGGGGCCAACCATTGGCAACGGATGTGGCGCATCGCCTACCCGATCGTCGAAGACTACTTCGGCGTGCTCACCATGCTGCAGTATCTGTGGACCCTGTTCGGCTCCGCCGGCCTGATCCTGCTGCTGACCCGCGGCGGCCCCGGCGAGTCGACATCCACCCTCGCCTGGCTGGTCTACCGGTTCGGGTTCAGGGAGCCGAACGTCGGCTACAGCCAGGCGGTGGGCCTGGTGCTGTTCGTGCTCGGCGTGGCCGGGCTTCTCGCCATCCGCCGAGCCTTCCGAGCGAGGTTCTGATGACCGCCATCTCGACCCGGGCGGCCACCGCCCGTACCCGCCGGCGCCGGCGCGGCCGCGTCCGCCGCGTCACCCCCGGCATCATCGTCTCGTACGTCCTGGCCATTCTCTACGCGCTGGCGCTGGTGCTGCCGCTCTACTGGCTGCTGATCTCGGCGTTCAAGTCGAGGATCGAAACGGTCAGCCGGCCGTTCACCCCGACCTTCTCCTCCGGGATCGGCCACTTCCGGGACGTCTGGAGCCTGCTGGATCTGGGCACGGCGCTGCTCAACTCGCTGTACATCACCGCAGTCGCGCTGGCGCTGACTCTGGTCATCGCCGTGCCGGCCGCGTACGCGCTGGCCCGGGCCGGCGGCCGGGTGGCCACCGCGGTCGAGCGCCTGTACGCCTTGGGCTTCCTGATCCCGGGCTTCGCGGCGCTGGTGCCGACCCTGCTGCTGGCCATCAAGCTGGACATGTTCAACACCCGGGAATTTATGATCCTCTACCTACCCGGATCGGCCCAGCCGCTGGCGGTGATCCTGCTGACCCAGTTCATGCGCACCGTGCCGCCTGCGCTGGAGGAGACCGCCATGATGGACGGGGCGGGCCGGCTGCGCATCCTGCTGCGGGTATACCTGCCGCTGATCGTGCCGGGCATCGCCACGGTGGCGATCCTGAACTTCATCTCGTACTGGAACGACTACCTTTACACCCTGGTCATCGTCGGTGTGGACCCGGGCCTGCGCACGGTTCAGGTGGCCCTCCCGACGCTGCTGGGCAACCAGAGCATCACCGACTACGGGCTGCTGTGCGCGGGCACCGTGATTTCGGTGCTACCGGTCTTCCTGGTGTACGCGGTGCTCAATCGCCGCATGGAGAACGCGCTCGTGCAGGGCGCGATCAAGGGCTGAGGGCGGTTCGTGGAAGCGACACAAGTCAACAGCGGTTTCGCCTTCCGGGACGACCGGGGCGACGGGCTCGACCTGAGGACGGTGACGTACGCGGGGCAGCGGGTGGCCTCGCGGCTCTACTTCGCGCTGCGTGACGACTGGTGGCGTACGGTGCCGCTGGAGATCCGGGACAGCCGGCGACAGCTGTCGGCGCACGGCGCCGTACACGAGATCGACGCGGTCGGGCGGTGGCCGTCGCACCCGTTCGAAGTCACCGTGCGGTACGTGGTGGACGGGGCGGAGCTGACCGCCGAGTTCGCCGCCACCGCCCGGGGCTCGTTCACCTACCGGCGCGTCGGCTTCTGTGTGCTGTTCGGGGCGGATGAGTTCCGGGGACGACCGGCGACGTCGTGGCGGGCGGGGGAGGCGACACCGTTCGACTTCCCCGCCCGGATCGTCACCCGCGACCACCTCGACCCGGCATCGGTGCGGTTTCACCGGCCCTTCAACCGGCTGGACACGACGCTCGAGCCGGGCATCCGGGTGCGGTACCGGTTCGAGGGGGACGAGTTCGAGTTCGAGGACCAGCGCAACTGGACCGACGCGTCCTACAAGGCGTATTCGGTCCCGCCGCCGGATCGTGGGCCGCTGTCCACCAAGGACGGTGAACGGTTCGTTCAGCGGATCCGGATCCGGGTCGACCCCGCCGGCGAGGTGGTGTTCGGCACCGCGACGGCCGGCGCCGGGGACGACCGGAGCATCCGCCTCGGCGCCCGGATCGGGGAGGTGCCGTCGATCGGCCTGTACGAGCGGCGGCTTTCATCCCACTCGTACCGGCCCGCCGGCGGGTTCCAGGAGTGGAACGCGCAACGCCCCGACGCCGCCCGGCTGTCCGTTCACGACTCGATCGAACTCGGCGTCAACGGCGCGGTGCACGCCGCGGACGACGACTCGGTGCTCGAGGCCACGGCGCTGCACGGCGCCCTCGTCGCGCAGGTGCGCGCCGCCCACCCGGACCTTCCGGTCGGGCTGGCGCCGGTGACGTTCCTGGACACCCCCGGCGACTGGCGCGACGAGGCCGGCGACTACCTGGCCGCGCCGCCGCCCGGCCCCGCGCCCGGCCGCCGAGCCGAGGAGTTCGCCGCGACCTGGGTGATCGCCAGCGCGGCCCGTGCCGTACCGGAGGGCCCGCAGGCGCTGCGGTATTTCGACGCCAGCCTGCCCGCGGCGTGCCCGGCCGCTCGTACCGTGGCCAGGCTGGCGGGGCTGCGGGGAAGACCGGTGCTGGCTGTGGAGGCACCGCCGCCCCTGGCCGCGCTCGCGGTCGAGGTCGACGGCGCGGTGGTACTCGCCGTGGCCAACCCGAGTCCGGATCCGGCCCGGTTCCGGCTGCCCGACGGCCGCGAGGCGTCGCTGCCCGGGTTCGCGTCGCACTGGTTCGAAGCGCCGTGGCCGCCCGCGTCGCGGTGACCGGACCCCCACGCCGTCGATCCGGTTGAGGTTCAGTCGAGAGTCGCGAGGCCGTCGTACGCGGCGAGCCAGAGCCGTGCGATGAGCCGGTGACCGTACGCGGACGGGTGCACGCCGTCGGGCGCGACGACGGCGCGCCCCCGTTCGCGGGCGGCCCGCGACATTGCCTCCTGCAGCGGCACGAACGCGGCGCCGTGCCGCTCGGCGAGCCGGCGCACGATCGCGCGCTTCGCGTCGAGGTCTCCGCGCGCGAACTCGCCGCCTTCGCGCCAGCGCACCCCATCGTCCTCGGACCCCAGGAAGAACGGGTCGACCACGATGAGTCTGGGCACCCGCGCCGTCGCGGCGCGGTCGAGCAGGTCGGCGTATCGCCGCTCGAACACCTCGGGTGGGGTGGGCCGGCCGCGGAAGAAGGCGACGAGCGTGTCGTTCACGCCGACAAACACCGACAGCACGGCCGGCCGGTGGTCCAGGGCGTCGGCCTGCCAGCGTTGCTGGAGGTGCTCCACCCGGTCGCCGGCGATGCCGGTGTTCACCACGGTCGGAGCGTCACCGCGCTCGCGTAGCGTGCTGGCGACGATGTCGACGTATCCGCCGCCGAGCCCGATCGGGTCGCTGCGCCGGTCGCAGTCGGTGATGCTGTCGCCGATGAAGACGACCGTGCCGCTCGACGGAGGCGGCGACGGCGCGTGCGGAGCCGCGACAGGGCCATGGCGGGCGGGTTGCGGCGTCATGCCCCGTGTCTATCACCAGGACGCGCGCCGTGTCGATCGATCGAGTGCGAAGTCGTTCGGGACTAGCATCTGAACCGGTTCAGGAATAGTGTTGTCCATAGATACGTTGGCCCGCGTCCGAGACCGGCGTCGTGCGGTGTGGCCAGCCGGCACGTCGACCCGGAATCGGCGCGAGGCGTGTGGCGCGAGTGCCGCGACGACCTTCGAGCGGCGAGGGCCGGCAACCGTCGCCGCGCGCAGCCTTTTGCCCGTCCCCAAAGGGAGGTTGAAGATGTCGAGGCGAAGACTCGCCGCCGTGCTGGTGACGGCGGTCGCGACAATGGCGGGGGTGCTGGTCGTCCAGCAGAGCGCCTACGCCGCCACGAACCTGGCTCAGGGCAGGCCGGTCACGGTCAGCTCGACCGATGACGCCAGCAACGCCGCGGCGAACGCGGTCGACGGCAACACCTCGACCCGCTGGTCGAGTGCGTACAGCGATCCACAGTGGATCGCCGTGGACCTCGGCTCGGCGCAGACCGTCGGCGCGGTGACGCTGCGCTGGGAGGTCGCCTACGGCCGGTCCTACGAGATACAGACCTCGAACGACGGGCACACGTGGACCGACCGGTACTCGACCACCAGCGGCGCCGGCGGCACGGAGAACATCTCGTTCACCCCGGTCTCGGCCCGGTACGTGCGCATGTATGGCACCGCGCGCGCGACCATCTACGGATACTCGTTGTGGGAGTTCGAGGTCTACTCCTCCGGCACCTCGTCACCGCCGGAGACGGTTGGCGGGGGCAGCCTCTCGAACCCGGCGGTCGGCCCGGGTCCGTCGTCGAGCGTGTACGGCACCGGATACACCCTCATCAAGAACTGGGACTTCGGCACCGGCGGCGACGTCAAGAACATCTCGGACATGAACTCCGAGTTCTACTACCACGACCAGTTCGGCACCATCGGCAACGGAACCAACTACGGTGCGATCACCCTGGCACCTGACGCCGCAGACGCCATATCTGGACAGCCGGTCGAGGACCCGAACAACAAGGTCCGGCAGTTCACGTCCGATTCGCTGAAGACCACGCTGGTCCCCTTGAACGGGGCGACCACGGTGTCGCCGACCCAGCACAACGTCGGCAACGGCTCGTTCATGCCGAAGTTCGCGTTGCCTAACGGCGGCGCATTGCTGGGCCACGACATTCTGTGGGAGACCCGGGTCCGCTACGTGACGCCGAAGTACTTCTGGTTTTCCCTCTGGAACTCGGGCAACCAGTGGAACAACGGGGCGGAGTTCGACGTCGTCGAAAGCTTCGGCTACGACAACGGCGGCGGCAACACGAACTTCGACGGGCGCTACTGGCACGCGGACCCGGTCGGGGGCACCTCAACCACGAACTACTCCAACTGGGCGACCGGGATGGCATCTCACGGCATCACGAGCTATGACGCCACCCAGTACCACACCTGGTCGCTGCTGTACAAGAAAGACAACACGTACAGCTTCTACGTCGACGGGATCCAGGTCCAGTCGGGCACGATGAACTGGACGCTGAGCGGGGTGGCCGGCGGGCAACCGGTCGACTTCCACTTCCTGTTCGACGCGGGCTGGGGACACACCCAGGTCGCCAGCGTCAACCACTCCATGCCGGCGTCCGATCTGGCCGGCACGTACTACGAGTTCGACTACTCACGCGTCTACGAGCGCTGAGCGCGCGACCGCGGGCCTGGTGGACGGGAACCTCGCCGTCCACCAGGCCCTTACGAGAACCGACCGAACACGAAAGGGGCGTCGATGACTCCGGACGACAAGGTGCTCACCGACGAGGATGTGGAGTTGTTCCTCGACAAGGGCTACGTGCGGCTGCGCCAGTGCTTCTCGGTCGACGCGGCCGAGGAGTACAGCCGCCACCTCTGGGACCGGCTCGGATACCGGCCGGACGACCCGTCGACCTGGGAGCGTGCGTCCATACACATGGCCTCGCACCGGGACATCGACGTCAAGGCGTTCGCGCCCAAGGCGTGGCGGGCGGCCTGCGAGCTGATCGGCGGCGAGGAGCGCATGGCCGCCGACAAGCCGTACCCGTGGACCGACGGCTTCATCGTGAACCTGTCGCTGGGCGCCGACGAGCCGTGGGCACCGGCCTCCGGTGACACCCCGGGCTGGCACGTCGACGGCAGCTGGTTCCGCCACTATCTCGACTCGCCGGAGCAGGGACTGCTGACCATCGTGCTGTGGTCCGAGGTCGTACACCGGGGTGGCGCCACCTTCGTGGCGACCGACTCCATCGGTCACATCGCGCGGTTCCTGGCCACCCATCCCGAAGGGGTGCTGCCCGGACGCGACCCCGGCCCCGACGCGCCCGGCTTCCCGTACGCCGAGCTGGCCAAGCAGTGCACCGAGTTCGTCGAGGCCACCGGTGAGATCGGCGACGTGTACCTGCTGCACCCGCTCGTCCTGCACACCAAGTCGCAGAACGCCCTGCGGCGCCCCCGCATCATCACCAATTCCACGTTGATGCTGGCCGAGCCGATGCGGTTCGATCGTCCGAATCCCGCCGAGCACTCGGCCGTGGAGCGCGCGGTGCTGCGGGCGCTCGGCGTCGACCGGCTGAGCTTCACCGCCACCGGGCCGCGCGCACGCGTGGCCTCCGACCTGTCCGAGGAGCACGAACGGACGAAGGTCGAGGAGGCCGAGCGCCTGGCCGCACTCGGTCACGGTGCCGCCACCCCGCCCGTGATGTAGCCGGCCGGCGGCCGACCCGGCTCCGGTGCCTCGTCCACCGGCGGGCCGGCCGCCGGCCCACGGGCACCGCCGGCCACCGGAGTCAGGCGGTCCGGAAACCGCTGCGCGGACCCTGGAGGGGAAGCGCAGCGTGCCACCAGGCCCGAGCAGCAGGACGGCGACCAGATCGGTGACCGCGCGGCCGGTGTCCCAGCCGAGGCTGGTGGCGTCGATGAAGAGCAGGTAGCGGTGCCACTGCTGGGTGAAGGAGGCGCCGGGCGGGGCAAACCCACTGCAAGCACGCCGTACAGCGCGAACAGGGGTGCGAGCTGCCGGTACCGGTCGCCGTAGAACGCCCGCTCGAACTCGCCCACCACGATCGCGTCGAACCCGCAATCCGGATCGGCCAAAGCGGCGAGCAGCCGGGCGGCCTCGGGACGCGCCGCGGGCGCGCCCTCACGCGGCGCCACGCGGACGGTCACCGTCCGGTCGGGCCGGGGTGGCTCGGCGGCGGCCCCTCTTGGCGTCCACGCCGACCTTGGTCCACGCGACGGCGTCACGCGTACCTAGCGTCACCCGATGACTACGCGATGCCGCATGCTGCTGCCGCTGGCTGGACTCACCGATCACAAGGTGGCGCGCGACCACCGGGAACATGGCTCGCGTCACATGTCCCCGTGAGGGGTGAACGCCGTTGTGGTGCCGCATCGTCTCACCAACGGCGGCATCGCGGATGTTGTCCGCTCGCCAGCAGGCGTTCCATCCCACAAGCCGGAAGTTCCCATGTTCAAGCAACACTGTCACCGCGCCAGATGGCGATGCGCGGCACTGCTGGCCGTCACCATCGCCGGTGCGGTCGCCCTCTCCGGCTGTGCGGGCACGTCGCCGACGGTGAGATCGGCGACATCGCAGGCCGAATCGGCGTCGCCAATCAGCCCGTCGCCCTCCCCGTCACCGAGCCCTTCTCCGGCGCTCCCACCTGACTCCGCGATTCCACTGCATGCCGCGGGTACGTTCACCGGACTCGCCGAAGATGGCCCAGTCATTGGTACCGGAGCCACGCTGATCCGCTACCACGTCGAGGTCGAGACCGGAATCCAATGGGGCACCGTTGCGCCGTGGTCGCCGCAGCAGTTCGCGACCACCATCGATGGGATTCTCGCTGAGCCCAGAGGCTGGACCTGGTCCGCCCAGCACCCGGTGACCAACGTCGACGTTCATCTCGAGAATGCCTCGTGGCGCTTTCAACGGGTTGGCTCCGGCACGTATCAGGTCCGTGTCCGGCTCGCGACCCCCGACACGGTGGACCGGGTGTGCGGCGCGGCGGGGGTGGACACCCAGGGCGTGTACTCCTGCACGATCAGAAACACGATCTACATCAATCTCCGCCGGTGGCTCCAGGGCTCCCCGGGGTACGACGTCACCATCGACGAGTACCGCGCTGAGGTCATCAACCACGAGATGGGGCACTTTCTCGGTTTCAACCACATGAAGTGCCCGGGCCCCGGCCAGCTCGCTCCAGTCATGACCACTCAGAGCACCGACCTCGACGGATGCATCGCCAACTGGCTGCCCTTCGGCCCTGACGGCACCTTCATCAGCGGCCCCTGGCTGCCGTCCTGACCTTCCTGTCCGCAGGGTCAGGACGCTCATCGGGCGCACCGGCCTCGGCCGGCCACCCGCGTACTCCCGGCCACCCCTTCGCCACGCTGACCGTGACCGCCCTGGTGGCGGCCGGAGGGCCGGCATCGGCCGCCGACGACTCGGCGGGGCTGGCGCCGGCCGGGCGTGGGGCCGACGCCGGGCCGGCACCGGTCGATCCGGCGATGCATGCGGCGGCGCACGCCCAGGCACGCCCCCAGGGTCGAGCCGGGCGAGCACACGGTCCCGAACGAGCTCTGCGCCCAACGTGGACGCCATCCACGGCGACACCATCGTCCCGGTCGGCAGCCAGACCGGCTGCAGGTTGTCGACGATGCGGTGCAGCTTCGTCAACCGGCGGGCGAGGGGCCCCCATCGTCCACCGCGATGCCGGGGCGGGCGGTCTCTCGGTCGCGGTCTTGACCAGCAGGATGACGTCGTCGGCGTCGTAGCTCGGCGGTCGCCCGGGCCAGTCGGTGTCGAGCAGCCCGACCAGGCCCTCGTCCCGATACCGGTACCGCCACACCGCGACCTGGTTGTCAGGCGACCCGACCTCACCGCTGATCGCCCGGTTCGACCAGCCATCCGCGGCCAGCAACACGATCCTGCCCGCTGCACATCCCGCGTTGCCGCCGTCCGCGAGCTGGTCAGGCTCTCCAACATCACGCGATCCTCATCCGTGACCACGAGCGGGGGCAGACGCACGACGTCACCTGACTACATCACTGTCACTTACGCGAAGATCTACTAGTACGGTTCATCTGCGATTCATGGATCAACTATCAACGCGCTAGCTGGGCCTGCTTGAGTTGTCACCATGAGTCGGAGCAGGACCGCTGATCCAGCAGTTGTTCCACGGGCCCTCAGCGCGGCTGGATCCCGCGGCGCTTAGCCCCCGGATCTGATCTGGTCGCCGCGTCGCCGACGCGGCGCGCTCCATGCTGCCCGCAAACGCCCGTGTCCAGCTACGCAAGGCCCGTGAAGTGAAAGGCACGCAAGGTTCATGTTGATTCGATCAGTGCGGCATCGCCGCTGGCTGATTGCTCGCACGACAGCTGCGGCCGTAGTCGCCGGTGGGGTCGCCACCGCGGCGGCCTCCGGCGTCCAAGTCAACCCCTTCGGCGCCAGCCGGGTCGGCCCCCAGGCCGCCGGGGCGTGCGTTGCCGCCGACGAACCAGTGATCGCACCGTACAGGCAGCGAACGCAGTTCACCGACCAGCCGATCGGAGAGGCCGTCGGCTCGGACGGCGCGAGAGTCGCCGTGCAGACCGGTGGCCTGAAGTTCCGCACGCCGTCGGTCAACATCGTCGACGCCGGGACCGGGGCGGTAGCTCAGTCGTTCGGGAGCACCGGCGTCGCGGCGCCGACCTACTCGGCGGACGGATCGGCGCTCTACGCATAACGCGGATCAGCCTCAGAAGGTCGTCGACACCGTTACGCACCCGGCGCAGCTCAACCGCTACGACTGAGTCTCCGCGACGAACTGGAGCAGACCCTATCCGGGCGACGACCAGATCCCGGCATCCGGCCAGGTATCCAGTCGCAAACCTGCCGAGCGACTTCCTCGGCGATTGACAGGGATGCCGTGACCGGGGCCGCCGGGGCCTCGTCGCCTCGGCTGGCAACACACCACACGAGAGGAACCACGCCTGTGCGCGAAGACCCCGCATTGGAAACGCACGCTCTGACCAAGAGCTTCGGGGACCGGATGGCGGTCAGCGGTCTCGACCTGCGAGTCGACGAGGGCAGCGTGTACGGGCTGTTGGGGCGCAACGGCGCCGGCAAGACCACGCTGTTGCGGATGGTTCTCGGCCTGCTGGCGCCCGATTCCGGTTCGATCGAGGTGTTCGGCGAACACGCGGAGGCCGGGGACATCGCCGCTCGCGATGCCGTTGCTGGCTTCGTGGAGGAGCCGCGGTTCTATCCCTATCTGTCAGCGCGACGCAACCTCGAACTGCTGGCTCGTCTGGACGTCGCACAGGCAGCCGTCACCCCCGATGCCGCGCTGAGACTTGTCGACCTCGCCGATCGCGGCGGTGACAAGGTCGGCGGTTTCTCGACCGGCATGCGGCAACGACTCGGCCTGGCAGCCGCGCTCCTTCGTTCGCCACGGCTGCTGGTTCTCGACGAGCCGACCATCGGCCTGGACCCCGCGAGTGCGCTCACTGTGCGTACGACCCTGCGCTCGCTGGCCGAGCGCGGCGTGGCCGTGCTGCTGAGCAGCCACAACATGGCCGAGGTCGCCGAGATCTGCGACCGGGTGTTGATCATCCACGAAGGCAGCACGGTGTGGGACGGGACGCAGGCCGATCTGCACGCCGCCGCGCCGGCACCTGCCTGGCGGGTGTGGACCAGCGATGACCCTCGGGCTGTGGCGGTGGCCACCGGGTCCGCGGTTCGCCTCGAGGTCGGCGGCCGGCTGTCCGCGCCGCTGACTGTGTACGGCGATGACCAGCAGCGTGACGCCTTCGTTCTCGAACTCGCCGACGCTGGCGTGGCGGTGCGCCGGCTCGAGCCGGACGTGCCGCCGTTGGAAGCCCTGTTCGCGGTCCTGACCGGTGGGGTCGATGACGATGTCACGCCGGAGCCGGTTCTTGTCGGGGGTGTGGCATGAGCGCCGTAGCCAATGATGCGCCTTCTACCATTCCCGTTCCGACGGTGCCCGCCGGGCGGGTACGGCCGGGGCTTGCCGCCACGGTCCGGGTCGAACTCGCGAAGCTGACCGCGCAGTGGCCGTTGCGGATCGTGATCGTGTTGTGCGTCCTGGTTCCCGTCGCGTTCGCGGTCGTCATGCGGGCGGCGTCGACGATGCCGGCCGACACCCTGTTCGGCCGCTGGGCGGGTACGACCGGGTTCGCCACTTCGCTGACGGTGTTGAACTGGGCGGCGTCCTACGGCGCACCGCTGCTGGCGGGCGTGTTCGCCGGCGACATCTTCGCCAGTGAGGATCGACTCGGCACCTGGAAGACGATCCTGACCCGATCATCAACGCGGACCCAGCTCTTTATGGGCAAGGCGGTCGCGGCGACCCTGAGTGTGTGGATCAGTTTCGCGATGATCGGCGTCAGCAGCCTTGTGGCCGGGGTAGCGGTGGTGGGCTCGGGGCCGCTGGTCGGGCTTTCCGGCCAGGCCATCGGTTCCGGTTCCGCATTCGGGCTGGTAACCGCGAGCTGGGCCCTGTCGCTGGTCTGGATCACGCCGTTCGTCGCCCTGGCGTTGCTGCTGTCCATCGCCAGCCGCAGTGGGATCATCGGCGTGCTCGGCCCCGTGCTGCTCGCCCTGGTGTTGCAGCTGCTGTCGACCATCGGATCGGGCCAGATCGTGCGCTCGGTGCTGCCCTCGACGCCATTGGACGCCTGGCACGAACTGTTGACCGATCCGCTGCGGACCGGGCCGGTACTGCAGGGCGTCCTTACCAGCGTGGGTTACCTGGCCGTGTTCGCGTGCGCGGCGTGGTACCTGCTGCGCCGACGAGACTTCGCCGGCATCGACGGGGCACCGGCCAACCGCCGCCCGGCCGCCGTGCGGATCAGCGTCGCCGTCGCCGCAATCACGGTTGTGCTGCTGGGTCTCAGCGGCGTTGGGGGGACCGCCCTGACCGCCCGCCGGCTCAACACCTCCATCGCCGCCACCTTCGGCAACCTCGCCGAAGTCCGCTACGAATGGCAGTCCGGCAGCCCCGCCGACAACACCATCCCTTGGCAGGCCAACTGCAATCGAGGCGGCACACCCATCGGCGTTGGCGTGTCCGACAGCTCCGGCGCCGGCGACGACTGGTCATGCACCATCACCGACACCCGACCCTCCGACGGCGCCGGAGTCACCACCCTCGACCTCACCCTCAAATCCAACGGCTGCTACCAGGTCCAATCCTCACCCGGAGCCGTCGGCGCCCTGTATGTCAACGACGACCACGGCAAACCCTTCATCAACCCGCTGTACGCCTTCGACGGCTGCCTTGGCACGTCCTGACCCATCGGGGGTGCAACGCGGGGGGCGGTCCCCCCGCGCGTCGGAACGCGGCAGCGTGCTGGACTCGCCGGGCGCGTTGCTGCGCGCGTGGCGCCAGCACGCCGGCTGGTCCCAAGGCGAGGTGGCCGCCGCGTTGCATGTCAGCAGCGCGACCGTGAGCAGCTGGGAGACCGGCGCGAGGCGAATCCCGTTGCCGATGCTCGAGCGGCTGGATCGCGAATACTTCGCCGAGGGCTGCCTAGTGGACCTGGTCCGGGCGCTGGGCACACCCGACGGATACCGGATCGACCTGCCGTCACGCGATGCAGGTGCCGTTTCGACGCAGCGAATGCCCCGAACCTATTGGGGTCATCTGTTCTCGGAATCGATCGGTCCGGTGTGGGTGTGGGTACGACCAGCCAGCGGCGCTCGGGTTCGGGGCTCGTGCTATTCAGGTGCGCTCGGACTGCGCGTGGATGAGGTCGCCGGTCCCCGGGGTGTGTTCCTGACCGGGGCCTTCATGGACGGTGAGTGGCCGCTGCACACGGTGCTCGCCGAACCGGGCTGGGTGGACTTCGGGCGAGGTGTCCCGCCCGAGTGGCTCGGCGCGGAGATCAAGACGTTCACCCAGTTCCGCGACCTGGAGTTCATCAACCCGCACCCACGGTGGCTGCGGTTCTGCGTCGACTCGCTGCGCCTGCGCGATCACGGCGATCCAAGCACGCTGCGCCAGCGGCTCGGCGAATTGATCGGTGTGTCCAACGCCGACCGGTTGGAGGCGAGCTACCACCGATCCATGGGGCAGGCCTCGCCCGCCCCGGCCACAGCCGAACCGCACCGCGATCGGCACGTCACGGTGTCCGGTGGTGCAGCCGGACCTCGTCCGTCCGAGACCCAGGATCAGCGGCGAGCTCTGCACAAGCGGCTGCGAGAGGCGCGCGGCTTGTCGCAGTCCGAGGTGGCGGCGGGGCTCACCGTTCTGGGCGGCACCGCCAGGCCGGTGAGCCTGCATCAGGTGCACAACTACGAGTCGGGCCGCTCCAAGGCCCAGAGGGTGCCGCAGCTTCCGGCGATGCTGGACGTGCTCTACGGCGGGTGGGGGTGGACGTGCTTCGAGTCCGTCCGCGTCAGGCGGGTCGCACAGCGGGTGATCCAAGCGGCGTTTCCGTCATGGTGGCGGGGGCCCGTCCGCGTCAGCGTCCACCCGCTAATCCCGGCCGTTGCTGGTGAGGGCATCACGTTTTCCTGGTGGCCGTCGATGTCCACGCACCGGGAACTCAGCGCCGAGCCGGCGGCGTTCACGGTGTGTCGCGTGAGCGACCAGCCGCTGCACGTGCAGGTCCCGGACGGCTGGTCGGTGCAGGTCCACATGGGATATGACCCCGACGCCGTGGATGCCAACGATGATTGGGTTCCGGCCTCGGAGATGGCCGGCGACCAGATCTTCGACCACGTGCTCGGCGGCTGGCTTCACCTGATCTCCAAGACGAAGGCGGATCTCGATCGGGCTCTGTGCAGCCCCGACAGCGGCACGCTCGAGTGAACGACTCGGGGGCCCAGTTCGGCGACCAACACTTCTTTTTGTATCTACGCCGACGCTGCTTTGTATCGCACCCCTACAGTCTTTAGTAGATGACCGGATCCGGCTTCCACATAAGACCGTATTCGCTGCGCGTTCACGTGGCATGGATTGAGTAACCAGGAGTTGGTCAAGAACCGGCCTGTCCCGGGTTGCAGTTCCATCCCCAACCGGCATCACCAAGGTAAGAGGTGCAATCTCGTGCTCATCCCATCCAAGAAACGCAGGCGGCGCTGGGCCGTTGCCAGCGCCGGCGCGGTCGCGCTCGCCCTCTTCGGCGGCGCCACGGCGGCGGCGGCCCACGGCGTCATCCCGCTCAATCCGTTCGGCTCCAACATGGTCGGTCAGCAGCAGGCCGACGGCCGGATCCTGCTGCCGGACAACCACTGGATCTCGCCGTACGGTACGCGTGCCGTGACGTTCTCGGCTCAGACCATCGGCACCGCGATCAGCCCCGACGGCACCAAGGTCGCATCGCAGACCGGCGGTGACAACGCCGGTGTCCCGCAGCTGAGCATCAGCGACGCGGCGACCGGCACGGTTCTGCAGACCTTCGGCGGCACCGGCGTCGCGGCGCCGGTCTACTCGCCCGATGGCAAGGCGCTCTACGCCGCGACCTCCACCAGCGTGCTGAAGTACGTGGTGGGCGCCGACGGCAAGGTCGTCAACCCGTCCTCGCCGCTCAAGATCGCCCTCCCGTCCGGCGCGCTGCCGTACGGCCTGGGCATCTCCACCAACGGCAAGACGCTGTACGCCGCCGAGAGCGGCATCAACAAGCTCGGCATCATCGACACCGCGACCGGCTCCGTCACCGGACAGGTCGCCGTGGGCAACGCGCCGCAGGGCGTCGCGGTCGTCGGCAACCAGGTGTTCGTCTCCAACCGTGGCGGTCGGCCGGCCGTCGCGGGTGACACGACGAACGTCTCCGACGGCACCAACATCGTCTCCAACCCGGTGACCGGCGCGTCGGCCACCGGCACCGTCTCCGTCGTCAACCCGACGGCGAAGACGCAGGTCACCGCCCAGACCGCGCCCGACACCTCGGCCACGGCGCCGGACATCATCGACGTCGACTTCGCCGACGGCACGCCGGCCGAGCACGCGCAGAACCTGCCGGAGACCACCTACGGCGCCCCGTCGATCGCCAAGGACACCGAGCTGGGCCAGAACGTGGCGACGTTCAACGGCACCACGGACGCCTACACGTACCCGTTCGGCGACCAGTGGAGCAAGGTCGCCAAGAGCTTCACCATCGAGTGCAAGTTCCGCTGGAACGGCGCGGCGGTCGACAACAACGGCCACGGGGTCTGCGAGGACCTGAACGGCGGTGGGATCGGCGTCGACATCCTGAACGGCGAGCCGATGACCTACGCCCACATCGGCGGCGCGTACAAGGAGATCTTCGACCCGCACCCGGTCGTGTCCGGGACCTGGTATGACCTCATCACCACCTGGGACGGCTCGACGCTGCGTGAGTACGTCAACGGCACCCAGGTCGCGACGATGGCGGCCTCGGGCGCGCTCGGCCTGCCGTCCCCGGACACCTCCTGGCACTGGACCATCGGCGCCAACGCCGCCCCCACCCCGGCCGGCATCGAGGCCCCCGCGCGCGTCAGCGTCGCCAGCAGCAAGGTCTGGAGCAAGGCCCTGCCGGGTGGCAAGAGCGTGCCGGTGACGGTGCCGACCACGCCCAACACCTCCGCGAAGACCCCGGACGTCCTCTCGGTGGACTTCGCCGATGGCACGTCCGCCGACCACGCGAAGCACACGGTCACCACGGCGCCCGACACCAGCGCGACGCCCGCGATCCTGAACGTGGACTTCGCCGACGGCACCCCCGTCGACCACGCCCAGAACCTGCCGGCCACCACGTACGGCGCCCCGTCGATCGCGAACGACCCGACCGCGGGCAAGAACGTGGCCACCTTCAACGGCACCACCGACGCGTACACCTACCCCTTCAGCGCCGAGTGGCCCAAGGTGGCCACCGGCTTCACGGTGGAGTGCAAGTTCCGCTGGAACGGTGCCGCGCCGACCACCGGCGACCACGGCGTCTGCTCCGACACCAACGGCGGCGGCGTCGGCGTCCACGTGCTCAACGGTGAGCCGATGACGTACGCCTTCATCGGTGGCGCGTACAAGACCATCTACGACCCGACTCCGGTCGTGCCGGGCACCTGGTACGACGTCATCACGACCTGGGACGGCAACGACCTCAACGAGTACGTCAACGGCAGGCTCGTCGCCACCCAGGCCGCGACCGGTGCCCTCGGTCTGCCCTCGCCGGCCAACACCTCCTGGCACTGGGCGATCGGCGCCGACGCCAGCGCGAGTGGCATCGAGATGATCTCCCCGGTGAGCGTCGCCACCAGCAAGATCTGGGACAAGGGCCTTCCCGCCGGCCCGAAGGTCGCCATCCCCGACACCCTCCCGGCCACCACGTACGGCACCCCGTCGATCGCCAAGGACGCCGGTCTGGGCCAGAAGGTCGCGACCTTCAACGGCACCACGGACGCGTACACGTACCCCTTCGCCGACCAGTGGGCGAAGATCGCCAAGGGCTTCACCATCGAGTGCAAGTTCCGCTGGAACGACCCGGCCGGCCCGACCACGGCCGACCACGGCGTCTGCTCGGACACCAACAGCGGCGGCATCGGCGTCCACGTCGTGAACGGCGAGCCTATGACGTACGCGCACATCGGCGGCGCGTACAAGACGATCTACGACCCGAACCCGGTCGTGCCGGGCACGTGGTACGACGTCGTCACCACCTGGGACGGCACGACCCTGGACGAGTACGTCAACGGAACCCTCGTCGCCAGCCAGGCGGCCTCGGGTGCGATGGGTCTGCCGCAGCCGGACGCGACCGCGTACCACTTCGCGATCGGTGCGGACGCGAGCGCGGGCGGCATCGAGTCGATCTCCCCGGTCAGCATCGCCACCAGCAAGATCTGGAGCACCGCGCTGCCGTCGGCCGGCACCACGCCGGTCTACGACATCGGCAACCAGACCGCCACGATCAAGGTCGGCCTGCAGCCGGCGGCGATGACGGTGCACAAGGGCGCGGTCTTCGTCGCCAACACCAACGCCGACACGGTGTCGATCATCGACGCGGCTTCGCACAAGGTGACCCAGACCTTCGCGGTGGAGCCGCTGCATGGCGCGACCGTGGGCGCGGGGCCGAACTCGATCGCGTTCGCCGACGACAGTCACCTGCTGGTGAGCGTCGGGCGCGACAACGCGATAGCGGTGTTCAACTACACCGACGAGCGGCAGCCGGTCGGCTACAAGGGCCTGATCCCGACGGACTGGTACCCGAACGAGGTGTCCTACGACGCCAAGTTGCGCAAGGTCATCGTCAGCAACCAGCAGGGCATCGGCACCAACGGCTACCAGCAGAGCTACAAGTACCAGGGCACGCTGACGTCGTTCAAGATGCCGGCGGACAGGGACCTGAAAACCACGACGCAGACGGTCTTCCACGACAACGCCTGGGACGTCGCGAAGCCGACGGGAAGCGGTAACGCCCCCCACGGTCAGAAGCCCGCGATCCCGGTGCAGCTCGGCCAGCCTTCGGCGATCAAGCACGTCTTCCTGATCATTAAGGAGAACCGCACCTACGACCAGATCCTCGGTGACATCGGCAAGGGCAACAGCTCCACGGCGGACCTGAACTACGGCGCGGACGTCACCCCGAACCAGCACAGCCTGGCCAACAACTTCACCCTGTTCGACAACTTCTACGACAGCGGCATGCTGTCCGCGGACGGCCACCAGTGGCTGGTGCAGGGCAACAACAACGACTACCAGGCGCAGAACGCGGCGAGTGTCTGGGCGCGCAGCTACCCGTACCCGGGTGGTGACGCGTTGTCGTACCAGAGCGACGGCTTCATCTGGGACACCGTGCAAAAGGCCGGTGACACGGTGGCCAACTACGGCGAGTTCGAGGCGGCCACGACGGGCCACCAGGGCAGCTGGCAGCAGTACTACGCCGACTCGCAGATCATGGAAGGCAAGGCCCAGGGCCCGCTGCCGATCGCGCAGAACTCCGCGCAGTGGGTTTCGGACGTGCCGGGTCTGAACACCATCAGCAACCACGACTATCCGCACTTCGACCCGAGCATCCCCGACCAGTACCGCACTGACATCTGGGAGCAGGACTTCAAGAAGGCCGAGCAGACCGGCGTCCTGCCGAGCCTGACGACCATGGAGCTGGGCGTCGACCACACCGGTGGCGCGCCGACCGGGACCGCCCAGGTCGCCGACAACGACCTGGCTGTCGGGCGCATCATCTCCGACATCTCGCACAGCCAGTTCTGGAAGGACTCGGCCGTGTTCGTGCTCGAGGACGACACCCAGGCCGGCAACGACCACGTCGACGGCCACCGCGGCCCGCTGTTCATCGCGAGCCCGTACGCCAACCGCGGCGTCGTCAACAGCGAGTACTACTCGCAGGTCAACGTGGTCAAGACGATCGAGCAGATCCTCGGTGCCCAGCCGATGAACCAGATGGACCAGGCTGCGGTCCCGATGTACGACGCGTTCACCAACACGCCCAACCTCACGCCGTACAACGTTCTGCCGAACCAGGTCCCGCTCACCCAGGGCGTCACCGGGCTGATTCCGCTCACCCCGACCTCGAGCACGGCGGCCAACCCGTCGGCCGCGGCCGCGGTGACGGCCACCAACGGGCCGGCCGCTCCGGCTGTTCCCGCGGCGGAGCACGCAGTGGCCAGCCAGTGGACGACGTGGTACCAGACCGAGGCGACGCCGAAGCTGACCGGAGCCAACGCCGCACCCGACGCGACGAACCCGGCGCAGCTCAACCGCTACGACTGGTACACCTCAACCAACTGGAGCAAGCCCTACCCGGGCGATAAGAAGATCCTTGCGCCAAACCAGGTGCCTGGTCGCAACCTGCCGAGCAACCTGCTCGGCGACTGATCACCTCGCAGTAACCGGTGCCGGCCGGGGCCTGATGGCCCCGGCCGGCATTCTGCTGAGCAGCTCTCATGATTTTCGCATCTATCCGATGCTGGCCATCGTGTGACGGACGCGGTCGCGAGATTCGCGCATCAGGCTCCGTGCCGTCGCAGGCGCGTGCGCGCCGAGGACCAACGTTGCGATCGGATCGGCGAATCCGTCGAGCTGTGGCCGCTCCAGCCGACTGCGAGCGATCCGATCTGATCGTCCAGGTTCCATACCTGTGCACCGCCGAGAGTCGCGATTCTCAGCATGTCTCGGTAGTCGAGGGCAGCGGTCGCGATTCCGGCTGCGGCGAGCAGCACCGCGGTGCGCAGACCGGCGATCGCGATACCGGTCGCGGGTGAGTTGGCGTTTCGAGTGTCAGTCGTGGCTTCAGCCATCACCGTGCACCTCGAGCACGATCTTTCCGGGGATGCCGTTCTGTTTGGCTAGAAAGGCACGCCGGGTCTCGGCCAGTCCGAAGGTGGCTCCGATGAACGGGCGCAGCCGCCCGGTGCGGACGCGTTCGGTGATTTCAGTCAGCTGCGCCCGGTCCGGCTCAACGATGAAATACACCGCCTGGCCTCCGGCGGGCAGCGCCGGTGGTGGCGAGGAGATCGACACCAAGGTCCCGCCGGGCGAGACCACACCGGTCGAGCGGGGGAGTACCTCCCCGCCCACCGTGTCGAAGACCAGGTCGACCCGGCCAGCGGTGTCCTTTACACGGTCCTCGAACCGGTGCTGGTCGAGGTCGAAGAACTCGTGGACGCCAGCGTCGCGGGCCACCTCGCCGTGGGGCCCTCGTCCGGTGCCGATGACGCGTGCCCCCGCGTCCCGGGCCAGTTGCACGGCCATGGAGCCGACGCCGCCGCCGGCGCCGTGGATCAGGACGGTCTGCCCGTCCGCGAGGCGACCGTGCGTGAACAGTGCCTGCCATGCGGTCAGCCCCGGCATCGCTAGCGTCGCCGCGTCCGCATGCGTCACCGTCTCGGGGAGTACGGCCAGATCACGCGCCTCGGCGGCCAGGAATTCGGCTGCGGCTCCGTCTCGGTGCCGGTCGGTGAGTCCGTACACTCGGTCTCCGACCCGAAGCCCGGTGGTGCCGTAGCCGACCTCGGTGATCACACCCGACACCTCGTGTGCCGGGATGGCGGGTGTCCGATCGCGACCGCTGCGGTCGACCCAGGTCACCGGCCAGTCCAGTTCCCCGGGTGTGAACGAGGCCGCGTGCACCCGCACGATGACGTCGCCCACTCCCACATACGGCGCGGGGGCGTCCTCGTACACCAGTCGTTCCGCGCCGCCCGGCTGGTGGATTCTGATGGCTTTCATACTCGTGTTTCCTTGTCCTCTGGTCAGGGTCAGCTGGTGCCGTGCAGATCAGACGGTAAAAATCGTGGTGGGGTCGCCGGTGAACCAGGCATTGTCGATGCGCATCTGGCGAATCACCCAGCGATTGCCGTTGCGTACGAGGTCGACGTCGTAGGGGTTCTTGAGCAGGGCGAAGGTGCCGTGGTCGGCAGTGAGCAGGTGCTGGGCCTCAACCAGTGCGGTCAGCCGTGCGGTGTCGCCGTGGATCGCGATCCGCGGGTTGGTGACCTGGTGTGTGGTGTCGACGCGGCCGACGAACAGGCCGAGAATGGTGGCCACGATGGTGTTCCGGCCGGCCATCAAGGGCGGCCTCGCGCCCCACTTGGCGGCTGCCGGGCGGAAATCCAGCTCGGCGTCCGTGGCGAACGCCGACTCGAACAGCTCCCGGTCCTTGAGGTCTTGGCCCAGGCCGAAACGGTACAGCGCATCGAGGATCTCGGCGCGGTCCCGTAGCTCCCGCACAACCGCGTCGTCGGTTACCGAGGCCAGCGCATGATCGTGGGTGAGGTACATCGGTGCTCCTCGTTCGTGCCGGTCGGCGTGTGATGCCTCAACCCTCACGTGTGGCCGGACCGGTAACAATGTGTATCTTTTACAAGACCGTGAAGCTGGACTTAACGATGAAGGAGGTGGGGATGCTGGAGCGGCACGAGCTGGAGGCGTTTCTCACCCTCGCCGAGGAACTGCACTTCGGCCGCACCGCCGAGCGCCTGCGCGTGTCCACCGCCCGGATCAGCCAGACCATCCGCAAGCTGGAACGGAGGGTCGGCGTCCCGCTGTTCGTCCGGACCAGCCGCCGAGTGGAGCTGTCTCCGGCCGGCCGCCAGTTCTACGAGGATGTTCGGCCGGCATGGGCGGCCATCACCGCCGCGCTCGCCAGGGCGATCGAGACCGGCCGGGGATTCACCGGCACGCTGCGGGTCTGCTTCACCGGCGCGGCGGGCGGCCAACTGCTCATCCGCGTCACCGACCTGTTTCGCCAGCGCCATCCCGAATGTGTGGTCGAGACCCGCGAAGCCCAGATCGGCGAGTTGATGCCGTGGCTGAGAGGCGGCGAGGTCGACCTGGCCCTGGCCACCTTTCCGGTGGCCGAGCACGGCATCGTCACCGGGCCGGTGCTGGTGTCCGAGGCCCGGTTCCTCGCGGTCGGCGTGGAGCACCCCCTCGCCCGCCGCGACACCCTTTCCGTCGAAGACCTGGCCGGGGTCACCATGCTGCAATTACCCGACACTCTGCCGGGGTCTCTACGCGCCGACCGCACCCCCGAGACAACACCGTCCGGCCAACCCATCCGACGAGGGCGGCCCGCCGCGACGTTCCACGAGATCCTCACGCTCGTCGGTGCCGGGCGCGGAGTCTTTCCCGTCGGCGCACAGGTTCGCCGTTACTACGCCCGCCCCGATGTGGTCTATGTGCACCTTCACGACGCACCACCCCTGCAGTGGGGCCTGCTCTGGCGCGCCGATGCGGCAACCGCCCGGGTTCGTGCCTTCAGCGAAGCCGCTCATGACCTGGTCACTGCGCACCGGTGACTGCCGCACAGTGGAACACCCGCCGTTGGGCCTTCGCGGCGCAGGTCGAACCACCGATGCCGTGGTCGATTCCCGTTCGCGAACTCTCACGCTTTCTGAGATGTTCACCCGCGTGCCGGTACGCTCGCCTGCGGGACAGCGTCGACCGATGGAGACCCATGGCCACCGCCCTGCAACGGCTTAAGGCGGCCGGGCGCGGTCCGCGCTACACAACGAGCTGCCCGTCACGCCACGGCGGAAAGCTGCGGCTTGCAGCCTCGGAGTGCCCCGCCTGCCCCGGCTGCCAGTACGTCGACGTGGCGGTCGTGAGAGACGGGCTGGAGGCAGTCGTCCGCCTCCTACCATCGCCGGCACGCGCCGAGATGCGCCGATTGCTGACTCGTCTCGATCGCGACTTTCGACGCCGCACCCTGCCCGATTCCAGTCCCGAGGCAAGGTGGAATGGTGAACCACTGCCCTGGTGGCACCGCCGGATCCACCGGAACTGACAACCTCCCCGACTCCCCGATGCCTGACATGCCAGTGGGTAGGCACACGCTTTCCCTCGGCATCTGCGCGCCCGGTCGGCGAGGCGTCTATGGCCAAGTATCAGACGTGGCCAGGGCAACGGTGCCCTCGCGTGCCCGCGGAGCGCGCCGTGACAGGGTAAGCGCTCAGCGTGCGCCGGCTTCCTGGTCACTCGACTTTCGTCGCAAGACGGTGCGTCGGGTTGACTCTGGTCAATGCCCGCAACCGTGCGAGTTCCTGTTCGTGGGAGCGCGTGCCGGTCGCTTGGGCGATGGCGGCGGCAGCGTTGGGGTCGAACGTGCCCCCACGTGTCAGGAGGGTCAGCGGCCATGCAAGGTCGTCTCCGAAATATCTCCAGGAGTGTCTGGCCATTGACCATAGATTGATCATTTACATATGATGCCGGCTGTGAAACCTATGCGTGAACCGACCCTGCTCATCCTCACCGCGATGACCGACGGACCGCGGCACGGATATGGGATCGTGCAGGAGGTCCGGGTGCTGTCCGGTGGGCAGGTCAGCCTGCTGACCGGCACGCTGTACACGGCACTGGACCGGCTCACCGCTGAAGGGCTCGTCGAGCACGACCACGAAGAACAGGTCGACGGGCGGGTGCGGCGGTACTACCGCCTTACCGCCGGGGGACTTGCCGCGCTTACCGCCGAGACCGCCCGGCTGCGTCAGCTCACCACGGCGGTCGAGGCCCGGCTGCGTGCCGTTCACCCGAGGACGGTGTAATGACCGACAAGCTGACCCGCCGGTACCGCCGGTTGCTGTTCGCCTACCCCGGCGCCTACCGCCGTTTGCGTGGCGAAGAACTGCTCGGCGCCCTGCTCGACGCCGCCCCATCCGGGCGGACCTGGCCGACCGTGCGTGAAGCCGCCAACCTGATCCGGCACGGGCTACGAGCCCGCCTCGGCCGGCCGGCCAGCCGCACCGTCGTCGCCTGGACCGTGCTCACCGTCGTGATCAGCGGCGTGTTCAGCGCCGCGTTCGCGACCCGCGCCGGATGGCAGACCGCCCGGCCGCTACCGCGGGCCGCCGAGGCGCAAGCGATGCTTGCGGAGATCCTGCCCGGCCAGAAGTTCATCGGCCTGCAGGACGCGCCCGCCTTGTTCGTCATCTACGGGCAGCCGCTGAGTTGGAACTCGGCGCAGGACCTGCTGTTTGGCGACGGCGGCGAATACGGCCAGTCAGGAATCGCCGGCGGAGTCGACGCCCCGACGCTCCCGCCACAGGAAACTGTTGCGCTGGTTCAGCACAACCTGCGCGCGCGCGGCTGGAGGATCTATTCGCTGAAGGTGGACGGGCAGGACACCGCTATCGTGGCGCAGCGCGGGGACACTGTTCTCAGGATGGACGTGTACCCTCCACAGGCTGCGATATCGCCGCCCATCAACGCAGGGTTCCTGCGGGCGACACCGTTCGCCGTGTACCCGTTCGGCATCACCGGCGGCATTCTTGGCGCCCTGGTCGCCTTCCTGCTGTTCGGCTGGGCCAGCCGCCGGACCGAAGGACGCCACCCGGCCCTCTCCGTCGTCGCGAAGATGCTGCTGGGTATCACGCTGTTCTTTTGGTGGGTGCCCACACTGTTCGCCTTCCAGTGGATGACGCGGCACTACCAAGATCAGCCCAATCCGTCGTGGCCCCCGATGTGGGAGTGGCTCGGGCAACCGACATTGTCCCTGCTGTTCCTCATCGGCTGCGGATCGGCGCTACTCGGCCTAGCCCTGGCCGCTATCCCCCGCCATGAAAACGAGCCGCTGAGCACCGCCGCCGCCTAAGCGCCGCCCTAACGCGGGCACGCCCGCTATCCGCTGAATACGGTCGGGTCGTCCGAGGCGAGGATTTCCCGCCGCACGAGCGCGTAGCTCTGGCTAACGGCATGCGCGTCAATGGGGTCGCGGAGTTCCCCAGGCGCGGCGCCGCCGGGAGCCACCACGCGGCCAAGGGCGGCATCGCCGGCGGCGGCTAGGCGAGCACGAAACAGCCGTGTGCGACGAGTATTGGCACGGCGCAGGAGCGAGTTTTGTCTGTCCGGTGTGGACGGACTGCGTTGGGTTCGCGGGACCCTGTTGATATGGCGATACGGCATCCGTGATGCGACGGGGGTTGTTTCTGAAGACGGGGCGCATCGGGGTGATGCTGACCCTGGGGTTGATACTCGCCGGATGTGCCCGGCCCGGGAGCACAGCCGGGGCCGTCGGTGTCCGAGGATTGGAAGAGCTACGCGGTGCAGGTGAGCGGCGTCAAACCGGGGCCATCGCCGGACACGGTGCTCATCGACGTGCTCTTGCCAGGCACACGATCAGGCGTGGAGGCCCGCCGACACTTTGTACGAGCGGTGCCCGACCGACCTCGGATGCGCGCCGCCGCCACAGGATCACTGCGCGGCCCGACACAGCCGGGTTCCGGCCCGCCCCGCGGCGGCCACCCCAATGCGCTTCAACTCGTGCCGCAGAATCGGGCTGCGCGGGGCCGGCGTGGACCACGTTAGGCAGCCATGCACGTCGAACACCTACCGCGTCAGGTCCTGCGCCAGGCCTGTACACACCCTGGTCGAGCAGGGCGGCGTACACCTGGGCCGGGGCGGCATCGGCGAACTATGGGCTGTCCGGCACAGCCAGTACCCGGTCGCGTTCGGCCAGGCTCAACGCGTTGGTCGGCCGCGGCCGTACAAGACGTCGTGTATCTGCATCCGTCAGGTGCGGGGTGCCCTTGCCGATCTGGCCGGAGGCGTTTCTGAATCCGGGTTGACCGATGCGGGACACGCCTAGATGAGGAAAGCAGGTGAGACCTCACGTGGCCGCGCTCGAGCCATGCCCAGCAGGACGTGTCTGCTTGATCGATGACTCGTTGTTCCTGGCGCGGGCCGTCGGGCCTGCCCCACTCTACTTTCCGCTCGGTGCCGGCGTGCGGCGTTGCGCAGCTGTCTGCCGGCGTCGAGCTGGCGCTGCCGGGTTGGTGGGGGCTTCAGCTGTGAGAGAGGATGCCATGAACGATCAGCGCGATCAGTTTGCGGAGCTATCGACGGTGAGAATGTGCTTTCGCGACGAGGGGGACCCGTCGGGGGAGGCGCTGCTGCTGATTATGGGACTCAGCTCGCAGCTGATCCATTGGCCGCAAGAGATCGTCGACGCGCTCGGCGAGCGGGGCTACCGGGTGATCCGTCCCGACAACCGCGACAGCGGTCTGACGGAATGGAAGACCGCGCCGAGTCAGTACTACCTGGCGGCGGTCGCGCGTGACACGATCGAGCTGCTCGACCATCTGGGCATTG
The DNA here is from genome assembly GCF_039543385.1 of Rugosimonospora acidiphila. Classification (NCBI taxonomy): domain Bacteria; kingdom Bacillati; phylum Actinomycetota; class Actinomycetes; order Micromonosporales; family Micromonosporaceae; genus Rugosimonospora; species Rugosimonospora acidiphila. The sequence continues at coordinate 122,515 of NZ_BAABJQ010000019.1, forward strand.
AGCAGGCGCACGTTGTCGGCGCCTCGATGGGCGGGATGGTTGCCCAGCGGCTCGCGATCGATTACATGCCGCGCGTGCTCAGCCTCTGCTCGATCATGAGCACGCCGCACATCGCCATCGGTATGGCCGACGGCGATGTGCTGCAAGAGCTGACTAAACCGCTTCCACCGGATCGCGGGGCCGCCATCGCGCAGATCGCTGACCTGTACGCGACTATCGGTTCGAAAACCTATGCGGACAGCGAGCGCGAGCGCCGCCTCGCCCTGGCAACACAGGCATACGACCGCGCGCAGCACCCCGAAGGAGGGACACGCCAGGTCACCGCAGCCCTGATCGCGCCCGACCGCACGGGCGGTCTTCAGCAGTTGACGCTCCCGGCATTGGTGATCCACGGTGCCGAGGATCCACTGATCAGAATCGCTGGCGGTGAGGCGACCCACGCCGCGCTCGCCAACTCGACCTACCTGCCGCTCGACGCGATGGGCCATGACCTACCCGCCCCGTTCCTCGACCAGATCGTCGCGGGCATCATCGAGAACGCCGCACGCGCGACCACCCGCGTTTGAGCCTTGGGTTTGAGCTAGTGCTCTGACCACGAACGTTCACGGTGGATATCCGGCGAGGCGTTCGAGGATCTCATCCGCGGTCCTGATCCACACGTATGGCTTCGGATCGGTGTTCCAGATGGCGATCCACCTGCGGATATCGGCTTCCAGAGCGCGGACCGATCTGTGGGCGCCTCGTCGGATTTTCTTGTTCGTCAGCTCGGAGAACCACCGCTCGGCGAGGTTCAGCCAGGATGAGCCGTGCGGGGTGAAATGCAGAAGAATCGCCCGACGGGACGTCTTCCTCACCGTCGACGATGCGACCGGGCACTTCTGGGTCGAGGCCCGGTTGGCCAAGCGTGCGACCCGCCCGCGGTCAGTGTGGCTCGGGGTGCTGCCACCCCTCGCCGCAGGGACCGCCGTCAGCCGACTCGTCGATGGTGACGTCGTCACCGGCGGAAGTCAGGAGGGGTTGGTAGAACCGGGCGACCTCACGGCTGGTCGTCGGCACGTAGTGGAAGATCAGGGACCGGCGGAACCGGTCGACGCTGGTGTTGGGCCTCGAACCGTGTACCAGGCTGCCGTGGAAGAACAACACGTCCCCGGCCTTCATCTCGGTCTGCACCTGCGATAGTCCATCCCCTGTACTTCTCGACCCGCTTCAAGCGCCATACGGGGTTGAACCCCACGGCCTACCGGGAACGGCCACACCGGTCGGACTGAGCTGGGGTACGTCCGCGACGAGGACCGTGCGTGCGGCACCACCCGGGCGACTGACATTCACGAAGACCGCCGTGACCGGCTGCTTACTGGGAGCACATCGACGCCGCCGGCGATGTCACCTCAACGGTCTCGTCCCCGAGGCGTCAGGGCTCGATGCGCCGCCCGGTTTTTGAGCGCTACAGGCTCGACCCGAACTGCGCCGGAGGTGCCCGGGTGGGTGGATCGACCCGGGCACCTCGGCGGTTACCGTTGGGCGAGCGCGCTCGCGCGCAGGGCCGCGCCGCGCAAGGCCGAGGTCTCCGCGTCCGGGCTGCGGACCACGGTGACGCGCCCGGCGACCTCCGCGTCGGCGCTCCGGATGCCCTGCCCGAGCGGTGGGGCGACGAACTGCCAGGCCGCGCTGATCCCGCCGCCAAGCACGAGGACCGAGGCCTCGAAGCGCCGTAGCCATGGTGCCAGGGTGCGGCCCAGCAGGCGGTTCGCTTTGTACGACGCCGTGGCAAAGGACGACATGGCCGCGCCGGGAGGTGGTGGCACTGCGCATAACCGGCCGCAGGAGCTGCTCGGCGAGCCGACCGTGGCGAAGGGTCGCCACAGCGTCGAACCAGCGGTAACGACGTCGTCCTTGACGCGCTCCTGTACGTCTGCGCACCGAGACCGCGTGCCGGCGGGGCGGTGCACTCGGGGGCACGCTGGATCCTGGTGCGGCGCAAACTACTGCCCGTACTACCGCACTCCCGGCGGCGGAACGTGCGGCGACTGCGTACTGACGCCGGAGCCGGTCCGGCGACGGCAGTGGCAGGCGGTACTCAACCGCTGGGGCGCACCACCGCCGCACAGCGCCAGCAACGGCGGGGAGTTCACGCCGCTTCGGCCGGCCCCGATGCCGTTTCGGGCTCCTCCGCGGCGACCGGTCCCATCAACTCCTGCAGCACCTGCAGGGCACCGCTGATGCGCAGCATGGTGGCCTGCAACTCGGTCCGGCGCCGGTCCAGGTCGGCGAGCATCGTCTCGCCGTTGCGGTACTCCTGGGTGAGCTGCTCGATCCGTTCCCGCAATTGTTCTCTCATCGGTCAGCCTTCGTCTCGAGGAGGGCCAGGCGGCCCTCCAGTTCCTTGACCGCCTGCACGAGCACGGCGGTGAGCTTGCTGTAGTCCACGGCCAGCAGGCCGCTCCCGTCGGTAGTGACCAGCTCGGGCAGCACCTCCGCGACGTCCTGGGCGATGACGCCGACCTGCCGCGTCCGGCTCGCTCCCGGCAGCACGTCGCGCAGTGCCTCCTCGGTCCAGGCGAAGCGGACGCCGCGCAGGCGACCGATGGCCCCGAGCGCGTCCTCCAGTTCGGTGACGTCCGTCTTCAGCCGCGCGTCCGATGGGCCTAAGAGGCTTCCCGAGTAGTAGACGCTTCCGACGACGCTGATGCCGAGGTTCGTGATGCCGAGTCTGGTTCCGCCGTTGCAGAAGATGGATACGAAGTGGTTCGACCAGGTGCCGAGGGCGAGGCCGCTGATCGCAGGGTAGGAGGCCAGGCCGGGGAGCCCGGTCCAGTTCATGAGGGGGTTCACGGCGAACCCCGCGTCAATGGTCGAGGTGTGCATCCTCAGCTGCACCCGGTCGTTGCCGTACAGGTCAAGTATTTCGTCATACGAGGAGTTCGGCGCCAGTGGCCAGGCGCCGTTGGCGCTCGGGGACATGGTCCCGATGCCCACCACGCCGGTCTGGGTCACGACCAGCCGCGCCTTGCCGCTGGTCGCCAGGGTGAGCGGGTGGGACGAGGCCGTCCCGATGATCTGGCCGCCCGGAGCGCCGAAGAACCCCCCGTTGTGGGCCATTATCCGGCCGTCGACGGCGTCGGTGCGCACGGAGACCTTGGCGCTCGGATCGCCGTGCACGTCGAGGACGCGAACCCAGCCGTCCCCGTTCTCCACGGCCGCCGTGCCCACCCCCACCTGGCCTTTCGCGTCGATGAGCAGGGCGGGCGCCGCAATGGTGCCGTCGGCGGGGAAGACCTGCATGGTGCCGGTGACCTGGAGCGTGGCCGTGGGGTTGGTGGTGCCGATGCCGACGTTGCCGTTCTGGCCGATGAACATCCGGGGCGTGGCGTTGGTGATCAGGCTGACCGGGTGGTTGGTCTTGGTGCCGATGATCTGGCCGGCCGGGGCTCCGTACATGCCGGTGTTGTGGACCATGATGCGGGTGTCGATGCCGGCGGCGCGGACCGACAGCTTGGCGTTCTGGGTGCCGGAGAGGTCGAGGGTGCGGTACCAGGCTTCGGCGTTCTCGGGGGTGGTGGTGCCGATGCCGACCTGGCCCTTGGCGTCGATGTACAGCGCGGGGCCGGTGTCGAGCGACGAGCTACCGGTGGCCTGCAGGGTGCCCCGGAGGTCCAGTGCCGTGGCGGGGGTGAGGGTGCCGATGCCGACGTTGCCGGTCTGGCTCACGATCATTCGGGCGGTGGCGTTGGTGACCAGGCTGACCGGGTGGTTGGTCTTAGTGCCGATGATCTGGCCGGCCGGGGCTCCGTACATGCCGCCGTTGTGGACCATGATCCGGGTGTCGATGCCGGCGGCGCGGACCGACAGCTTGGCGTCGGTGGCGCCGGACAGGTCGAGGGTGCGGTACCAGGCTTCGGCGTTCTCGGGGGTGGTCGTGCCGATGCCGACCTGGCCCTTGGGGTCGACGAACAGCGCAGGGCCGGTGTCGAGCGACGAGGGGGCGGTGACCTGCAACGTGCCGAGGAGATCCAGGGTCGTGGCCGGGGTGACGGTGCCGATGCCGAGGTTCCCGGCCCCGGTCACCGTCAGCCGCGCCTTGGCCTGAGTGACCAGGCTGACGGCGTGGTTCGTGGTCACGCCGATGATCTGTCCCGGCGGCGTCCCGTACTTGCCCTCGTTGTGGGCCATCACTCGGCCGTCGATCGCGGCGGTGCGGACCGACAGCTTGACGTTGTCGTAGGCGTACACGTCGAGGGTCCGGTTCCACTGCTCGGCGTTTTCCGGTGCCGTCGCGCCCACGCCGACGTCGCCGTTCGCGGCGACCGTGAGCCGCGGGGCGGCCTGGGTCGCGATCGTGACGGGGTGGTTCGAGCCGGTTCCGACGACCTGTCCGGCCGGGGCCTGCCAGTACCCGGCGTCGCTGGCGATCAGCTTGCTGTCGACGGTGAGCGTGCGAACCGTAAGGTTGGCGTTGCTTGCCCCGGCGACGTCAAGGAGCTGCTGGAATCCGAAGTGGTTGTCGGGTTCCGTGCCCACCCCGACCTGGCCGTTCGCATCGACGACCAGCCCGATCCGGCTGCCGGCCCCGATCCGCAGGCCACTGCCATCGAGCGAACCGGGCACCCGCAGGCCGGCCGCTGCCTCCGGTGCGCTCGAGGCCACGAACGAGCCGTTCGTGATGACCCACGATCCGAGCCCGACGACCGGATCGTCCCACGTGGTCGGAGCGTCCGAGGGTGCGACGACGGCGGTGCCGTCCGGCAGCGCGGCGCCGGCCATCGGGCTCTCGTCCCAGCGGGTGGCGCTTTGGCCGCCGGTGGTGGCGATGTCGGACTCCACCTCGCGGTACATGATCGAGACCGGGAACGCCTGGGTCACGTTGTTCTTCGGGAAGGTCAGCACCAGCGGCTCGTCCAGCACTATGAAGCGACCGAGGGCGTCGACCGCGGTACCGGTCGAGATGGTCATCTCGTACGGCGCCGACGTGGTCACCTGCAGGCCGGTCAGCACCCCGGGCACGCCGAACTCCCGCAGCGTGCGGCGCTCCCGGTCCAGGTGGTACTTCTGCTCGTCGATGAGGTCCTGGTCCTGGAGGAACTGGCCGTCGAAGAACCGGACCCGCTTGGCGACGTCGTCCGGTTGCGTGTAGTCAGCCATGGCTCATCCTTCCGTCTGCTCGGCGGTGCCGAGCCAGGTGTTCTGTCCGAGGATCAGCAGGGCCGGTACGTTGTTCTCGGCCTCGCGCAGCCGCACGGAGACCAGGCGCATGGTCGGGATCACGACCTTCAGAGCGTAGAACGTGTGCGCCGGTTTCTCCTGATCGATGATCGCCCGGGCCACCTGCTGGGTGAGGCGCAACCGGTCGGGGTCGGCGTCGCGCAGTGTCAGCTCGACCTGGAAGTAGTGCGGCGGGTCGACGAAGTCGTCGTAGATGGTGACCTCGTCCGCGATCGAGTCCGGGCTCAGTGGGCGCAGGTAGATCTGCAGCACCCGGCGCAGGCCCTCAAGCGTGCCGCGTTGCCGGTAGAGCGGCACGATCTCGCGCAGGAACCCGCGGATGGTGGCCTCGTCCCAGTCCGCCCGCAGGCTCAGCGCGGCCCAGCCGGCGAGCCAGGGCAGGAACTCTGCCGGGGTCACGGTCGGGTCGAACAGGTCCGACAGTGTGTCGATCCGCGGCTGCAGGCCGACCTCGTCGGCGTCGGGGGCGCCGTCGAGGACGGCCTCGAAGGCGAGCAGGAAGTTCCCGAGGAAGTCGCCCTGGCGGAAGGTCGCCGGGAGGTGGTCGAGGTAGCTCACGACGCCGTCCAGGAGTACGGGTAGGTCCGGCCGGCGCCGTCGTAGCCGGTGAGCGTGACGGCGGTGAGCCAGGCGAGGTCGGCCGGGCCGGGGTCGGGTGCCGTGACGGCCAGGTTCTCCGCGTAATCGATCCCTGCGACGCTCTCCAGCGCGGCGTAGACCTCGGAGCCGTACACCGGTCGCCCGAACGGCCACCCGGCGCCGTCCGTGCCGCCGGTCAGCGGATCGAGCAGCGCGGCGAGGGCATCCTTCGCGGCCAGGAGGGTGGTGTCCGGGACGGCGTCGGAGCGCAGCGCGAGGTCCGCCCGTACCAGCACCCGCGGGTACCCCGGCCCGACCACGTGGTGCCTGGTGGTTAGCAGCCGGCGGGGGAGCAGGAAGTCCGACAGCGCGCCGAGCAGCGCGTCGGACGGCTGTGGCGGACCACCGCCCTCCGGCCCCGCCGGCACCACCACCACGCTCAGGTGGGCGGGCGCCTCGGCGGCGGGGTCGGTCGCCGTGAGGTCGCGGTTGGGCAGGCACAGCACTCGGGACACCCGGCCGCCGTCGCCCAGCGCGGTCGCCTCGGCGGTGCCTGGCCAGGCGGTCAGCACCAGGTACCGCACGTCGTCCTCGGTCGCGGCCCGGTACCGCTCCCGCAGGCCGCGGATCACCTGGGCCACCGCGCTCTCCAGCGGCAGCGACGCGCTCGCGCCGTTCGGGCCCTCCAGCAGGGCCAGGAACGTCCGGACGTTGCGCTCCGGCACCTGACCGGCCTGGAACATCATCATTTCGGTCAGCCAGGCGAACAGTTCGGCCAGCGCGACGCCGGGGTCGCCGGGGTTCAGGTCGGTCCAGCCCGGGTCCAGGGCCGGAATCAGGGTCCGGGCCTGCGCCATCAGGTCGGTGAAGGCGGGTGCCTCGTCACCGGGTACGGGAATTGGCATCGTCGTTCACCCCTCCAGGCTCATGGTCACGGTGTGCTGGCCGGAGTGCACCAGCGCCCGGTCCAGCCACTGCGCGACGTCGTCGGCGACCGGGTCGGCGGCGTCGGTGATCGAGCGGTCCAGCACCTGGGAGACCCGGTCGGCCAGGTCGGGGCTCTCCGGGGCGAGGGTCAGGGTGAGCTCGGTGACGTGATCGACGCCGGGCACCCGCTCGACGACGGTGTAGATCTCCGAGTGGTGCGGTTTGCGGCCGAACGCCCAGCCCGCGCCGTCCAGGCCGCCGGTCAGCGGGTGCAGGAACGCGCGGAGCGCGGCGACGACGGCGTCGCGGGTCTGGTCGGCCGCACCGGCGTCGGTCGGCACGACCGTGGCCGCGACCGTGGCGCCGATCCACTCCGGGCCGGCCACCCATGGCCGGACCGTGGCCGCGCACCTCGTCGCCAGGTACGCCCGGACCTGGCTGACCAGGCCGTACCCCGGCGCCGGCCGGGCGGCCGCGGAATCGGGCACCACTATCACCCCCCACTGGCCGGCGTCGGCGCTGGTGTGGCCGGGTAGCAGCACCGGGTCGTCGGGGTCCATCCACAGGGCCAGCGGGTCGAATTGGGTCGGCACGACGGCCTTGACCCGAGCGACCTCGGTGGAGGCAGCCAAGGCGAGGTCCTCGACGTCCTGGGCGGTGACCGCCCGCTCGCGGTGACGCAGCACGCGCGGACCGCGGGCCACGACGTCGTCCAGCGACTCCTCGACCGCACCACCCTGCGCCGGCAGGTGGTTGGTTACCGAGTCGACCGACGGCAACGCCACCTTCAGGGTGGTGATCGTGCCGGTCGGTTGGTTGCCCGCCGGACCGCCGCCGGTGCGGTAGCTGGCGCGGACGTTGGACGGCGCCACCGGGGGCAGGGTGCCGGCCGTGCCGTCGCCGAAGGCTACCGCGCCGGTCAGCGGGTCCAGGGTGTAATGCTGGTCGGCCGGCCCGGAATCGTAGAAGTCGCTCACCGGCTGCCAGGTCGCCCAGGTGCCGTCGGCCGCCCGGACCTCCAGTCGCGCGCCCGGCAGCACCGGCGCCTGCGCCGTCGTCAGCATCTGGCCGGGGCTGCCGTTGCCGGAACCGAGCACCTCGGCCGTGACCGACGTCGCCTGCGTCGCGGTCACCGTGTTGGCCAGGACGGCGGCCAGCCGTGGCGTGACCGGGAAGTAGCCGCCGTACCAGCGCAGCCGGACCCAGGCCGCGGCGACGCCGAACCGGGGCGCGAGGGCGAGATCCGCCGGGGGCGTGAACCGGACCACGCCGCTGGCGGACAGCGTGGCCGTGCCGTCCTCGACCGGTAGCGGCGCCCAGCCGGCGGGCGACAGGTAGTCCCAGCGGATGCCGGCGGCGGTCTGCGGGTCCAGTCCCGCCAGTTCGTCGGCGCCGACCTCGGCCGGGTCGGGATCGGCCACGGCCAGGTAGAGCGTGACCGACGACGGGCCGGGCGCTCGATCGAAGCCCAGGTACAGCGCGGGCTCGTCGTCCTGGACGGTTTCGAAGGGCGCGAAACTGCCCGTCTGGACCAGGTCGCCGCGGTCGTCGCGGGTCACCAGGCCCACCGGCGGGGCGTCCGGTTGGGCGCCGGGCACCCAGCTCAGGGTGGCCAGCACCGGTGGCGCCAACGTGGCCGGCTGGAGCTTGTAGCCGCCGTCCGCCTGGACGTACTGGGCCGGCGAGCCGTAGCCGGCCCCGGTGAGCCGGGCTCGGACCTTCACGATCGCCGGCACCCCCGCCGCGGGCGTGAGCGTCACCCGGCCCCCGGTGCTGAAAAAGTCGTCGGCGTCGGCGGACATCGGCGTCCAGGCCGTGCCGTCGAAGGCGTCCCAGGCGATCGGGGGCCGGTCTTCGACGGCCGGGATCGGCGCGCCATTGCCGTTGATCGGATTGACCAGGGACGCCTGCAGGGTCAGCGGGGCGACCCGGCCGGGCGGGCAGCCGATCTCGAGCGTGTCGCCGAACGCCGGCTGGGTGCCGAAGGGCCAGAACGGGCGGGAGCCGTCCAGCGGTACGCCGTTGAGCGCGACCGAGGTGACCGGGACGGCCGCAGGTGCGGGGTCACCGGCGATCCGGACGGCGTCGAGCCGCGGCAGGTCCCATTCGTAGTCGACCACTACCGACCCGATCACCGGCAGAGTGGCGTAATCGCCACCGCCGTCGTCGATCTCGACCCGCAGCCAGCGCCCGAGCCGGGTCCGGTAGAGCGCGACCGGCCAGGTGGCCGGGGTGACGAAGTCGATCACGCCGTCGCGGGTGAAGGCGAGCGTGCCGTCGCGGAAACCGGTGCCCGCCGAGCCTCCGTCGTCGGTGGAGGTCGAGGTGCCCAGCGGCACCCAGTCGTTGCCGAGCTTGTAGGTCCAGTTCAGCGTGATCGGCGACGAGCCGGCGCGGCCCGGGGTGATCAGCGCGACGTGCAGGTGGGCGAGGGCGCCGCCGGGCGCTAGTGCGTGGTCCACGCTGAGGTAGCACCACTTCACCTGGGCGGTGCCGCCGAACGGCGCGACCTGCGGCGCGAAGTCCTGGGGATTGCGGCCGCCGACGGCGATCGACTCGGGGGACTGACCCTCGTCGCCGGCGGGCAGGCCGTGGGTCAGTCCGGCTCGGACCCAGCCGGCGGTCACGCCCGCCACGGCCAGCGACGGCAGCGGCGGGACGGCGTCCAGTGTCACCACCACCACGTCGCCGCCGTCGACCCGGGCGGCGGCGTGGGCCGGGACCCAGCCGGCGCCGTCCCAGGCCGACCAGGCGACCGACCCGTCGTGCCAGATCGGCGCGTCCGGGGTGGTCAGCCGGATCGTCAGCGGGCCGGCCGCCTGGGTGGGCGGGACGCCCACGAACAGGTCGTGGGGGACCGGCCGGTCGCCGGTGAACGCCGGGAACGGCTCGGTCGCCGTGGTCCGGTCGCTGAACCTGTCGCCGGCGGGGTCGCCGACGAGCACCGCCACGAGATTGGCCGGCGAGACGGTCAGGTCCGCGTCGGTCTCGAACCCGACCTCGTTGCCGGTCGCCACCTGGGTACCGGCCGGCACCAGCACGCCCGCCGTCGTGCCGCTCGCGACTGTGAAGGTCAGCGGCACGACGGCCGGCAACGGCGGGCGGGGCTGGGTGCCGATGAGGTTGAGGAACGACACGAAGTTGCGCATCGGTGCCTGGTTCAGGTGGTCCACGACCAGCTTGGCGAACCGGCTGAACACGCCGATCAGCGCGGTGCCGGGGTCCGGCGCGGCGCCCGGCCCGGGCGGCGTCCAGCCGCTGTAGCGCGCGGCCAGCTCGGTGGTCCGGCCGGCGAGGTCGTCGCCGGAGCGTGGGTCGACGAGGGGGGCGTCCACACTCACTCCAGGTAGAAGGGGTAGACCAGGTTGACCCGGCTGTTGCTGGACCGGACCTGGTACGTGATGGCCACCGACAGGCGGCGCGGGTCCTGCGGATCCTGCGTCGTCGTCACGTCGACGACGTCGATGCGCGGCTCCCACTCGGCCAGCGCCTCGCGGACCGCCTGCGAGATCTGCCCGGCCGTGCCGGAGTCGACCAGCGCGAAGACGTAGTCCTGGATGGCGCAGCCGTAGTCGGGCCGCATCACCCGCTCGCCGGGCGCGGTGGACAGGATCATCCGGACGGCGTCGTCGACCGCGCCGTCCGGCTCGGCCGAGCGCAGGACCGTGCCGTCGTCGGCCAGCCGGATCGGGAACGCCCAGCCGCTGCCGAGGAAATCGCTCACCCGATCATCACCGTCCCGGCCGCGACCACCGTGCCGGCCGGCACGTCCTGCGGGTCGTTGCACGTGTCGGCGCGATCGCCGGCCCGGGCGGCGGGTCTGCCGTTGATCCTCACCGTGGCGCTGCCCTGCCGGATCGTGGCCAGGTTTGACGGCGGACGCTGGAAGGCGGTGCCCGGCGCGGCCGGCAGGTGCGGCGGCGTGTTGGTCGCCGTGCTGCCGACCACCGCCGCGGGTTTACCCATGATCATTACATCGGTGCTGACGCCGCCGGAGATGACGCCGCCGAACGGGTGCGGCAGAGCCACCGGCGGCGCCTGGGCCGGCGGCAGGACGATGTGCACGTCCACCCCGACCACGCGGTCCCCGGCCTTCGCGGCTGGCTGTCCCATCGTCTCCCGCCTTTCCCGGTTGGGCCGGCCTCAGTTGATGTTGACGATCGAGCCCTTGAGCACCAGCTCGCCGTCGGCGGTGACCTTCGCGGTGGCGCCCTGCACGCTCAGTTCGGTCTGCGCCTGGATCTTCACCGAGCTGCCCTTCAGGGTCAGCGTGCCGCCCTCCGCGCTGATCGTGACGTCCTGGCCGGCGCTCACGGTCACGGCGTTGGCGGCGGTGTCGATCACGATGGAGTTCTTTCCGCTCTTGTCGACGACCTCGATCTTCTCGGCGCCGTCGGTGTCGGTCAGCCGCACGACGTGCCCGCTGCGCGACCTGATCATCCGTATGTCGTTGTGGCCGTTCTCGTTCGCGTCCGGCGGCTTGTCCACCCCGTTCCACAACGCACCCACCACGTACGGCCGCTGGGAACTGCCGTGCTCGAAGGCCACCAGTACCTCGTCGTCGACCTCGGGCGGAAAGAAGACACCGCGCTGCGGCCCGGCCATCGGTACGGCGATCCGGGCCCAGTCGGTCTCGGTGCCGTCGGCCAGCCAGGGCAGGCGCAGCTTCACCCGGCCCAGACCGTCTGGGTCGCGGGTGTTGGTCACGATGCCGACGCAGACGCCCGGGAAATACTGGGCCGTGTGGCGCTGTGTGAACAGCTCGTCGTAATCGCCCATGTCACACTCCCGATCGCCGGACGTCGAAGCTCGTCCGGAAGCCCTGATCCAGCCCCAGGTCGTGGCGGACGGCGGTCAGGTAGTACACGCCGCTGAAGGTCTTGCCGGCGCCGGTGATCCGCACTGTGGTGCCGGCCCGCAGGTCGGGCCGCCCGGCCAGCTCAGCCTCGCCCCGGACGTAGCCGTCACCGAGATCCGCCCGCAGCCCGCGTGCCACCCAGTCGGCGTCCGCCGCCGTAGCCACCGGCGCGTTGACGAGCACCGCGTCCGTGCTCAGCCCGAAGGCCCGGTCCGAGTCCGCGCCGCCGCCGGTCGCCCGCAACCGGGCCGTGATCGGCTGCTTGGTGCCCGGGTCCCAGCCCCGAACGACGGCACTGCCGGCCTGGCCGATCGAGCTCAGCCGCGGCGTGAAGCTGCTGAGGTCGTCGGTGACGTCGAGCACCACCGACGGCGGCGCTTCGTCGGCGGGCGGATGGAAGTGCAGCACCCGGTCGCGGACGAAGAACTCGTACCCGATCAGGTCGGCCCGCTGCCGGAGGAGTTCCAGATCGCTCTGGTTGCTCTGCAACACGAGTTGGTGCACTGTCTCGCTGTCCGTTACCTGGGCGCGCAGGCCCGCCTCGATGGCGACGGTCGAAGCGATAGCGCTGTCCTTGATGGCGGTGAAGCCCCGGGTCTTGCGGCCGCGGGCGAGCCGATGCCGGTGGTCGTACCCGCGCACGGTCAGCGTCGGAGGCTCGTCCTCGGCGAACGAGGGCTCCAGGCCGGTGATCTCGCCGGTCATGACGGCGGCCAGCGCGCCGACGTAGCCGAGCTGGATCGTCACCTGGTTGCCGATCGCGAAGGCGGGGTCGTCGGGCCACGTCACGGTCAAGGTGGCCGGATCCCAGCAGTACAGCTCGATGGTGAACATGCTCGGAGTGTCGATCGACTCGTCCACCTGGATCGCCCGGATGTCGCCCACCGCGGCCGGGGCCAGCGGGGCGCCGTTCACCAGGACGGCGAAGTCGGGGACGCTCGAGTTCGACAGCATCGCCATCACCCGGCAAGCTTGGGGATTGTGAGCACGGACCCGGGCAGCAGCGTGCGCGGGTTCGCGATGCCGTTGGCCACGGCGATGTCCCGCCAGCGGGCCGGGTCCTGGTACTCCTGAGCAGCGATGCTGGCGAGCGTGTCGCCGCGCCGGACCACCCGGACCTTGACGACGTCGGCCGAGTGCGGCTCGTTCGCCTTGGCCTCGGCGGAGGTCTGGTACTCGATGAAGGTGCAGTTCAGCGTGGCCCGCACCGGCGTGCCGTCGCTCGCGAACATGGAGAACCGCTGGTCCAGCTGGGTCAGCACGCCGGTGAAGATCTCCGACTGGGTACCCCAGCTCAGCCGGCACACCGGCGGGCTGTGCAGCTCTCGGTCGACCTCCGCGAGCACGGCGATCCGGCCGGTGGCCCGGGTGACGTCCTGACCGCTTCCGTACGTGTCGAAGAACAGCTCGACCGACAGCGACTCCGGTTCCAGGCCGAGGAACTGCTGCGGCGCCGCCCACTTGGGGCTGCCGCCGCTCTTCACCTTGGTCCGGTGCCAGTTGACTGAGCGGGAGCGGCTGATCTGCCCCGGGTTGTAGGCCAGGGTCACGGTCTGCGTGGAGCGGGTCGCGCCGCCGGCGTAGCTGATGCGCAATTTCTGCACGTCGTCGCGCGCCGATCCCGGTAGCCCGGTGATTCCGGTCAGGTCCAGCAGTCCCATCAGCGCATCCTCCGGCGTTCGGCCTCCACGGCCAGCTGCCGCACGATCCGCCGCTGCACCTGTGCGGCCAGCCGGTCGAGGTCGACGGCTTGGTGACCGGCCTGATGAGCGGGCGTGGCGGACGGGTGAGGGAGATCGGGCCGCCTGGACGGCACCGGGCCCAGCTCGGCCGGCGTTCGGGCGGCCGAGGCGTGTGTGGAGGCGACCGACGAGGTTTGGGCGGGGGCGCCACCGGCCGTTCCTACTGTCCGGGCATCGCCGGCCAGGGGCAGTGGGACCCTGCCGGCGACGGCCGGGGAAGGACCGGTGGAGGTCGGTGGACTCGCCGTCCGGGTCACGGATGGCGTGGACCGCGGACGAGTCGGGCGGACGGCGAGCGGTGCGGTCGCGGCCACCGGCGTCGGGTCTCGGGGCAACGGGCCCGAGCCGGGCTCCTGGCGGGGCGCGGTGGTGCCGGCCAGGGTGGTCGGGAGGGCGCCAGCGGCCGGGGGATGCGGCGGCGTCGGGCGGGCCGGACGGGGCTGGCCCGACGGCGCGGGGGCCGGCGTGAACCCGGTCGGGGCCGTGGGGAGTGCGTCCGTCGGGGCGGTGGCCGCCGGGTACCGGGCTGCGGGGTCCGCGAACGCCGCGGTCGAGGCCGTCCGGGTGGCCGAACCCGATGCCATCGACGGCGCCCCGTGCGGCTCCGCCCACTCGATGGAAGACGAGTCCGAGGATGGCGGGATCGAGGAGACCGGAGCCAGCGACGGCGGGATCGCAGACGGCGGGGTCACGCGCCCAAGGGGCGCGGATGCCGGCGTCGATGCGGACCGTGGGCGGGCGGCTGGAGTCGCCGTGCCTGGAGTCGCCGTGCCTGGAGTCGCCGTGCCTGGACTCGAGGTGCCTGGAAGTGGCCCGACCGGGCTCGACCCGACCGGCGCCGCCGTGCGTGGCGGCGTCACCGGGACGACGGGGATCGGGACGGCCGCACCGGCGATCGGCTGCGCGCCGGAGAACTCGGCGATCCGGGATTCCGTCCGGACCGGACCCGAGCCCGGGGGGAACCGGTCCTCGCCGTCGCGGACTCTACCGACGCCGGCCGGCGCGCCGCTCGTCACGGCATCGCGGGCGGGGCGCGCCGTCGCGGCCCTCAACTGAACCACCGGTCCGCCGCCGGGCGCCCCCACCGGAGTCACCGGAGCCGGCCGGGTCACTGGAGCCATCACGGGGGCGGCGCCACCGGGATGCACCGGATTCGCTGCGGCAGGCGGGACCGGCTCGGCGTACACGAACGGCATCCCCTCCAGGCCGTCGGGCCCGGCCATTCCGACGTACCGCTCGATCAGCTCGGCCAGTGGCAGCGGCGCCACCATCCGCTCGTGCCGGGTCAGGATGCGGTCGACTATCTCCGAGCGGTCCACCAGGCCAGGGCGGCGGGCCCGCCGCCAGAGCCGGGCCTGCATTCCGGTCACCGCAGGCCCTGACTGATCGCATTGCCGAGAGCGGCGGCCTGACCGAGCAGCGGCTTGGTCAGCCCCTCATGCGCGACCTCGATGGCCTCGACGCCCAGCCGGTCGTCGGTGGCACTGAACTCGGGGCCGGTCCAGCTGACCGGCAACCCGTTGCGGAAGTTCCACCACATCACCGGGATCTGCTGGCGGTCGAGCAGCAGGATCGTGCCGTTGCGGCGCTGGATCCGGCCGGCGACGGCGTCGGCGTGCCAGTTCCACAGCACGCTGCTGGCGGTCAGGCCGTGCCGCAGCGTGAGGTTGCCGGACGTGGCGCCGGTCGGCAGCGTGTGCACGTACCCGTTGACGCCGCCCTCCCGGTACTCCTCGGTCTCGAGCCGGCTTCCCAGCCCGGTTACCTCGGTGAAGCCGCCGACCAGCAGGCCGTCGATCTCGACCGCGAAATTGAAGGTGGGGAAGGGGTCCAGCGCCGGGACCGCCGGTACCCAGGCCCCGGCCACCGAGGCCGCCCAGGACAGGCCCAGCGGCACGCCGGAGGACGTCATCTCCTGGCTCCCGTCTGCTCGTTCAGTCTCTGGTTGATCCGGGCTATCTCACCGACCCAGCGCCGCCGTTCGGCGTGTTCCAGCCGCATGATCTGCTCGTATGGCCAGTGGAAGTGAAAGGCCACGTACGCTACCTCCTCGTGCAGCTGGTCCTCGGGGTAGCGCGTCATCCCCCCTGGCCGGCGGTCTCCACTTCGAAAGCCTGCGCGCAATGCGGGCACTGGACCTGGAAGCGGGGGTTGCCGGTGAGGTTGATCCGTTGGTAGAAGTCCTGCAGGTAGGCGAGGTCGGCGGCGTACAGGTTCTCGATCGTGCGGGTATTGACGTGCTCCAGGCCGCCCAGCCTGGTGATCACCCGGGCCAACAGGATCACCACGAGATAGCCCGGGTTGGCCCGCACCCGCGGGTCCTTGATGGGTTCGATCTCGTCGAACGCCGTGGCCAGGCGCATCGCCCCGTCCCGGTGCACGGTGCCGCCCGGCCCGGCGAGGCCCTGCGGGAGGGTGAACTCGAACTCCGTGGCCCCGGTCTCGGCCACCGAGCTGCCCACTAGGTCCACTGATCGACCTCGATCCGCTCGTACGCGAGGGTGATCTGCTCGACGGCGATCTCGTCGCTGCTGGCCGACAGGCTCGGGCCGGACCAGGACGTCGGCCAGGCCTCGAAGAGGTTCCAGGTGATCTTCGCATTGCCGGCCTCGTCGAGCATGCTGATCGAGATCGTGTGCCGCTCGACGGCGCCGCTCGCCGCCTTCTGCCGCCACTCCCAGAGCTTCGAGTCGCTGGTGAAGCCGCGGCTCAGGGTGATGTCCGAGTAGGTGTTCAGGCCGGGCTGCTTGCGCGAGCTGAGCTGCTTGTCGGTGCCCTCGCGGTACTCGGTCGCGCTCTGGTTGCTGCCCAGTCCCGAGCATTCTCGGAAACCGGCCCGGGTGATGCCGTCCAACTCCACGGCGAAGTTGTAGCCGCCGTAGGGGTCCACTCTGGCCATGTCGCTTCTCCTTGGTCTGTCGCTGCTGATCAGGGTTGTCAGGCGGCTCGCACGTCGCTGCCGTCCGCGGTCCGGACGACGGTGAGGACCAAGACCTCGGCCTGGGCGGCGAGGCAGACCCCGACCTGGGTGACGACCTGCCCGGTCGCGCCCGTGTCCGGCGGGTTCGTCTCGCTGTCGCACTTGACGAAGAAGGCGCTGTCCGCGCTGTCGCCGCGCAGGGCGCCGCGCCGGTACAGGCCCTCCAGGTACGCGGTCAGCTCGCGCATGATCCGCACCCAGAGCCGGACGTCGTTCGGCTCGTCCACCAGGTCGGTCATGAACGTCTCCAGCCGGCGGACGATCTCGGCCACCACGCGCCGGGCGGTCACATCCCGCCAGGCCGGGTCGTCGCTGACGGTACGGGCGCCCCAGATCCGGAAACCACGCCCCGGCAGGGCCAGGACGGCGTTGACCCCGGCCGCGCTCAGCTGTGCCAGATCGTCGGTGGCCCAGTGGACCTGCACGTCCAGGACGGTGCTCAGCGGGATCCCGGCCGGCGCCCGCTGCGTGCCCGAGGCATCGTCGACGGCGGCGTACACCCCGCTGACGTGCCCGCAGGGCGGCACCATCAGGTTGCCGTCGGCGACCAGCCAGGGCGCGTAGAGCGCCCCATAGGCGGCCGACGGGCCGGACAGCGCGGCCCGCTGAGCGAGCACGGTCGACGCCGACCCGCTCGGCACGGCGTCGAGCACCGCGAACCGGTCGCCCCGGGCCGCGCAGTGGTCGAGCACCTGGCGCTGCCGGTCGGTCACCGCGGTCAGGTCGGCGGTGTCCGGCCACGCCGACGCGGTCACCAGGTCGGGCACGCAGACCAGGTCGGCGTCGGCGTCCTCCAGCGCGGCCAGCCCGGCGGCGAGCGCGCCGGGCGCCGGCAGGTCGTCCCGCAGCCGGACCACGTGACACCGCTGACCGCCGTTGGCGAAAAAGCCGTCGACGGCCGCCGCCAGGTATCCGCTGGAGCCCGGGTACGCGCTGGCGAAGTCGCCCGGCCGCGCCAGCGGCGTGGTCGTCCACGGGCCCGAGCCCGCCCGGCCCAGGAACGCCGGTACGCCGGTACGCAACGCCTGGGCGGATGCGGGGGCGGTGACCTGGAAGTACAGCCCCGGCGCCGGGTAGGTCGCCATCAGCTCGCCATCGACTCGTCGGCTCGTGGTCAGTTCGAGGCCGGGCCGGACCATTGGCTGATCCGGAACACCACGAACTCGGCCGGCCTGACCAGGGCCACCCCGACCTCGGTGACGAGTTGTCCCAGGTCGCGGACCTCCTCCGGGTTGGTCGTCTCGTCGCACCGGACGTAGAAGGCCTGGGCGGCGGTGTCGCCGAGCAGCGCGCCGGACTCCCAGACGGTGGTCAGGAACGCACCGACGTTGCGCCGGACCTTCGACCACAGGTCGGGGCCGTTCGGTTCGAACACCGCCCACTGGGTGCCCTGGTCGATCGACTCGCGCAGGTAGAGGAACAGCCGGCGGGAGCTGATGTAGGTCCACTCCGGGTCCTCGGCGCCGCCCATCGTGCGGGCGCCCCAGATCGTGGTGTTGGTGCCGAACTGGCGGATCACGTTGACGCCGTCGGGGTTCAGCCCGGCCTGATCGGCCTTGCCCAACACGGTCTCCACGCCGAGCGCGCCCCGGATGATCTCGTTGGCGGGCGCCTTGAAAACGCCGCGCTGGGTGTCGACCCGGGCGTAGACGCCCGCGATGTGGCCGCTTGGCGGCTGGTAGACGACCGCACCGTCGTCGTCGGTCAGGCCGACGTCGATCCACGGGTAGTAGATCGCACCGTACGAGCTGTCCCGGCACAGTTGGATGCCGCCCTTGGTGAGGGTGGTCGTCTGCTGCCCGTCGAGGATCGCGAACCGGTCCTGCGCGTACTGGCCCTCGCAGTGGTCCAGTACGGCGTCCTGAACGGCGGCGCTGACCGCACCCGGTACGGCGACGATCGCGATCTCGTCGATGGCCGCGAAGCCGGCCAGCGCGGCCTCGACGTCCTCGGCCGAGGAGATGTCGGCCACCGACGTCACCCAGCAGCGGCTGCCGCCGTTGTTGAAGAACCCGTAGACGGCGTTGCCGAGCATCGAGTTGCCGGCGCCCAGTTGCCCGAAGTTGCGGCCGAAGGCGTCCCAGCTGGTAACCAGCACGGCGGTGCCGTCGGCGGCCCTGGCGTAGAAGTCGGCCGGCTCCGGCGTCGTGCCGTCGGCCTTCACACCGGACCGACCGGGGATCAGCGGCATCGTCACGTCGTCCGCGACCGCGCCGACGAAACCGGCCGTGCTGGTGCCGACTCCGGCGATGGGCTGGATCGCCGAGGGCACCTCCTCGACGTAGACGCCGGGGGTGAGGTATTGGGGCATCGCGGGTCCTCCTCGATGGATCAGCCGGCCGGGGTGGAGTCCGGACTGAGGTTCAGGGTGCGGGTGGTCACCTGCGGACCGGCCGGGACCGGGTCGGCCACGTCGAAACTGAGGGTGATGGCGTAGTGCAGGGAGGCCTTGGGTCGCCCGCCCATCGCCTGCCAGAACTCGCCCAGGCTGTTCAGCTGGTTGTCGGCCGTGATCCGGGTCGGCATCGGCGGTTTCTGCCCGATGAGCTCGCCGCGCAGGTACTGCGCCGGGATCGTCCGGTGTCGGAGCAGCACCTTCAACAGCTCGCCGAGCATCCGGTGCTCGTCCTCCGCCGGGTTCGGCGCCGTCTCGGTGGGCCAAGCGGTGATCAGGTAGGAGCAGTTGACCCGGGCCGCCGGTGGCTGCCGCACCCCGTCGTCCACCTCCCAGACCCCGCTGCGCAGGCCGAGGTCCTCCCTGATGTCGTACAGGAAGAACGAGATGGCGGGCAGGGCCACGGACGCCGGCGGGAAGTCGCTGTCGGGCCCGACGAAACTGACCGCCACGCCGGGGATCCCGAGCTCGGACTCGACGAGCGCGGCCAGCGTGGCGTCCAGGTCCTGGAACATGCCTCAGGTCTATCGGGGCGGTGACTCGCGGGCGTCTCACGGTGCGTCTTCGACGCCGTCTTCCGTCGAGAGCGTCACAGCGACGCGGGCGTGATCGTCACCCTGATCAGTTCGTCGACGCCCGATCCGGCGAGTTGCGCGGGCAGGTTGCGGCCCGTGGAGACTCGGGGCATCGAGGCCCGCACCACGGTTCCGGCCAGGATCGCCTCTTCCTCTTCGCCGATCATCGGTGTAGACGTGGATGGCGAACGCCTCGGGCTTGGACAAGCCGGCCGCCTTGGCCTCCGGGGACGGCCGGAAGGGATATCTCGGGTCCGTCATGCCACCCGTGATGTGCGTGGACAGGGCCGGCAGGTGCCGGCCACCACGGGCGAGTGAGACCTCCGCCTGCGTGCGTTTCGGCGGTGTCAGGCGTGAATTGACCGATCCGCTCGTGGCCCCCGAGAGGAGCCGCTCGCGCCATTTCTTCTCCTTGACCTGCAGCCGGTAGGAGTCGATGGCGTGCTGGTGCGACAACTGACGGGTGGCCTCGTCTTTGATCGCCTGTACCAGCTCCGCGCGTTCACGATGGTCGCCGCCGACACCCCGGCTGTCCGACGCGTGCGCCGCAAGCCACGTCGTGGCGGCTTCGCTCAGCGTGGTCAACGCCTCGTCCATCCACTTGTGGTCGCCCACCAGAGTGAAGAGGGTCGCGTTCTTGACGCTGAACAGCGCCATGCGGAGGCCCTGCGCGCTGGTCCGGCCCCAGCTGTCGATGGTGGCCAGCAGTTCCGAGCCGGGGTCGTTGAGCGAAGGGATCAGCCCCCGGTCGCGCAGCCGCTTGATCACACCGTTGATCGCCGGAATCATGTGCTGGACCGTCGGGGTGCCGGCATCGCCGGATTGCTGGGCCACATGCGTCAGCTCGTGGGCGATCAACGCGCGGCCCGCACCGGTCGAAGGGGCGTACTGCCCGGCGCGGAAGTAGATGTCCCGGCCCCGGGTGAGCGCGAGCGAGCCGGCGCCGCGGTTGAGGCCGTCGGCGTGGAAGTCGGTGTGCAGGTGGACGCCGGACAGGTCGGCACCGGTGGCGCGTTCCATCCGGCCGCGCAGGTCGTCCAGGCTGGTGGCGGTGCCGGCGACGCGCTCCGCCATGCGATCGGCTTCGCATTCCCAGCGGTCGCCCGGCCGACCGGTGGCGGTCTTGGCCTGGACCACCTCGCCGAGCAGGGCCTGCACGGCCCGGTTGCCGTGGGACTGCTGCAGCCGACCGAACCCCGCGCCCGGGCGCCGTCCCCGGCCGGGCCCCGGCTCGGAGGCGACCGTGGGCGTCGCCGGTGCGGTGATGATCGTCGGCCGGAACGGCTGGTGCAGGCGAGCGATCATACCGAGCAGGTGTACCCGGTGGCCGTCTTCCGGGCGTCTGCCCGGCCGTCTCGGATCAGGGCGCGGCCGGCACGCCCCGGACGACGAGGCGGTACAGGTACCGCACACCGAGCTGGTGCAGGGCGCCGTACCGCGGGTGGTCCGGGGCGAGGGGCTCTTCGTGGTAGTCCTCGGTCACCAGCCTCGTCCCAGGCAGGATGACCTGCTCCTGCTCGTGGTCGTTATACGAGAACATGCTGATGTCGTACGAGGGCACGTCGATGAAATGGATCTCGATGGCCGTGTTCTTGCCGGGGTCGACGTTGGAGGGACCCGGCACGGACTTCATGAAATGGTTGGCCGTTCCCTGGCTCCGGCTCGCGCTCGAGACTCCCTTCGTATCCGTCGGGCCCACGGGGAAGTCCCGGTTGAGCAGGGTGCGCATCGCGTCGCGGGTGCCCCGCATGCCGCGCCAGAGCTCGATGCGCGACTCGGGCAGTTTCTGGAAGGCCGTCATCATGACGCCGGCGTGAACCCGGCCCTCCTGGTTCAGGGTCGCGTTCGTGGCGTGGGCGGCCCGGTCGTCGCGCAGGCCGGCCCGCTGGCTCGCCAGCCAGTTCGCGTCGTCGGCGATGGACGGATTGATGTACCTGAAGTTGTTGGTCGTGTAGATCTGGATCGCTGCCGTCTCGGCGCGGGTCAGGCCGTGCTCGGTGTCCTTCTCCGCGCGTTGGGCGGCCTGCAGGCCCGCGTCGGTCAGGGCCTGTAGGCCCCGCGAGCGGCCGGCCCGCCGGGCCTCCTGCAGATAGACGCCCTGGGCCTTGGACTGCCCGACGGCGGTCTTGGCGCCGAAGTCGAGCGTGTCGACCAGTTGGGAGCGGGCGGTCAGCTCCGGGCTGCCGGCCAGCCGCGTGGCATAGGCGGCCTTCCAGTCGCGGGCCACCTGCTTCAGCGCCCGCAGGTCGTGGACGAGCTGCACCTGGCGGCCGGCCCGAACCGCGCCGCGGACCGTCCGCGCCGCCTCCGCCAGCTTCCGGTCGATCCCGGACTCCGTCCACCGGTCCAACTCGTCGATCACCTGCGTCGAATCGTTCAGCGCCCGGACCAGGCCGCGGCGCTCGATCAGCCCGAGGACCTCGGGGTCCGGCGCCGTGAACGCCGTGCCGGCCGGGGCGGCGCCAGGGCCGAACGCGCGGCGGACGGCGTCCAGGCCGCGCATGTGCTGGACCGCGGGGGCGCCGCCCGCGGCCTGCTGGGCGACGTGGGTCATCTCGTGCGCGATCAGGTGGCGGCCGGCGGCGGTGTCGGGTGCGTACTGGCCGGACCGGAAGTACACGTCCGCTCCGCTGGTGAACGCCAGCGACCGCTGCGACCGGTTGAGCGTGTCGGCGCGCGGGTCGATGTGCAGCCGGACGGCGGACAGGTCGGCGCCGGTGGCCCGCTCCATCCGGGTGCGCAGGTCCCGCAGGTTCCCGGCCCGGGAGGCGATGTCGTCGGCCACCCGCTCGGCCTCCCGCTCCCACCGGTCACCCGGAGTCGAGACCACCGGTCCGCGCTCCCGCTGCCCGGTCCGGCGCTCGGGGTACTTGCTGGTGAAGGTCATGACTGTCCTCCCGGCCACGGTCCGTCCTTGGGGCTAGCGGTGATCTTGCCGAGCTGCTGGTACTCCCGGCGGGTGGCCTGCTCGAGATGCCGCATGGTGATGACGCCGCCGTCCGCGGCGGCCAGGTACGCCGCGCCGACGGCGATGTTGCGCAGATGGCCACCGGCCAGATCGATGCGGGTGGCCAGCAGATCAAGGTCGAGGTCGGCAGCCACGGGGGCGGCGGCCGGCCAGAGCTGCCGCCAGATGCGCAGCCGTTCCTCGACCCGGGGCACCGGGAACTCGATCACGGCGTGTAAGCGGCGCACGAACGCCTCGTCCATGTTCTTGCGCAGGTTGGTGGCCAGCACGACGACGCCCTCCTGCTGCTCCAGCTTCTGCAGCAGGTAGCTGGTCTGCAGGTTGGCGTGGCGGTCGTGCGCGTCCTTGACGGCGGTGCGCTTGCCGAACATGGCGTCGGCCTCGTCGAAGAACAGCACGCACTCACCGTCGTGTGCGGCGGCGAACACGCCGTCCAGGTTCTTTTCGGTCTCCCCGATGTACTTGCTGACCATCGCGGCGAGGTCGACGACGAACAGGTCGCGGCCGAGCTCGCCCGCGATGACCTGCGCGGCCATCGTCTTGCCGGTGCCGGAGGGTCCGGCGAACAGAACGTTGAGCCCGGGGCCGGACGCGACCGAGGCGCCGAAGCCCCACTCGTTCAGCACCTTGCCTCGGAAGCGGGCGACGTCGGCCAGCTCGCGCAGCCGCCGCGCCTTGTCCTGCGGCAGCACCAGGTCGGACCAGCCGTGCCGGCGCGGTACCAGCCGGGCCAGCCGGCGCAGCCGCCGGCGCGAGCTGTCCCGGGCACGGAGCGGGTTGAGTGGCAGCTCGACCCGGACGCCCCACGGCAGCACCGAGGACAGCACCTCGTCCGGACCGGCCACGATCACCGGACCGGGCAGGCCGGCTGCCCAGCCGGCCAGCTGATCGAGAACCGCCGGCGACCCGGCCAGCTCCTCCAGGCCGTCCAGCAGCGCCACCGATCCGGTGAGCCGGACCTCCCGGCCAGTCTCGGCCAGCAGCAGCCGCACTTCGGGGTCGGACAGCCCGGCGAGCCGGTCGGCGCGCAGGTGCAGCAGCGGCCGCCCGAGCCGCCCGGCGAACACGGCGGCCACCGGCCTGGCGTGCGCCGCGTCGGAGAGCGGGCAGAGCAGCACCGTACCGGCGGCCGCGGCCTCGACGAGCCGCGAGACGCCGTGCGGGTCCGGTTCGGCCCCGGGCCGGACCACCCGCACGATGCCCCGCCACTCCTCGGGAGTCTCGGGCTCGGTGCCCTGGCCGAGCAGGAACCGGGCGATCCGCGGTTCTAGCCGCACCAGGCGGTCGAGGAGGGAGACCGCCGCGCCGGCCGGCGGATCGCTCAACCGGACCAGCCGGTGGGCGACGAGCGGCGCGGACGGCGCGAAGCGCGCGCGGGCCGCGAGCTTGGTCGCCAGGTCGAGACAGGTCAGGTTCAGGATCAGGTCGACCGACGGCGACCGGCGGGTGATGTCGTCCTGCAGGTAACCGTAGAGCCGCTCGTAGCGCCGGTCGACCTCCGGAGCCAGGCAGATTAGCAGCGCGTCCAGGTCCGTGTCGTCCAGGTCGAACGCGTCGGCCATCAGGCGCAACGGCGGCCACCCGTCCTCCCGATCCGGCTCCGGGCGCCCGCCCGGATCCCCATCTGGGTTCGAGCCCTCATCCACGCGCGGGCCCGAGCCCGGGTCCGGGCCGGATGTGGCGCGCAGGAGCGTGTCCGCCTCCGTGTCGGAGACGTAGTAGGCGGACAGGTCGTCGCCACGACCGCGGAACCGGGCAATCGCCACTTCGAGAGCGGCGTCGAGCCGGGCGAGCTCGCACAGCAGCGGCTCGACCGGGGGCGCGGACATCAGCCGACGTTGCGCGGGTCGAGGTCGAACAGGGCCATCAGCCGCTGAAGGCTGGCCTGGATCTCGTCGAGCCGGGCGTGCAGGGCGGGAACGGCCTCGGGCTCCCGGCGGACCAGCGGCATCGCGACCGTGCGCGTCGGCGGCGCTTCGTCCCGCAGGATCTGCTCGTACAGCTCGCGGGTCTGGGCCGACGGTCGGACACCGAACTCCCGGCTGAGGACATCGGCGCAGAGATGGAATTGGCGCACCGCCTCGCCCCGGTTGCCGACCTCGTGGTGCAGGCCCATCAGCTGCCGATGAGTCGATTCACGTGCCGGGTCGTACCGCAGGGCCGTCTCGCCGTAGCCGACGCCCTTGAGGTAGAGCTGGCGCACCCGGCACCACGCAACCAGCTGCTCGAGCATCATCAAATAGGCCTGCTCGAACCGTGTCCGCTCGGGCAGGCACCATTCCTGGGGCCAACCGGCGAGCAGGTCACCACGGTAAAGGCCGACGGCATTCTCCAACGCCCGGCCATCGGAGTCGCTCAGTCTTTCCCCGACATTCGTCAACAATCCTGAATATGCCTGGTCGAATTCGCGGACATCGGTCCAGGCGACGGCGTGGGAATTAATCTGCAACCAGCCCGGACTTGAGTTGTCCACCAACTCTTTGCCCATACTGTCGGAGGCCGGGTTGAGCACGGCATTGAGTTTCCAAAGAGCTTGCCGCAGATATCGCTTGGACAATGTGCCGGTCTCGTCGGGCCAGAGGAAATCGGACAGCAGCTCGCGGCTGTATCTCCGCCTATGGTGGACGAGCAGGAAGCAGAAGAGCTCCAGCGATTTCGCTGGGATGCGCTTGGTCTCGCGACCTGATCGATGCACCGAAGGTATTCCGAAAAGCCTGACGCTCAGTCCGTTCACACCGTTGTCCTCACGACGCGACGAACGATCAGGACGACTCCCAAGGAAATCGAACTGACCCGTGACATTACGAAGCCTACGGCGGGAAACGCCGGTCGACAAGGCATCGATCGGTGCTTTCTGAAACGTCAGTCGGGCAGCCGCCACGGCCCGACAGGACAAGCCGGAGATTAGCTCTTCGCGCGCTGTTTGCCGGAAGATACACCTGTCACTGGCCCGAACAGGTCATCAGGGATGCCCGGCGAAATGACGCGGCGCCGTGCGCCCCTCCGGGGGCTGCCCGGTTGGTCCGAACCCGCGCTACGACCGCCCGGCGGCAAGGTTCACCGTCGCGCCGTCGTGGCGGGAGACGGCGCCCACCATCCGCGAAACTCCGAACGGCGACTGGGTCGATGTGCAGAACGTGCATTTCGCCGGAATCCTGTGCTGGCAGGGCCCCCGGCCCGTACCGGCGGGGTACTGGCCGGAAGAACTGGTACGTCATCTTTCGGCCGTGCCGGGTCGACAGGCCACCGCATCATCTCGCGGCTGCTGCGTCAGCGGATCGAGCACGACGACCCCGCCATTGATGCCACCGCCGCCGCGGCCACCAAGTGGCGGAACGCGCCGTCATCACCGGCCGCTGACCCATCGACGACGAACCGGTCCGGGGCGACCCACCCGCATCGAGCGCCTATGACCGCCGGACGACCCCTCCGGAGGCGGCGGTCGTTTCAGCACCTGCCCCGATCGGTGACCCTGGTGGGGTGGTCGTGGGCTCGCTGGGGAACGTCCGGCGGTGCCCGGTGACTGATCGGATCGAGGACAGTCGTCGTGGCGGGCTCCCCGACCGCGTCGCCGGTCTCCGGGGAATCGTCGTCGAGCAGCGCGGCGCCGGTCTTCGCCCGATGCCGGGACGGCGGCCTCGGCGGCTGTCGTCGGAGAAGGGAAACCCAGGTGCGCTCGGTCATGACGACTCCCTGTCTGTGAACGACGCGGTTACGGCGCCACCGGGGACTCGAGCGACCCCCGAAGTGTACCCGTACATCGCGACAAAAAGTGCTCCGCGATTCCGCGTCACCTCACGGCCGGCCGGTCGTTCGCGTATCAGCGCGGCAAACTGCCCGGGACCCTGGCGGTGCGCCTGGATGCCAGGTGAGCCCAGAGGGAGAACGAGATGCGTTCGACCGGTCAGATCCTGCGATACCTCACCGGACGAGTAGGCACGGGCGACCACGCCGCGTTCCGGTGCCTCTACGCGATGCTCGCGCCCACGATCCTGACCAGAGTCCGCCAGGACCTGTGCGACGCGGTGCAGTCGATGCACGTCGTTCGTGCCACGTTCTCCGAGGTCCGGTGGATGTGTGCGTTCGACCACCGGTGCGGTGACGGATGAGCATTGAGCGCGATCTGCAACTGTTCGGCAAGCGCGTCGCGCCGGTGGATCGCGCGCTGCTGCAACAGCCCGACGGTCGCGATGCCGGCCACCGCCTGCCCGACCCGTAGCTTCTCCAGGTCCAGCGCGCCCGGCGCGGTGGTGAAGAGATTCAACGCCCCGATGGTCTCGGCGCGTAGCCGCATGGGCAGGGCGTGCACGGTGGCGAAGCCGACCTCGGTGGCCGCGGCGGTGAACCGCCGCAGGCCTCCTCGTTCACCTGCGCAATCGCGTCGACACCGCCGTCACCCGGCGAGTCGGCCGGGGGTCGAGCATCCTGACCGCTGCCACCCCGATCCTCACCGCCGCCCTGGTGCTCATCGTCGGCCTCGGCCTGGCGCTGCGCAGCGTTCTGCCTCTGCTGCACACCCCGATGTGAACCGCTTGACCGCCGCGGACGATACGAGAGCAGGCACGCCAGCGATGCCATACCCGTCGCTGGTGGATCCCGGAGTGCTGAGCGCGGCGCATTTCCTGTATGCAGCGGACGTCATCGATCGCGAACCGCTCGAACTGGTCGCCATGTTGGCGTTCGAGGCGGAGCAGGCGGGCCACCGGCCCGGCCCGGGCACAACGTCACCTAAGGCCGATGACTGGGTCCTGCTGGCCGAGTGCCAGGTCAGCAGGCCGGGAGCGGGCGCGGCGATCTTCTGGGCGATCCAACGCGACGACCTGATCGCACAACGCTTCGGGCGCGCGCCCGCTGTCGTGGACTGGAATCCCTGCGCCGGACCCGCGCAGATCCAGCCCAGACGCACTGATCTCGGCGGATCCGGTTGCCTCGGCTGGCGGGCCGCGCTCGGTCAGCGTCGAACCGCTCGCTGAGCAACTGCTCGCGGTCCATGACGTCGCCCCCGAGGTGGCCAACGGCTAGCGGAATTGAGTGGGAGCGGGACGCTGGGGAACACAGCGTCATGGGTTTGAGATCGTGGCTGCAACCGAAGGTGATCACCGATGAGATGCACCGGGCCACGCTGTTCGAAATCGTCTTCGACCTCGTGTTCGTCTTCGCCCTGACCAGGGTCACCTCATTCATGAATCAGCGACCGACGCCACTGACCCTGACGCAGGGCTTCATCGATCTACTGCTGCTCTGGATCTCCTGGCTCACCTACGCCTGGCTGCACAATCAAGCCCGCGCGGACATCGGCGTCATCCGCGCGGGCACGACCACGGCGATGGCGGCCGTCTTCGTCGCCGGCCTCGCCATCCCGAGCGCCTGGGGCAGCACCGGAAAAATCACTTCCCCGCTGATCCTGGCGCTGGCCTACATCACGCTCCGCGCCCTGCACTCGATCCTCTACACACTGGCCGCAGCCGGCAACCGGCGCCTGCACATCACCCTAAAGCTGTACGCGGTTACCACCGTGCTGTCCTGGCCGCCGCTGATCGCTGGCGCGATACTCGGCGGCACCACACAAACCGTGCTCTGGGCGACGGCGCTGGGGATCGACTACCTCGGAGGGTACCTCTCCACGAGGCTGAGCGGGTGGCCCCTGCACAGCCCAAGCCATTTCAGTGAACGACACAGCCTGGTCCTGATCATCGCCCTCGGCGAGTCACTCATCTCGGTCGGTGCCGGCGCCGGCACCGCACGACCTCACCCGGACGTCGTCGTGGCGGCACTCCTCGCCTTCCTGTCCACAGTCTGCCTCTGGCGGCTCTATTCCGAGAGCGCGGCGGTCGTAGCTGAGCAAGCGCTGACCAGACAGACCGGAATACGGCGCAGCCGCATGGGCGGCAACGCCTACAGCCGAGCCCATTTCCCGCTGATCCTCGGGATCGTCTACATCGCGCTGGGCATCGAGCAGGTACTCGCCGAACTCGCTCGTGCCCGATTAAGCGCCGGCATCGACGCCAGACTGAGTTGGACCGCGACCGCGGCACTGTTCGGCGGGGCGACGCTGTACCTGCTCGGTCGAGTCGTGTTCCTGCGCCTGACCACCCGCACCGTGACGCCAGAACAACTCTTCGCACCCGCCATAGCGCTCCTACTCCTGCCCGCCGCTCGGGAGTTGCCCAGCCTGGCCGCGCTCGGCCTATTCACGGCATTCCTGATCGCCCTGGCCGTCTACGAGCACAGCGTCACGCCCGCACTCGTTTCCGACGAGGGCGACGCGATCACCCCACCGTAGAAGCCACAACTCGTGTCCGCACTCATACCAATGCTCTTCCCATCACAAATTTCTGTGTCCGTGAAAGCGACCGCGAATGAATGGCTTCGACGAGGGGGCTCAGCTTCGCGTCGATGGCGACCTGGGAGAGTTCGGAGCCCGGCTGGATGAGGCACTCCGCATGATTCGGCCGAGCCTTGGTCGACGGCGCCGCGACCGAGTGTCCGGCTACCCGGGAGATGGCACCCAGCGCTGGCCGGCCGTGCACGCGCTCGACGTCGCGGTGCTGTTCCGACTGGCCCTCGAATCCGCCCCCGCCGGGACGGAATGGCAGGCCGTGGCTGACGAGGGCGACAAGGTCCGCGACATCGCGGCTGTCATCGGTCGGCGACTGGGCCTGCCGGTCGAGTCCGTTCCGGAGGAGACCTACGGCCCGTTCGGCCCGATCTTCGCGATGGACCAGCCAGCGTCCAGCGCCCACACCCGGGAGGCGCTCGGCTGGAAGCCGGTCCACCCGAGCCTCCTCGACGACCTGGAGAACATTCAGCCCTGACTGGCCCGCGACTACTGACCTTCTGCCAGTCAGCGTCGCGATGATCAGTTCCCCGTCGTCGGTGAGTCGCACCTGTCCGGTCGCACCCTTCGCCCACAGCGCCTCCATCGGCAGGCGCTGCGACAGCCGCCCCAGCGCGGCATCCGGCGCCGACCTCACGCGCGCCGCCCTGTCGCCCCTGCACCTTGGCGTTGCGCGATGCTCTTGTACCTCCCCCGGAGCGACCAATCCCCGCGGTCAGGCCGTGTATCGCGGCGATGGAAAGCGAAGGCGGGTCATAGGCGTGTGGCCGTGCGGATCAGCCCGGCGAGGGCGAGGGAACGGCTGTGCGCGGGCCAGGCGATATGGGTGACGACGGGGGGTGCGTCGGTCAGTGGGACGGCTGTGTGCTCGGCCCATAGCCACGTGCGGGCCGAGTCGGGTAAGACGGCCACGGTGCGTCCGAGGGCGATGAGCTGGGCCAGCTGCGTCTGGTCGTGGATTTCGGGGCCCGGGCCGGGCGGGTACGTGCCGTTGCGGGACCAGCGGGCGAGCGGAAGCTCGGGGATGTCGCTGACGTCGGCCAGGGACAGAGTCCTGTGCGCGGCGAGGGGGTGCGCGGCGGGCAGGACAGCGATCTGCCCCTCGGTCATCAGTGGCTCGCTGTCAAAACCGGCGAGGGAGTTGAACGGCGCGTGCATGAGCGCCACATCGGCGCGGCCGTCGCGCAGCATCCCTTCCTGCTCGCACAGGCCGCTGGGTAGCACCTCGATCTCGACGGCGTCCGGCTCGGCGGCGTAGGCGTCGAGAAGCTTGTGCAGCAGCTCATGAGACGCGCCGGCCTTCACCGCCAGCACCAGGCGGTTGCGGGGGCCACCCGGAGTGTCGGCGCCGCCGGCGCGACGGGTGCGGCGAGCGGCAGCGGTGGCCGCGTCGAGCGCTGCGCGGCCCTCGTGCAGCAGCATCTCTCCGGCGCCGGTCAGGGCGACGCCGCGGCGGTTGCGTTTGAGCAGGGAGACGCCGAGGCGCCGCTCAAGCTGCTGGATCGCCCGGGACGGCGGTGGCTGGGCCATGCCGAGGCGCTCGGCGGCGCGACCGAAGTGCAGTTCGTCTGCGACGGCCATGAAGTACCTCAGCTCGCGGGTCTCCAAGATGTCCATGACCACAAACGTAGCTCGCCGGTGATACCCGCCGGGTATGACAGGTCACTGTATCGGTATTGGATGCGTCTGCTGTCCGCGAGTGAGCATCGACGGCATGAACGAGAACACACCCTCCGCGTCGTTGCCCGGCGGCACCTGGACCCTCGGCGATCTGACCGTCACCCGCTTCGGCTACGGCGCCATGCAGCTCGCCGGCCCCGGGGTCATGGGCCCGCCCGCCGACCGCGACGGCGCGCTCGCCGTCCTGCGCGAGGCCGCCGGCCTCGGGATCACCCATATCGACACCGCCAGTGCTTACGGACCACGTGTCACCAACCAGCTGATCCGTGAAACGCTGCACCCCTATTCCGAATCGCTGCACATCGTGACCAAGGTCGGCGCGGTCCGCGATCAACAGGAGCTCGCCGAGTTGGACAAGATCGGCCTGTAGTGCCGTGTCCACTAACGTTTGCCCGGTTGGGCGGTTGTTGTGGATTCTCGCCGCCGGATGGCGGTCGAGCGACTCCCCACCGTTGCTGGTGGGGCGGGCCACGGCTGGCCAACGGACCCTGATGCTGCCGCTGGGGTGCGGCGGCGTGGGTCACGCCGGGACTGGCCGGCACCGGGTAGGTGCCGGCCGGCTCGACGGTGCGTGATCACCTCCGGCAGTACCGGGGTGAGGGTTCCGCCGCCCGGGGTGCGGGTGGCGATGATGGCCGCCGCGACAAGGTCGCGGTGCCCGGTGGTCTGGCAGTGGGGGTCTTCGGTACGAGTACCACCTCACGCCCGCCGGCGAGCAATTGCGGATCGTCCTCGGCGCGCTCCAGCAGTGGCGGCGTGGATCTTGCCACCCTGTCCACGCTGGTCGGCGCGCTGACGCTTGCCCGCGCCACCGCCGGGTCAGACCTGTCGGAGCGCATCCTTGCCGCGGCCCGCCAAGCGCTGCCCGACACGACCGCGGCCCACGAGGCTCCGCCCCGCGCCGAGGGCTGAATCTACCCGTCTGAACCGCGCCCGCCGGATTATCCGGTGGGCGCCTGTTCATAGCGGTATGTCTTATGTCGGCCGCTGCCGCGTCTCCGTTTGCATCACTTAGATGATGGATATAATCTAAGCTAAGTTGTAAGACGGGTGCTCATCGAGCAACCGCTTCCGATCCCAAAAGGAAATCTGCCTCCATGTCTGACACGAACACGCAGGGCATCGCCGTGGTCACCGGGGCCTCGGCCGGAATGGGCGCCGTGTACGCCGACCGGCTCGCCCGCCGCGGCTACGACCTGCTGCTGATCGCCCGCGACAAGAGCCGGCTCGAGGCCGTCGCGGCGAAGGTCACCGCGGGCACCGGACGCTCGGCCGAGGTGCTGGCCGCAGACCTCGCCGATCCCGCCCAACTCGCGAAGGTGGAAGAGCGCCTGCGCACCGACGAATCGATCTCGCTGCTGGTCAACAACGCCGGCGGTACCGTCTTCGGCCCGCTCGCCCAGGCCGACCCGTCCGAGCTGGAAGACCTGATCACGCTGAACGTGACCTCGCTGACCCGGCTGACCACCGCCGTACTCGCGGGCTTCACCCGGCGGGGCACGGGCACGATCATCAACCTGTCGTCCGCGCTGGCATTCAACGTGCTGCCGGTCAGCGCCGTCTACAGCGGTACGAAGAGCTACGTGGTGGCGTTCACCCAAGCGCTGCAGCAGGAGTTCGCCGAGACCGGCATCCGTATCCAGACGGTCTTCCCCGGCGCGGTCCGTACCGATTTCTGGACCGGTTCCGGTATCGAGGTCTCCGCGTTCCCGCAGGAGTGGGTCATGTCCGCCGACGACGCGGTCGACGCCGCCCTCGCGGGGCTGGACGCGGGCGAGCCTATGACTCTGCTATCCCTGCCGGACATCGCTGACTGGGACAAGTTCGACGCGGCCCGCCAGGCGATGATCCCGAACCTGTCCCGGTCGGTTCCGGCCGACCGCTACCGGAACTGACCCGTCCCACGCAGAGGTCCTCGTCGGGGTGGAACTCCCACACTCCCGCCGAGGACCGTGTGGGGCAATTGAGACTCCGGCCCGTAGAGGGAGCCTCGCCGGCGCTCTCGATGCCGGCAGCGCTACCCGCACCGTTACTACGCGCCGCCCACGTCGGGCCGTCCGCTCCGTTACAGGTCGGCGACCGCCCGTGCCCGGTCGGCCATCGCGCGTCGGGCCGAGTCCGCCCAGGGTGCGAGCCGCTCCCAGCCGTGAGGTGCTCCGGGGTGAACGTGTAGTTCCACCGGTACCGACGCCCGCGTCAGGCGCTGGGCGTAGGCGATGACCTCGTCCCGGAAGATGTCCAGGTCGCCGACGTCAAGGTAGGCGGGCGCGAGCCCGGTGAAGTCGGCAAGCCGCGCCGGGGCCGTCACCGGCGATACCGCGTCGGTGCCGAAGTCGCCGCCGAGCACGGCCTTCCAGGCCGTGTAGTTGTCGTCGTACGTCCAGGTGAGGAACTCGGCGCGCGAGGGGTCCGGTGTCTGCGTTCGGTCGTCGAGCATGGGATACACCAGGATCTGGCGGGCCAGGCTCACGCCCCGGTCCCGCGCCAGGATCGCCGAGCCGGCCGCCGGCGCACCTCCGCCGCTGTCACCCATCACCGCGACCCGGGCCGGATTCACGCCGAGATCGGGCGCGTGCTCGAGCAGCCAGGCGAGCCCGGCGTACACGTCCTCGGCGAGCGTGGTGCCGCTGCCTTCGTCGGGTGCCCGGCGGTAGCCGACGGACAGGAACGGAACTCCAGTCTGGGCCACGTACCAGGAGACGACCTCGTCGTACAGGTCCAGCGTGCCCATGATCATGCCGCCACCGTGTGCGTAGACGACGGCCGCGCCGGGCTGCGGGGCCGGCTCCGCGCGGGTGTACCAGCGCAGTTCGATGAGGACACCGTCAGGCGAGACGGTGAAACGCTGCACGCTGTCGACGCCGGACGACGGCGGAACCAGCGCCGCCATCGCCGCCTGGCCCAGTTCGCCGCTCGCCCGCAACGACTTCCAGTCCCCCCGCGCGCGCGGCGGCCCGTCCCCCCGCCCGAGAGCCGCCATCGCGGGGATGAGTTGGGGGTCCAGTTGGTAGGTCACCGCGACTGCGCCGGCTGGTTGAAGACCACGACCAGGCTGATGATCTTGTCGTCCCGGACACTGAAGTAGTTGGTCAGCACGACCTCCTTCGGCAGGTTCGTCCGGTCGAAGGTGCCGTCGTAGGCACCGCGCACGATGGTGTCGCCGTGGTGGTCGAGCACCTCGCGCACGTCGATGGTGACGTGGTCGCCCACCATCTCCCGCTCGACCCAGCGCCGGATGGCGGCGGCGCCGACAAACTCGCGGCGGGCGTCGTTGACGTACGCGTCGTCGGCGAACGTGCTCATGATGGCGTCGGTGTCCAGGGCGTTGACTGCGGCGACGTGTGCCGCGACGACGCCGGTGAGCCGA
This sequence comes from Rugosimonospora acidiphila, assembly GCF_039543385.1. Taxonomy (NCBI): domain Bacteria; kingdom Bacillati; phylum Actinomycetota; class Actinomycetes; order Micromonosporales; family Micromonosporaceae; genus Rugosimonospora; species Rugosimonospora acidiphila. Next base: position 156,143 of record NZ_BAABJQ010000019.1, read on the forward strand.
GTTGGTTGCATGATCCAAGCCTTTCTCGTCGCGCCGGCCGGTGCCGGCCCGGCTTCCATCACGCTCGTGGTTCCCCCGGCGGGACAGTCAAGATCTATCCGTGGACGAGACTCTCCCCCAGGGGGAGGCGGCACACTGGGGTCATGCCAGCTACCGTGTCGATCGGCGACTTCTCGCGGGCCACTCACCTGAGTGTGAAGACTCTGCGTTACTACCACCGGGTAGGACTGCTGGAGCCCGCCGATGTCGACGCGCACAGCAACTATCGCCGGTACACGGTCGAACAGATCCCGACCGCGCAGATCATCCGCCGGTTCCGTGAACTCGACATGCCGGTCGACGAGATCCAGAAGGTGCTCGCCACCCCGGACGTGGGGGTACGCAACGAGCTGATCGGCAGGCATCTGGCCCGGCTTGAAGAAGGGCTGGCGCGCACCCAGGCCGCCGTCGAGTCGCTGCACAACCTGCTGCGTCCCGCAGCCCAGCCACCGATTCACCGCCGCCGGGTCGAGGCCACCGCGGTCGCCGCCATCACCGAAACGCTGGACATTGCCGACGCGCTGCCGTGGTTCCAGGGTGCGCTGGGCGAGTTACGGGCGACCGTCAACGCGCAGAAGCTCACCGTCACCGGGCCGGCCGGCGGCGTGTTCGCCGACGAACTGTTCACCGACGAGCGCGGCCAGGCGACGATCTTCCTCCCGTGTACCGGCGAGGTACGCCGGGTGGGCCGCGTCGCCTCGCTGACGATCCCCGCGATCGAGCTGGCCGTCATCGAACACACCGGTCCGCTGACCCACATCGACAGCGCCTATGCGGCCCTGGCAACCTACGTGTCCCGGCACGCCCTGGCCGTTGACGGACCGCTGCGCGAGTACTACCCGGTGAGCATCCTCGACACGCCGGACGAGTCGCTGTGGCGCACCGAGATCGGATGGCCGATCTTCAACACGACCGCGTGACACGAACCCAGCAGCGGAACCGACCACAGCCCGCTGCCTCTGCCCATTGAAGCCGTATGGCCGCCGGGTGGGGCACCCGGCCGCTGGACACGATCGCGGCCAGCGACATCGAGGCCCTCCAACGCGACATGGCGGCCAACGCGTTACCCCGACGCGACAACCGAGGCGGAGTGTTGACCGGCGACGCCGAAGCGGAGCATGGGATTGGGCAGGCGCCCGGTCTGCCGTACTTCTGACACGGTGACGAGAGCCCGTCAGCCGGGGACCGTTCGGGCGTCCGCCCGGGTAACGATCCGGCCGACGACGGCGGGAGCTCAGCTACCCGCACGTTCCTTGAGAACGCACGCGACTGACCTACTACGTCGCTGAAGCCATCAACGACGCCGGGTCCACTGTCAGCAGCGGCCGCGCCGACGCCGTGAAACTGATCCACGAGCCCGCCGTCGGCGTGCTCACCGGCAACGGATCACCAGCCATCGACCAGCGGACCGCTAAAATCCGCGACATCCTCTCCACCCGGCCGACATGCCCGCACCGCCAGCCCAGCGTCCAGCACCAACGGTGAACCCCTCGAAAGGAGCCATCGGTATGGCGCACCACGTCTCCGGTCTGGGCATCAGCCCGACCAGCATGGACCCCCGCAGCCACATCACCGACCTCTACGTGTTCCAGAAGCCGGGTGATGACAACAAAACGATCCTGGTGATGAACATCAACCCGTACTCGCCGATCACCGCTGACGCCGTCGACCCCGAGTCGGTGTACGAGTTCGGCGTGGACACCGACGCCGATGCGGTCATCGATATCGCCTTCCGGATGCGCTTCTCCCCGGTAGAAGCGGACTCGCAGACCGCCAGCGTGCACCTGGCGACCGGTCAACGCGCTGCGGCCGACCTCAACGCCGGGGAGACGATCATTAAGGATGCTCCGGTGACCTTCGGTGCGCAACCGCACATCACCACGGCCGGCGACGTCAGGTTCTTCGGCGGGCTGCGCAGCGACCCGTTCTTCGCCGACCCGGTCGGTGCCGGCAACAACTTCCAGTGGACCGGCGAGGACTTCTTCGTCGACAAGAACGTGTTCGGTATCGTGCTGGAGGTTCCGAATACCATGCTCGGCTCGAATCCGAAGGTGGGCGTGTGGGCCCGGGTCCTGGTGCCACATGACGGCCGATTGGTCCAGGGGGACCGGGCGGGGCGGCCGGGGATCGACAACAATTTCAACCAGAGCGTCGAGGACAAGCGGGTCTGGAACCAGCAGGAGCCGGCCAAGGATCGGGAGCTCTTCCTCGACAAGTTCACCGGCGTCTTTGAGCACGTGGGCGGCTACTCCAGGGACCAGGCAGCCATCCTCGCGGCCTCGCTGCTGCCCGACCTTGTGCCGTACGACTACTCCAGCGCCGACGGATACCCGAACGGCCGCAACCTCACCGACGACGTCATCAACCTGGGAATCGCCCAGGTGACCAACGGTGCCGTGCCCCACGACGGGCTGCGACCCCACACCGACCTCCGCTCCGACTTCCCCTTCCTGGGAACTCCGCACTAACGGCGAGGCAGCCGTTGGGCTCCCTACTGATTCCCCACACCTCCTGCGACCGTCTGCAGGATCGAACCGGCCACCACCTCTCTGGTACATCGACCAGGCAGAGATCGCCCGACGGATCGTCCACAGGCATGCGGCGCGCTTCGCCGAGCGCGGCCTGAGAGCGAGGCTCAGCGCATCGCTGACGCGGGCGCGCGACTACAGGACCAGCCCACCGGCGCCGCGAGTCTGAACCCCTCCCGGCGCCGGTGGCGAGGCGTGGTGCGCGCGCACCGGGCCCCCGGTTCCGCCGACAACGACACCCGCATCCCATCCGCCGGACCATCGGGGGCCAGTTCCGTGAGCCTGGTCGGCATCGGCTGCCGCTATCGAAACCGACGCCAGCTCGACGGCAACGAGCCGACTCCACCAGAACCCAGCACGTGGGACCCACCGCGAGCAAGAATGGGGCCGGCGTGACAGCGGTCTCACCGAGACAACACACCATGCATCAAACGATCCTCACCCTAAGCGATCACCTGATCGTGGTGTCGCCTACGGCGTTAGCGTCGTCTGGTCCGGTCGTTCGGGAGGGTATCGCTGTCGGCGAGCCTGTTCATGATCGCTGCCATGGGCCCGGTCGCAGGAGGTACAGGTCTGCTACGTCCGGGTCGCGTTCACCGAAGAGGATTTCGCCGCGATCCCCGCTCACAGTAAGGCCTTCGCCGCCGTCGGGCGCAACGGGGCCCTGACCGCTGACAGCATCGAAACTCAGACCCATGAATCGCTTCAGGTCCGCGACGAGGACATCGTCGTGCGCAAGACCCGCTTCGGCGCGTTCAGCACCACGGACCTCTACGCCAGCCTGCTCGGTCAGGGCATCGACACCCTGATCCTGGCCGGCATCTCCACCGGTGGCGTGGTGCTGTCGACACTGCGGCACGCCGCCGACGAGGACTACCGCATCTATGTTCTCGCCGACGCCATCGCCGACCCTGACCCCGAAGTCCACCGAGTCCTGCTCGAGAAGGTCTTCCCCCACCAGGCCGACATCATCAACACCGAGGACCTGTGGGCACTCAGCGGCGAGGGCCGCGGCCTCTAACGTCTTCACCGGTCAGGGCAGGCCTGAGCCGGTTGCATGAGACGCGCGTCGGGCCACGAGATCACGGCGGCCGCCCACAGCCTCAAGGTAGGCCGTGCGGAGGCGGAGCCGGCTGCGGGCGCGGTTGCGAGCCAGTGCAGCGTCTGCGGATACGCACGAAAGTTCACGCTCCGAACGTGAACGTCCCCCCACCGCGAAAGGAACGAAGCGATGACACAAGCCGGGCGGTGGTGCGCAAAGCCCTCACCGTCAAAGGCGTGGCAGGGAGACGATCCAGCAGCTATTCAAAAGCCATCGGGCTGATCGAGTCGGGACGCCTCCCTCTGGAGCAGCTTCGCACGATCGCGTATCCGCTGGACCGTGCGATCGAGGCCGTCGAACATTTCGCCGGTAATAACCCCGACGACGGCGGGATCTGTATCAGCATCAACCCGTCCGCCTGACCGGCCCTTCCGGTCCGGCCATCGGAGTATCCACAGCTCGCCACGCAATCAAGGAACAACGGGCGCCGACCAGGTCAGCCGGGTAAGGAGGTAACCGCCCGGGATCATGGGTGCGCGTTCGTATGCCGCTCGTGAGAGGATTCGAACCCTGGCCCGGGCGGGCATGGTCACAGGCCGGACGGAGAGGGGCGCAGATGAAGATCGTCACGGTGGGTCGGGGTCGAATCGGCGGCGGGCTGGCCGGGCTCTGGTCGCAGGCCGGACACGAGGTTGTTACGTTGGGCCGTGACGGCGGTGACGCGTCGACGGCCGATGTGGTGCTGGTCGCGGTGCCCGGGCAGGCGATCGCGGCGGCGTTGGCGAACGTGACAGGTCTCGGCGGCCAGGTGGCCATCGACGCGACCAACGTCTACGGTCAACGCTCCACCCAGTTCGCGTCACAGGCGCATGAGGTGAAGTCCATCGTCGGTGGGCCGACGGCCAAGAGCTTCAACACCAACTGGGCGGTGCTCTATGAGCAGGTCGCTGAGCAGCGGGTCCGGCCGGGCAACCTGTTCGTGGCCGACCCGGACGCCCGACAGGTCACCGAGCAACTGATCGTCGACGCCGGCTTCGACCCTGTCTTCCTGGGAGACCTGGAGCGCGCCCGGATGCTGGAGGACCACCTTCCCCTGGTCCAGGCCGTCGCCTCCGCCGGGCTCGGGCCCTTCTTCTACCGCATGGCCAGCCCCGGACAACTCTGAAAATCATCGCGAGAGGTGCCCTCTGCCCTGCAAGGTCGCTGCTGTGTGCGCTGGACCCGATGATTCTGTCCTCGGTGTTCATCCAACCAGCGCGCGCAGCAGGGACAGGACTCGGCGGAGCGCGATCCCGGCTCGGCCGATTGAGTGATCAGCCGCTGGCCGGGGGCGCTGGTGATGGGGATGCGGTGGCGGGCCGGGCCGGCGGCAGGTGCGGCGCTGGCTCGGGTGACCAACGCGGCGAGGTGCCGGCGACATAGCCCCGCCTACGCGGCCTTCAATCGACGCGAACCTGGCCACCTCCGGTGCGCCAGCTCCTGCTCGGCGCACCGGATCGACGAACCCCGACGACTGCCCGGCACCCGCCGCCCGCTGACCGCGCGGGTGGGGGATTGGCAGAGTCGGCCCGGTCGCGTTGGCGTCCGGCGATGATCGCCCTAGGCGCCGGATCGCCTCGCCGCACGGGAGGTATCCGGCTCCGCGCAGGAGCGCGCTGGCGACGCGGCTGTCGAGTTCACCGTGCGCCGTGAGTCATGCTTCGAGTTCCGCGAGATCGTCGTCGGTCAGCTGCAGGTGGCCGGCCGCGAGGTTCTGTTCAAGATGTGCCAGGGAACTGGTGCCGGGATTGAGCAGGATGTTGGGTGACCGGGCCAGCAGCCAGGCCAACGCTACTTGGGACACGGTGGCGCCGCGCCGGCCGGCCACGGTTATCAGGTGCCTACCGGTGAGCGGCTGGTATCCGCCGCCGAGGGGGAGGAACGGGACGTAGGCGATGCCGGCTCGGGCACAGGCATCGACGAGCGGGTCGTCGGCGCGTGCTTCGATGTTGTACAGGTTCTGTACACACACGACATCGGCGACAGTGCGCGCTCGGGCAAATTGAGTCGCGGTGACGTTTGAGATACCCAGATGCCGGATGAGGCCTTCTGCGCGAAGGGCCATGAGGGTTTCCAGCGCGGCTTCGACTGGCATGTGTCCGCCGTCGCCCAGTCGCAGGTTCACCACGTCTAGCCGATCTATGCCGAGGGAGCGCAGGTTTGCCTCAACGCCGCGGCGCAGGCCTTCGGGCGTGAGGCCACGTTGCGCGTGGGCGGGTAGGAGGATGTCGTGACCCTCGATCAGTGCACTGACCTTTGTCACGATCACCAGATCGTCGGGGTACGGATACAAGGCAGTGCGAATCAGCTCGTTCGCGGCCATGCCTCCGCTGGCATAGTAGTTAGAAGTGTCAATGTGATTGATGCCGAGTTCCACGGTTCGGCGCAGGATCGCGAGGGCGGTGTCTTTGTCGGGTCGTTTGCCCATCGGCCAGCCTGTGAGCTTCATGGCCCCGTACCCGATCCGGTTGACGCGCAGGTCTCCGCCGAGCGTCCATTCGCTTTTCGCTGCGATCGTCGACGGCTCTGCTCGTACCCTACCGATCGCGTCGTCCATCATCCTTGCCCTTTCCCAACACAGGTACCTCGCGCAGAATGTTGCATACCGATCTGGTCAACCTGGCCTACGTCCTGAACGTCTGGCGCCGGTTGCACTTGATGAACGTGTGAAAGTGGAGGGCGCGCGACTGCGACCCCGGCGTCCAGGGACACCTCGAGTACGAGGCTGAAGGGCTGGCCTTCAGCTGTTGCGCTGTCGCCCAGGTCAGCTGGCCGAGCCCGGGTGCGCAGCCACGACCACGGAACGACCTGGCTGTTACCGGTGCCTGAAAGGCACTGGAATTGATGGGGCGCAGGTCAGGCTCGGGTGAACACTGCGTCGACGTCGATGGTGGCTGGGCCGATGATCATGCCCAGCTGGTTGCCGGAGACGCCGAAGCGGTGGCGGTCAACCCTCCCGGTGACATGCGCAGCGAGGGTGGTCCTGGCCAACGCCGTGATCTCGACGATCAGCGTGACCGGTTCCCGCACGCCTTTGATCGTCAGTTCGCCGCTCAATTCGATCGCCTCGCCGGTGGTCCGCGCGGACTTCACGGTCACGACAATGTCGGGGTACCTCTCGACGTCCAGGAACCGGGCACTGCGCAGGTGGGTGTCGCGCGTGGCGTTCTTGGTGTCGATCGATGCGGCACCAACGGTGATGGTGCCGGTGACGGAGTGATCACTTCCGAGTTCACCGGCGCCACGCACGTCGGCGAAGGCGCCCTTCACGGTCGCCATGCCCCAGAGGGTCTTGTGGGAGATGCGGACCGTTGTGCGAGCGGGGTCGAGCGTCCACGAGCCGACGGCGGTGTCGGACTGGAGTAGGCGCGAGATCAGTTCAGTGGTCATCGGGACTCCTCAGCGATAGGGCAGCGGTTCGCCGGGAACTATTCAACTCGACAGATCGTCTTGGAACAAGATTATCTGACCTGTGATGATGTGACTGACAGCACGTCTCCCTGATGATCGGCCGCCCTCATGGCGACGTAGGGTTGCCGCATGGATCCCGCCGGCGACACCACGACGCGGGGCAAGGCGTGCGAAGGAGATGGCCAGCCGAGCTATGCGGCAGGGGCACAGCTCGGGTGGGGCCTTGCCGTAGTGAAGCGCGTCTTCTACGACCGGGTCGCAGATTCGGTGCGCGACCTGCCGGGCGGCCCCCGCGGGTACCTCGTGCTGGCAGCGCTATCGCTGGGCCGGCGGCCCTCGCAACTGGCACTTGCCAACCAGCTGGACTTTGACCGCACAGCGATGACCTACCTGCTCGACGAGCTCGAGGCCGCCGGCCTGGTGGAACGTCGCCCGGATCCATCCGATCGGCGGGTCCGGCAGGTGCTGATCACCGACTCTGGAAGCGCCGCCTTGACCGAGTACAGCGGCCGAGTACGCGAGGAACAGCGCCGGCTCCTGGCGCCGCTTGATGCGTTGGAGGCGGCGGCCTTCACTTCGATGATCACACGCGTCGCACGTGCCGCACAGGACGGCACTGGCACTGACGCGGGAGGGATCTGCCCTTCAACCGATTGTTGATCGGCATGCGGCATAGCAGAGGGGCGGCCCGCTCGCGGCCCGGCCAGCTGTGCTCCTCGACGGCGAACATCCGATGAGGCTGCCCGCGGCGCCCCCTAGCGTCGCGAGTCTGCGCCGCACACCGTCGACCCGGCGAGCCGAGCGGACCGAACCCGGGCCGCCAGCGGGGCGCGCCCGGCACGGCTACATCAGCTCCGAACAGCAATCACACGAGCGCGCTTGCGGGCGTCTACCCCGGTGCCGCCGACGTGGGCGCGTGCGCAGGCAGGTCGGAGACGCACCGTGTGCGTCGGCAGGTGTCCCTGCGGCCTGGCACACTGCGACGATGCTGACGTTTGATCGACTCTTTGCCGAGCATGTCGCCACCGGAGTAGCCCGCCAGATGGCGCTGAGCGAGGTGATCGGCGAGCGTGACTGGCAACTCGACCTGACCAGCGGCACCGTGACATTCGGTGACGACTTGCGCTACCGCGTCCAGCTCCTCGGTACGGAGAGCCACGACGACGGCAGCTGGCTGTGGGCGTGGGCCAACGAGGCAAGCGGCCTGCCGCCCGCGCTGCTGCAGCTGTGCGGCTGGCTGCGCGAGTACGGTCACCGTCAGGGAGTTGCCGAGCTCACCGAGCCCGCGTTTGCGCTTGCGCGCGCCGACGGTCACCGTCTCGCCCTGTTGGCCTCGGGCCTGACCGGCCGGTGCTACTACCGGGGCCCGTACGACGGCGGTGCGGTCTTCTTCCACCTCGACGACGCCCCGCCGCAGATCACCGCGCCGGTCCGGCCGGAGCGCGCGCTCAGCGTCCTGGGCCAGGTCATTGCGAGCTTCCCGGTGGACCACCGCATCGTCGTGGAGTCGTTCCTGCACCAGCAGTCGATGCGACTGGACCCGGCGCCCACCTCGGTGACCGCGCAGCATGCCGACGGCTCCACGCTGCGCATCGACTTCGACACGCTGGGGCGCGTCAGCAACATGTCCGGCACCGTCCGCCCGTAGCCCCGCGGTGGTGCGTGAGTTCTTTGGGCGCTTCGCCTGCGGCGGACGCGTGGCATACGGAAAAGCCCAGGTCCGCGATCTACGCGGGGATGGCCCTGCCCGTGGGGTGATCCTGGCTATTGGGTAGGAGGTCACGCCCGTGGTCGGTGCTCCCCGTGCAGGCGGGGATGATCCCAGGCCGAGCCGCCGCCACCCCCGTCGAGCTGTTGCTCCCCGCGCCAGGTGACGCCGGCCCCAAGGGCTGGGGCCGGCGTCACGCCATCAGCGCTGCAGTGTCAGCAGGCCCGGCCGGTAGGGCAGGAGGCCGTAGTTGCCGCCGGAGCTGGTGGAACGTCCCTGGTAGAGCAGCTTGAGATTGCAGGGATCGACGGTCATGGTCTGGTCGGCGGTGGTGCGAATCAGCTCGCCGTGGCTGATGTCGTTGGTCCAGGTGGCGCCGCTGTTGGCCTTGCCGGCGAAGGGGTTGCTTTCGGTTGCGGCCTGTGGTGTCCACGAACCGCTCAGACTAGTGGCCGTGAACGAGCGGAAGTAGCGACCATTCGCCCCGATCGCCTCCACGATCATCAGGTACTGGTTCTGGCCCTGAACCTTGTAGACCTCAGGTGCTTCGAACAGACTGTTCTGTGTGTCGCTCATGACGGTCGTCGCGGTGGCGCCGAAACTGCCCGGGAAGTTTGCGATGGGCATGCTGGCCCGGTAGATCTTGCCGTTGTCGCCGGCGAAGAACAGATACATGTTCGTGCCGTCACCTATCAGGGTCTGGTCGATGGGGCCCGTGCTGGAGCCGGTGATGCTTCCGGTGAAGAGCGTCTGCGCCGATGACCAGCCATTCGCGTTGGTGGGGTTGCTCGATGTCCGGTAAGAGAAGGCGGTCGGACCCCATTGGTAGCTGAGCACCCAGATGTTCTTCGGGGCGAAGTAGAGCAGCGTCGGCGCGACGGTGGCGGAGGACATGGCGTTCTGGCTGGCCGAGGCCATGTCGGACCAGTTGGTGAAGAGGCCGAAGTTCATCGAGCCCCAGGTCGATCCCGTGTCGTGGGTCGTCGCGTAGACGAGATTCTGGCCGTTGTAAGGGACGGTGGTGAAGTCCTTGAGCGCGACCCAGCCCGACTTCGGGGTGGCCAGCGAGCCCGTCGATGTCCAGCGGTACGTCGACGGAAGTGTGCACGTGCCGGTCGGCGGCGGCGTGGTCGGCGGCGCTGTGGTCGGGGGCGTAGTGGTCGGGGGCGTCGTCGGCGATGTCGTCGGGGTGCTGCTACCGGCGCCGGTGCAGGAGGTGATCTGGGGCCGGGCGCTGGAGTTGCCGTTGTTCATGGTGGTGAAGCCGAAGGTGTTGCCGCTGCCGTTGGGCCGCACGGTCATCGTGTACCCGCTGTTGCTCCAGCTGAAGGTGCCGCTCCAGGTGGTGGAGACCTTTTGCGGTGCGGTGATGGCGATGGTCACGGTCCAGTCGCTGTCCCCGGTGACGGTGACCGAGGTGTTGTACCGGTCGCCCCAGACGGTGCCGGGTGTTATCGACGCGGTGCAGCTGCTGGCGGCCGCCGCGTCGAGCGTCGTGGCCGCGCCGGCGGTGCGGCCGAACACGAGCGCCGATCCGACGAGGAGCAAGCTCGTAGCTCCTACCAAGAGCCGGGACAGGCCAAGCCGTCGTACGGTCGAGCGCTGATGTGCCTGCACGGGTTGGTTCGTCATCCTGGTGTACCAATCCCCTCGGGTTGACTGGCGAGGCGCGATGTGGGGGAGCGCAAGCATGGGCGCGGGTGAGGCCGCGGCACCGAGATCGCTGGAGACCCGGCGTGATGGTGGCGACCACGACCGGTGGCCACCGCCGACGCGAGTAGTCGATCCGGTCTGGGCGACGGCGGACCCGATCGTGAAACTGCCAGGTCACGTTCGGGCATTGATTTCGGATGCCCCACGCCGAGCCGTCTGGCACGCGTGCCCATCGGATTTACCTCCCGTCAGCAGGTTGAGTTGGTCTGGGTGAGCAGGCCGAGCCGCCAGGGCAGAGTGTTGTAGCTGCCGCCCGCGTTCGGGTCCAGGCCCTGGTAGAGGTACTGGATGTGGCAGGGGCTGATGGTCAGGGTCTGGTCGTATCCGGCGCGGAGCATCTCGCCGTGGCTGATGTCTCTGGTCCAGGCGGTGCCGTTGAACGTGACGTTGTTGGCCCGGGCGAACGGGTTGCTCTCGGTGGCCGCCAGTTGCGTCCAGGAGCCGTTGATGGTGGGCGAGGTCCAGGATCGGAAGTATCTGCGCCCATCCGACCCGATCGCCTCCACGATCAGTAGGTACTGATTGGCTCCGGCGACCTTGTAGACGTTGCTGGCCTCGAACAGGTTGTTGCGGTTGGCATCGGACGCGGCGATGACGGTGTTGGTGAAGCCGTTGGGGAACTGCGCCAGGGTGGTCTGCGACCGGTACAGGTGTCCGTTGTCGTCGGAGGAGAACAGGTAGCAGTTGGCGCTGTCGCAGATCACCCACATGTCGACCCAGTAACCGCTGCCGATGTTCTGGGAGATGATGCTCGGCATCGACGGGTAGAAGTTTCGCGGCGCGCTCCACCCGTTCGGGTTGCTGATGTCGCTGTTGGTGGAGTAGGAGGCGTTGCCCGTCTGGTAGACCAGGTACCACAGGTTCTGCGGCGCGTAGTAGAACACCTGCGGCGCGGCCCGGTACCCGGTGCCGATCCCGCTGCGGTCCAGGTAGTACTGGGTGGCCGAGCCGGCCTGTGACCAGTCGGTGAAGCTGAGGTACACCAGGCTGTATCCGGAGGCGTTGGCGGCGCTGGCGAACACGTGGTACTTGCCGTTGTAGTAGACCACCGAGGGGTCTTTGATGCCGGCGATGGTGTGGGTGGAGTCCGACCTTGGCGCGATCAGTGCGCTGCTGGAACTCCATCGGAAGGTGCTCGGCATCGAGCCTCCTGCGGGTGGCGAGGACGGCGGCGCCGACGACGGTGGTGCTGATGACGGGGGCGGGGAGGATGGCGGTTGCGAGGACGGCGGCGGTGAGGCGCCCGTACCCCCACCAGACGCGCTGCCGGTGCACGTCACCCCGTTGAGCGCGAAGCTCGTCGGGGTCGGGTTGGCCCCGGTCCATGCCCCGTTGAAGCCGAAAGACGTGCCAGCCCCGGTACCCAACGAGCCGTTGTAGCTGGCGTTGGTCACCGTCACTGCGGCGCCGGACTGGGCAACCGCACCGCTCCACAGTTGGGTGATCGTCTGTCCGGCGGTGAACGACCAGGTCAACCGCCAACCGTTGACTGGGTCACCGAGGTTGGTGATGTTCACGTTGGCGCCGAAGCCACCCGGCCACTGGTTGGTCACCGTGTAGTCGACCCGGCATCCGGTCGAGGCCTGGGCGGCGGGCGCGATCACCACGCCGACGGCCGCCACCGCCACTGCGACCACAGCGACCAGTCCGAGCCGACGACGTCCCATCTCCATGGCCACTCCTCGAAGGACATTGCGCAAGAGGGCGGGTGTGAGCGCTAACAGCCACATCGGTCGATGACTAGAGTGTCAAAACGTTTCCGGAAATTCAAGGGATCGTTTCAGCAATCTCACGCAGGCGGGCGAATCGGCCCTACCCGGGCGGATCACGGCGCGTGAAGGTGCCAATCGGCGGATTACGGGCGCGGGGGAGCGGTGCTCTCGCGGACCACGAGCGTGGTGGGCAGTTCGATCCGGGTCTGGGGCGGCGTATGTCCGGCGGCGAGCGTGAGCAGCAGGTTCGCGGCCGCGGCGCCCATCTCGCGAAACGGCTGGTGCACGGTGGTCATCGGCGGACCGCACCACTTGGTGTTTTCGATGTCATCGAAGCCGATCACGCTGAGGTCCTGGGGGATGCGCACGCCGGCCTGGCGGGCGGCCTCGTAGACGCCGAGTGCCTGCAGGTCGTTGCCGCACAGCACGGCCGTGGGCCGGTGGGGCAGGCTCAGCAGCTCGCGGCCGAGGGCGAGGCCGTCCTCGACGAAGAACCGGCCGGCGCGGATCAGCGACGCATCGACCGGCAGCCCGGCGGTCTCCATCGTGGCCCGGCAGGCCTCCAACCGTTCCCGTGCGAGCAGGCTGCCACTGGGTCCGCTGATTATGCCGATGCGCCGGTGACCGAGGTCGAGCAGGTGTCGGGTGGCGCCGACCGCGCCACTCCAGTTCGCCGCGGCGACCGTCGGCACCGCCTGGTGGGGCTGCCCGCTCGGGTCCACGGCGACGAGCGGGATCGCGCTGGCGGCGAGTTGGGCGTGCTGTTCGGGGGTGAAGTACGAGTGCGTGGCGATGACGCCGACCGGGCGGCGGGCCAGCAGGTGCTCCGCCCAGGACCGGTCCTTCGAGGTGTCGACCAGTACCTCGGTGAAGCCGACGCCCAGGTCGTGGTGGCCGACGACCTCCTGTACACCGCGGATGATTTCTATGGCCAGGTGGCTCTGCAGTCTGTAGAAGACCACCTCGACGCCGGATGAGGGGCCGACCATGGTCGGCCGGCGGTAGCCGTGCTCGCGTAGTAGCTCCTCGATGCGCCGCCGGGTGTCCAGGGCGACGCCGGACCTCCCATTGAGAACTCTCGACACGGTGGGAGGCGAAACGCCCGCGAGTCGAGCGATCGTGGCCACCGTCAACTCGCCGCGCCGGCGTCCGCGGCGCACCACGCCAGGAGCCTCCGCCGTCACCCGAACAGAGTATCCGGATTGCCTGTAACGCCGCCGCCCCGCATCGGGCTGCTCCTCCCACGGGGCTTGCGGCCGGAAACGATCCGTCTCATACTACGGAACGTTTCATTGATTGGTCGTCATCAGGCTCCAGGGAGCCGGCGCCGCGTAGGCGTCGATCGCACGGCAGGTCAAGGGAGGCGGGGCAACGCCTCCCCGTACCGGCGTGGCCGAACTCCGGGCTGATCTCCGCTCGGCGCCACGCGTAAAGATCCGGCCCTGGGACGCTGCGCGTCTCCCGGTCGACTCCACCCTGGATCGGAAGGGACGACCCGTGTAACGAACAACGAGGGCTGCGTTGGCCATCGCGGCCCCTTTCCCTGCTCGCTGCCGCGGTCTGGTCGCCGCGCAGCCGGCGTCGCGGCGTTCGGCCCGTCGAGGTACCTGTTGAGGTTGGTGAGGCCTACGACAGTTGCTCACCGCTGCCTTGGATGAATAGCCAGAGACCTAGTTACCGGAAACTCCCCGATAACTAGCGTCGGTCACTCGGCGCAGATGTCATGCGTCTAGGCGCTGCCACCTGGGCCGGGCCCAGGTGGTGCGGCGGGAGAAGTCGGTTGACTGGCGGTAGACGCGCTTCCTGGCGGCTGCGTGATGACCCTCGAAAATGATGCGAAAACTTCCGGAAACATATTGACGCGCGTTGGTAACGTGCTCGACTCTTGGACGTATTCAGTCATCCGTGATCTTCGATCACGGCGCTGGCCTCCCTCACCCCACCCTGAAGGAGAGTCCTCATGAGGATCAGCCTGGCCCGCTCAAAGATCCGTTGGAGAGTCATCGCGCTGGCGATAGCGGCGCTCACGGTCGCTGGAGCGGCAACAGTAGTAGCGAGAACCACTACCGCCGAGGCCGCCGCGCCGGCCCCGATCGGTGTCGAAGATGAGGGCGCCAGCTGTCCGGTGTCGCTGCCCGGCTCGTTGACCTCCAACGCCAAGCTTCCCGACCCCTTCAAGAAGTTGGACGGCACGCGCATCAGCACCCAGTCCGAGTGGACCTGCCGGCGGGAAGAGATCGAGCAACTGGCGGAGAAGTACGTCTACGGCACCAAGCCCGCGAAGCCGGCGAGTGTCACGGGGACCGTGTCGAGGACCGGCATCACGGTGAACGTGTCGGACAACGGCAGGAGCGCCAGCTTCTCGGCGAGCGTCAGCCTGCCCAGCGGAACCGGGCCCTTCCCCGCCGTCGTGGTGTTCGCGGGCCTGGGCGCGGACACGTCGACCATCCAGGGCGCCGGGGTCGCCGTCATCAACTACAACCCCCTTTCGGTCGGGGCTGAGGGTACGCCCCGCACCAACAAGCAGGGTGCGTTTTACACCCTCTACGGCTCGTCCAGCAGCACGGGTCTGCTGATGGCCTGGGCCTGGGGGGTCAGCCGGATCATCGACGTCATCCAGCAGTCGGGCGGCAGCATCCTCAAGGCCGACGCGTTGGGTGTCACGGGCTGCTCGCGGTACGGCAAGGGCGCATTCGTCACCGGCGCCTTCGACGAGCGCATCGCCTTGACCATGCCGATAGAGTCGGGCAGCGGTGGGGCTCCCATCTTCCGTGGGATTCCTGGGGAATCGGGCTCGCAGCCTCTGAGCAGTGCCTACTCCGAGCAGCCGTGGCTGGGGGATGCGTTCAGCTCCTTCACGGGCAACCCGAACACGCTGCCGGTGGACACGCACGAGATGGTGGCCATGGTGGCGCCGCGGGGACTGTTCATGATGGAGAACCCCCACATCGACTGGCTGGCCGCCAAGTCCGGCAGCGTTGCCGCCCTGGGCGGAGCCGAGGTCTACAAGGCGCTGGGTGCGGGTGACAACATCAGTTACTGGTCCGACATCCAGGACGGTACGCACTGCGCGGTCCGGCCCGAGTGGAAGACCCCGCTGCAGCAGAACCTCCAGAAGTTCCTGCTGAGGACGGGCAACGCGGCCGGCGTGATCAGGGTGTCCAGCCTGAAGTCCGGCAACCTGGCCGACTGGCGGGACTGGACGACCCCGACCCTCACCGGCGGCACCCCGACCTCTGCCCCGCCGACCTCCGCCCCGCCGACCTCCGCCCCGCCGACCTCCGCCCCGCCGACCTCCGCCCCGCCCACCTCCGCCCCGCCGACCTCCGCCCCGCCGACCTCCGCCCCGCCCACCTCTGCCCCGCCGGCTAGCTGCACTGCGAGCATGGTCGCGGGGACGGTGTGGGGTGACCGGTACAACACCGCCGTGAATGTGACCGGCTCCAGTAACTGGGTCGTCACGGTCACCATCACTGCGCCTCAGAAGATCAGTTCGACCTGGAACATCTCCGCGAGCTGGGACAGCAGTGGGAACGTGATGACGGCTCGTCCCAACGGCAACGGGAACTCGTTCGGCTTCACCACGATGTTCAACGGCAACACGGGTGCCCGTCCACGGGTGAGCTGCCGGGTCGGCTGACCACAACATCGACCCTTCTGGCGTGTGCGGGCAGAATCCACCCGCACACGCCGGCGGCGCCCATCAACGACGACACCACCCGCATCAGTCCGTGACGTATGCATGGCCGCCGACCGGCTTTCACCGACGGCGGCGCCCGGAGCTCCCGGCGGCGACTCTTGAGAGCCGGCGCCGCGTAGCGGACCGCGCCGCCCGACCACGGGAGACGGGCGCGGGCCGCGAATCCCGGAACCATCCGCGATGGCGCCGATTGCCAGAGGCGCCGAATACCCAGGTATCCCATCGGTGACCACAGCCGTCGGGCCGAGAGCCCGGCGGGGGAGAGGATCTGGAGGCTCGTATGCCTCGAACCGCACGTCGTATCCGGTCCATCGCCGCCGCCGCAGGGGCGGGGCTCGTCGGAATCGGCGCGGTCATCGCGGTCGGCCAGCTGCCCGCGAGCGCCGCGTCGACGGTGTCGGTCAACGGCGCCACCACGTACCAGACGATCGACGGCTTCGGTGTCTCCGAGGCTTTCGGTCAGGCCGACTCGATCCGCAACCTCGGCACCACTGCCCGGCAACAGGCGCTGGACCTGCTGTTCAGCCCGACCAACGGCGCCGGGTTCAGCATCCTGCGCAGTCTCATCCCCGCCGACGCCAACAGCATCGAACCCCACGCCCCGGCCGGCCCGTCGGCGACGCCGACGTATGTCTGGAGCGGCGGGGACGCCCAGGATCAGGGGCAGCTGTGGCTGGCCAAGCAGGCGAAGAACGGCTACGGCCTCACGACGTTCTACAACGACGCGTGGAGCGCGCCGGGCTTCATGAAGACCAACGGCAGCGATGCCAACGGCGGCTCGCTGTGCGGTACCCCGGGCGCGTCGTGCGGCAGCGGCGACTGGCGGCAGGCCTACGCCAACTACCTGGTCCAGCACACCCGGTACTGGGCATCGGCCGGGATCACGCCGACCGCCGTCGGGTTCGTCAACGAGCCGTCCTTGACGACCACCTACTCAAGCATGTTGGTCAACCCGGCACAGGCCGCCAGCTTCCTGTCGGTGCTCGGCCCGACCATGAGCGCCTCCGGGCTGTCCACCGAGGTCGCGTGCTGCGACACCGTCGGGTTCAACCTGCTGCCCAGCTACCTCAGCGCGATCTCCGGTAACTCGGCTGCCAACGCGGGCACCGGACTGTTCACCAGCCACGGCTACGGTGGCGCGCCCGCGACACCGCTGGGCACCGGTAGCCGGCACCTGTGGCAGTCCGAGTGGTCGGTCAACGGCGCCACCTGGACCACCGCGTGGGACAGCACCAACGAGGCCTCCGGCATCACCTGGGCGCAGCGCATCTACGCCGGTATGACCGGCGCCAACCTCAACGCGTTCCTGTACTGGTGGGGAATCAGCAACACCAGCCACGACAGCTCGCTGATCGGACTGAGTGGCTCGACGCTGACCCCGTCGAAGCGGTACTACGCCCTGGCCGGCTACAGCCGCTACATCCGCCCCGGCGCGGTACGCATCGCCGCCAACAGCGGGGACGCCAACCTGAAGGCCAGCGCCTACCGCAACAGCGACGGGTCTGTGGTGATCGTGGTCCTCAACACCGCGACCACCGCCATCTCGACCAGCTACACGCTCAGCAACGCCGGACTTTCCAGCGGCACGGTCGCGCCCTACCTCACCAACGACGCCAACAACATGACCGCCCAGCCGACCGTGCCGCTGTCCAGCGGGACCTTCAACGCCACCATTCCCGCCCGGTCGCAGGTCACCTACCGCATCACCGGCGGACCCGACACGAGCCCATCACCCAGCGCCAGCCCATCACCATCACCATCACCATCACCATCACCGAGCAACCTACCGACCTCGGCACCACCGACCACTACGCCGCCCACCACCGCACCGCCGCCCAGCTGTACCGCGAGCATGGTTGCGGGCACGGTGTGGGGCGACCGGTACAACACTGCCGTGAACGTGACCGGTTCCAGTAACTGGGTCGTCACGGTGACCATTACCCCACCCCAGAAGATCAGTTCGACCTGGAATACCTCGGCCAGCTGGGACAGCAGCGGCAACGTGATGACCGCCCGGCCCAATGGCAACGGAAACTCGTTCGGCTTCACCACGATGTTCAACGGCAATACCAGCGCGCGGCCACGCGTCAGTTGCCAGGTCGGCTGACCGCAGAACGCCGGCGCTGCCCGCAGGCGCTGATGTGAGCGGTGACGATTCGCCCGCACCCGCCAGCGGCAGCCCGGCCGACTACAGCCGACATAGCACCTATCGCCGTCACCTCAACGGCTCGTCCTGCAACATCGCCTGACCCTGGAGGAGAACCATGAACCATCGAACCAGACCGGGGCGGAGTCGACGCCTGGCGCTCAGCCTGGCGGCCGCCGCCGCGGTGCTCGCCGCGTCCGGCGTGGCGCTGCTGGCGCCCGGCGCGGCGCAGGCCGCCAGCACCCTGGGCGCGCAGGCCGCCGCGTCCGGGCGGTACTTCGGCACCGCGGTAGCGTCGGGCAAGCTCGGTGACTCGACCTACTCGACGATCCTCGACCGGGAATTCAACATGATCACCCCGGAGAACGAGATGAAGTGGGACACCATCGAACCGTCCCGCGGCGCGTTCAACTTCGGCCCGGCCGACCAGATCGTCAACCACGCCCTGGCCCACGGGCAGCAGATGCGTGGCCACACCACAGTCTGGCACAACCAACTGCCCGGCTGGGTGAGCAGCATCACCGACGCGAACACGCTGCGCAGCGTGATGGACAACCACATCACCACCGAGATAAGCCACTTCAAGGGAAAGATCTACGCCTGGGACGTGGTGAACGAGGCATTCGCCGACGGCAGCAGCCAGCACCGCAGTTCGGTGTTCCAGAACGTGCTGGGCAACGGTTTTATCGAGGAGGCGTTCCGCACCGCCCGCGCCGCCGACCCGGCCGCCAAGCTGTGCTACAACGACTACAACATCGAGAACTGGACCGACGCCAAGACCCAGGGTGTCTACTCCATGGTCCGCGACTTCAAGGCCCGGGGCGTACCCATCGACTGTGTCGGTTTCCAGAGCCACTTCGGCTCCGGCGGTCCACCGGCCAGCTTCCAGACCACCCTGTCCAACTTCGCCGCCCTGGGAGTGGACGTACAGCTCACCGAGCTGGACATCGCGCAAGCGCCCTCGGCCGCGTACACCAACACCGTGACCGCGTGCATGCGCGTGGCTCGCTGCGCCGGCATCACCGTGTGGGGCATCCGCGACAGCGACTCTTGGCGTAGCGGGGAGAGCCCGCTGCTCTTCGACGGCAGCGGCAACAAGAAGGCCGCCTACAGCGCGGTGCTCTCCGCATTGGGCACCGGTACCCCGGTGAGCAACCCGCCCACCACCGCACCGCCCACCTCCGCCCCGCCGACCTCCGCCCCGCCTACCACCACCCCACCCACCTCCGCGCCGCCGACCGGCTGTACCGCGAGCATGGTCGCGGGCACGGTGTGGGGCGACCGGTACAACACCGCCGTGAACGTCACCGGCTCCAGTAACTGGATCGTCACCGTCACCATCACTGCGCCCCAGAAGATCAGTTCGACCTGGAACATCTCCGCGAGCTGGGACAGCAGTGGGAACGTGATGACGGCTCGTCCCAACGGCAACGGGAACTCGTTCGGCTTCACCACGATGTTCAACGGCAACACCGGTGCCCGTCCACGCGTCAGTTGCCGGGTCGGCTGACCGTAGAACCCCGCCATCATCTTCAGATTCACCGGCAACAACGGCGCCACCAACCCGACCGTGGTCGGCTGCGCCCGTCCTTGATCCGACTGGCCGCCCGTGAGGGGTCCACAGACCCGGGCACTTCGCGGGCGGCCGGGTCCGGGAGCGTCTGGGTCGGCGGGGGGCGACCCGTGTCCGGCCGCACGATCTCCAAACGAGAGCCGCCCGACAGCCGAGCCTGTCATGAATATCGGCGGTGCCGGTCGGCGGCTGCACCGGACCCACCAACTGAAGTTCGAACTTTACGGAGGTGAATCATGAGCACACGTCGTCGGTGGATGGCAGCGGTCGCGGCACTCGCCGTCGCCGCGGCCGTGCTGATCGGCATCGGTAATGCGAACGCCGAGTCCAACGGTGGGACCAGGGTGATGCCGTTGGGCGACTCGATCACGGACGGCCTGACGGTGCCCGGCGGGTACCGGATCGGTCTGTGGCAGCGTTTCCAGACCGGCGGGTACCGGGTGGACTTCGTCGGCTCCCTGGCCAACGGGCCGGCCAGCCTGGGAGACCACGACCACGAGGGCCACTCGGGCTGGCGCATCGACCAACTCGATGCGAACATCGTGAGCTGGCTGAACGCCTATACGCCGCACACCATTCTGCTGCACATCGGCACCAACGACATCGCGCAGAACTACAACCTGTCAAGCGCCCCGGCCCGACTGTCCACATTGATCGATCACATCACCGCGACCGCACCGAGCGCGGAGGTGTTCGTGGCCACGATCATCCCGTTGGGCTCGGCCAGCCTGGAGACCAACGTCCGCACGTTCAACGCGGCGATCCCGGGCATCGTGCAGGGCAAGGTGAGCGCCGGCAAGCACGTGCACCTGGTGGACATGCACAGCGCGTTGACCACCGCCGACCTGGCCGATGGCGTGCATCCCAACGCCGGCGGATACGAGAAGATGGCCGCCACCTGGTTCAGCGCGCTGACGTCGGTGCCGGGCAGCATCGGCAGCGCCGGCGGCCCCAGCCCGAGTCCGACTTCGACCACCGCGTCGCCTACCACCCCACCCACCTCCGCGCCACCGACCTCGGCCCCGCCGACCGGCTGCACCGCGAGCCTGACTGCGGGCACGGTGTGGGGCGACCGGTACAACACCGCCGTGAACGTCACCGGCTCCAGTAACTGGATCGTCACCGTCACCATCACTGCGCCCCAGAAGATCAGTTCGACCTGGAACATCTCCGCCAGCTGGGACAGCAGCGGCAACGTGATGACGGCTCGTCCCAACGGCAACGGCAACTCGTTCGGCTTCACCACGATGTTCAACGGCAACACCGGCGCCCGTCCACGCGTCAGTTGCCGGGTCGGCTGACAACAGACACCGACCAGTGCCCCCACAAGGAAGGAGTTTCTGAGGTGAGACGCCTCTTGAGAGCCTTGGTGGTCGCGGCCGTGGTGCCGCTGGCCGCCGCGGCCGTGCTGCTCGGCGTCCGGCCGGCGGCCGCCGCGTCGCTGACCCGGGTGACCAATTTCGGCAACAATCCCAGCGACCTCAACATGTACATCTACGTGCCGGACCGGGTCGCCGCCCACCCGGCCCTGCTGGTCGCCATCCACTACTGCCAGGGCACTGCCTCCGCGCTCTACAGTGGATACTTCCACGACTATGTGACCGCAGCGGACCAGTACGGATACATCATCGTGTTCCCCGAAGCCACCCGCAGCGGGCAGTGCTTCGACGTCTACTCGCCGCAGGCCCTGACCCGGGGTGGCGGCAGCGACCCGGTGGGCATCATGTCGATGGTCACCTACGCCGAGCAGCGCTACAACGTGGACACCGGCCGCGTGTTCGTCAGTGGCGTGTCCTCCGGCGCCATGATGACCAACGTGATGGCGGCGGAGTACCCGGATGTGTTCAAGGCGGCCTCGGCCTTCATGGGCGTGCCGGCGACTTGTTTCGCGACCGGCAGCAGCACCAACACCTGGAACAGCCAGTGCTCGGGCGGTCAGATCAGCAAGACCGCTCAACAGTGGGGCGACGCGGCCCGGGCGATGTACCCCGGCTACTCCGGTGCGTACCCACGGATGCAGCTGTGGCACGGCACCGCCGACACCACGCTGAACTACAACAACTTCGGCGAAGAGATCAAACAGTGGAGCAACCTCAACGGGGTCAGCCAGACCTCGGTGATGACCGACTCGCCGCAGTCCGGCTGGACCCGCACCCGGTACGGCAATAACACCACCCAGGCCCCGGTCGAGGGGATCAGCGTCGCGGGCGCCGGCCACGAACTGCCCAGGTCCGGCATGGTCGCCTACGCCATCAACTTCCTCGGCCTCAACAGCACCGGGTCGACCGGCGGTCCCACCACCCCGCCCGCGACGCCACCTACGACCCCACCTACCACCCCACCAACCACCCCGCCAACCACCCCACCGACGACTCCGCCAGCCGGTGGCAGCTGCACCGCGACGCTGTCCGCGGGCACGGTGTGGAGCGACCGGTACAACCTCGGCGTCACGGTCACCGGCTCGAACACCTGGATCGTGACCATGACAATGCCGCCCCCGGAGAAGATCATCGCTACCTGGAACATCAGCCCCACCTGGGACTCCACCGGAAACGTGATGACCGCGAGACCGAACGGCAGCGGCAACACCTGGGGCGTAACCATCCAGCACCACGGTAACTGGACCTGGCCGACGGTCACCTGTCGCACCGCATAAGCGCAGCCCCAGCCGAATTGTGGCGAGGCGAGCACAGACCCAGTCGGCACCCCTGAGCGGCGCCGTTCCGGTGGTGTGGCCACACCGGAACGGCGCCATCCTGTTGTCGGCATCCCCCGTTGCCCGGCCCCGCCGGCTGCCAGATCCCCAGCGGATCAGCCCTCGCGGCGGAGCGCGGTAGCGATGATTCCCGAGCTTCCGGCGCGCAGGGCCTGCCCGCACCTTCAGCGGCGGACGCTCCACGGCGGCGGCGCGTAGCTGTGCGGCTTCGATGCCATGCCGGCTCACGAGCTCAACCCACGCCTCCCAAGCCCGGCGCGCGGTCGCTGGACGGCCCTCGCGGGCGGGGCGATCAGGCATCGGCCGAGATCGGTCGTGCGACTGGGCGGGATCGCCGATCCAGGGCAGATCGCCTGCCTCGACATCCGCGGGCCTGAACGCCCGGGCCGCGTTCTTCAGAAGTACGGCCCTGGCTGATCGCGAACAGCGGCGAGCGACGCGTGGGGTGTGCACCGACCGTACCGGCTCAGGTGAGCATCGCCGGGCATGTCTCCCTTCAAATTGCCGCCGTGGACACTACGAACTGGGAGTGGACCTCCCGCCCCAGCCCGCTGGTCACCGCAACGATCACCGAACTCGCCCTGATGATCTGACCTCGGACCTCGCCACCGGCACAACGTGTGGTCCGATCCGATCGTGCAACAGCGCTTCCGGGAGAGCCGGTCCACCCCGTAACAGGCGCGGGGTCCCTGACCACCCGTGCCGCGGGGTCGGCAGAAGCTGGATAGCGGCGCCGCGCACATGGGATTGAGCGCGGCGTTGAGTCGCGCCTAGCGTGAAACCGCGGTGCGTTGACGCGCCGAGCCGGTGATCCGCCCTGTGAAGAGGCCGCGGGGCGTGGGTAAAGCGTCGCACGAATTGTGGGCGACATCCACATCGCGATGTTCGCAATTCTGGTTCAGAGAGATCCATATATGCAAGATTGCTTGTTCCGAGAATGGTGATGACTGCACCAGAATTTCCGAGGGGATGACTCGCTATGCCCGACAACGGCCGAGCCGGCCGATATCTGCTGGTCAGGCCTTGGGGCGTGCGCCGTGTTACGTCGTTGATCGGGATGTTACGGGTGCCGTGGAATCTGCAGAAGGTGGATAGCGACGCCGCGCACATGGGATTGAGGGCGGCGTTGAGTCGCACCTAGCGTAAACCGCGGTGCGTTGATGCGCCGAGCCGGTGATCCGCCCTGTGAAGAAGTCGCGGGGCGTGGGTGAAGCGTCACGCAGTAGTTCGGGATACATGGATTCGTGAGACCAGGAATGGTAATGACACCATCAGAATTTCCGGGGGAATGACTCGCTATGCCTGACAACAGTAATGAATGGACTGTGCCCGCCCAACTCCGGCACCGGGCGGCCGAGCGTCCGCAGGACATCGCGCACCGCGTGGTCGGCGGCGAAGATCTGACGTTCGCCGATTGGGAGGTCGCGTCCAACCGGGCCGCTCACGGTCTTATCGAGCGCGGGGTCCGCCCCGGCGAACGGGTCCTGTTGCCGTGCTCCACGGGCACCTGGATCGACTACGCCGTGGCCTGGGCCGCGGTGCTCAAGGCCGGTGCGGTCGCCGTACCGCTTCACCAGTCCGCCGGCGCCGAGCGGATGGCCAGCACGGCTCGGGAATCCGGTGCGGTCTGCGCCGTCGGAGGCGGTCCGGTCCCACTGCCGGACACGCCCCAGTACACCGTGGCGGTGCTTGCCGACGGGCAGCCGACGGGATCGGTCGATGTTTCATGCTCGGCCGGTGACGACGCCGAGATCATTTACACGTCGGGGACCACGGGCGTACCCAGAGGGGTCGTGGCAACGCACGAAAACCTCCTGTACCCGCTTCGCGGCTCGCGCGCCCGGCAGGCTCGTACGGCGCTGCACGCGTTGCCGCCCGCCACGACCGTGGGCCAGGGGCTGCTCATCCAGCCGCTGTGTGTGAGTCCACATCGGACATTCACGCTGGGGCGATTCGTTCCGGCCGAATTCCTGGCCGCCATCGAGGATCAGCGGCCGACCGATGTCGTACTCGTGCCGGCCATGGCGATCGCTCTGGTCAACGCCGCGACGGCCGGAGAACACGACCTCGGCTGCGTACGTCAGGTGCGGACCACCAGCGCGCCGATCCATCCGGCGACCCTGGAGGCGCTCGCCCGGCTCTTCCCGACCGCACGGATCCGCAACGTGTACTCGACCACGGAGTGCTGGCCGCGCCGGCTCGCCACCGACTTCGACCGCACCCGCCCGACCTCCCTCGGCCGGCCGGCCGAGGGCTCCGAGGTCCGGATAGTGGACGGCGCCGGTGACGTGGTACCCGCGCGCACGGCTGGCGATGTCCAGCTTCGCAGCGAGGCGCCGCAGCGCAGGTACGACGGGGAGGACCTTCGCTCGGCGGTATTCCTGCCCGGCGGCTGGACCCGGACCGGCGACGTGGGCCTGGTCGACGAGGACGGCTACTTCTACCTCGTGGACCGCAATCCCGACCTGGTCAACAGCGGCGGCACGAATGTGTCCACACTGGACGTCGAGGCGGCCGCCATGGCGTATCCCGGCGTGATCGAGGCCGCGGTCTTCGGCGTGCCGCACCCGGTCCTCACCGAATCCGTGGTGGCAGCCGTCCGGACCCGTCCGGGCCTCGACCCGGCGGACCTGGCGGAACACCTCAGGCGGGCCAAGGGATCCGCCGCCCCCCAGCGCATCGTCGTCGTCGAGGACCTGCCGCGCAACCTGCTGGGGAAGATCGACAAAAAGCAGCTCCGCAAGGACTTCGTGGCCGGTACCACGGCCGGTGGGTACGAGGCCCCGAGTACGGCGACCGAACAGCTCGTGGCGGGGCTGTGGGCCAGCGCCCTGGATCTCGACCGCGTCTCGGCCGCCGACGACTTCCTCCAGATCGGTGGATCCTCGCTGACGGCGATGGAGGTCGTGGCACAGGTGACCGGGCAGCTGGCCAAGCGGGTGACCGTTCGCGACATCCTCGACGCCCCGACCCTGCGCGCGTTCGCCGAGCGGGTGGACGCCGCACCGGCGGTCAATCCGGACGATGAGGCGATCGTCCCGGTGGCGGACGGATCCGTCACGGCGCCGCGCTGACCCGTCTCACTCAGAGGAGGAAATACGATGTCTGTCAGCACTACGGATGGCACGCGGACCTTTCCCGCGTCCTACGCGCAGGAGTCGTTCGTCATGTCCGGCGGTGCCGTCCACGAACAGTCGGCAATCAACGTGCCGGCGGTGGTCCGGATCGGTACGGACGTGGAACTGGCCCGCCTCCAGCAGATCCTCGATGCTCTCGTCGCGCGGCATAGCGCCCTGCGGACGGTACTCATTCGCACCCCGGATGGGCGCGTCCGGCAGCGGGTGCAGCCTTCGGGAGCGCTTCCGTTGACCGTGATCGAGCACGACGGGAGCCTGGACAGCCAACTTCCGCGGCTGTTGCTCGCCGGATCCGAACGTCCATTCGTCCTGGAGAATTCCGCGCTCGCGCGGGCGGAGCTGCATGTGCTCGCCGGCCAGCGAGTGCTGGTCATCTGGCTGCACCACGCCGTGTCCGATCTGGTCTCGGTCAAGGTCCTCGCCGATGAGGTCCAACGGCTGTGCCGGGGCGCGGCCCCGCCGCCGACGGGCCTGCCCCTCTCCGAGGTCGCGCAGCAGGAGCGGGCGACGCGGGCCACGGCACGGCAGTGGAGGTACTGGACGCAAGCGCTGTCCTCCGCGGATCAGCACCTCGGCATGGCGTACCCGGCGGGCACTCCACACTGGACGGTCCGTCCCGCGCTGCCGCGGCTGCCCGGCGACGTTCTCGACGCGCTGGAGCGGCTGGCCGCCGCTCACCGCACCACGCTGACGACGGTACTGGCCGCCGCGGTGATCGGCGCGCACGCCGGTGCGGCTAACAGCGACAGGGTCGTCATCGGCCTGACGGTCAGCAACCGGGAACGTCCCGGGCTGCGTTCCACAGTCGGCTGCCTCGCCGATCAGATCCCGCTGGTGGTCGACATCGGCGGCAGGCCGAGCTTCCAGGAGCTGGTCGGCCGGGTCCGCGAGGGGTTGCTGGACGCGTACGACCATCGCTTGCCCCTCGGCCTGCTCCTTCCCCTGCTCGACCGCCGGACACCGCCGGTGTTCGCGGTCAACCTCAACTTCCTGCCGCCGGGCAGGGGCGGTGCGGACCCGGAGCCCGGCGGCGGCGTCGAGCTGCCCTTCGGCATCACCAAGCGGCGCAGCGACCCGTGGTGGCTGGGCGACGCGGTGCTGGCCTACCGACCCCGGATCGACTCGTGCGGCCTGGGCGGCGAGATCGAGGGCGACGCCCACCTGCACGGACCGGAGCGGGTCCACCAGCTCGCCGGACACTTCGCCACCGTGCTCGCCACGGTCGCGCGGACACCCGGCGTGGACGTGCGCGAGCTGACCGCCGCAAATCACGATCGGGAGACTGGACAATGACCCAGATCATCGACGACATGCTGCGCCGGCCGGCCAGCTACTACCAGCGGGACTGGGTGCTGGCCTGCCGTGACGGCCGGTCCTTCTACAGCACCCCGCTGGGCTGGGACCTGCGCGGCCCGCTGGACACCGATGCCCTCAGCCGCGCGCTCGACGACCTGGCCGGGCGGCACGACGCGCTGCGTATCGCCTTCCGGCGCCGACACGACGACGTCGACCAGTTGGTGGCCCCCCGGGTGGAGGTGGAGCTGGGCCACCTCGACCTGTCCGGCTCGGCCGACCCGTCCGCCGAGCTGGAGCGGCGCATCATCGCGGAGGCCGAGCGACCGCGGGCGCTGGACCGCGCGCCGCTGTGGAACGTCCTGGTGGTCAGGATGGGACCTCGGCACCACGTGCTCGCGATGTTCGTCCACCATCTCATCTTCGACGGCTGGTCGCATGGCGTGCTGCACGACGAACTGGTCAGGTGCGTGCGGGCGGCGGTGGTGGGGCGCGCGCCGAGGCTTCCGGACCTGCCGCTGCAGATCGGCGACTTCGCCGCCTGGGAACGCGGGCGGCGCCACGCGGACGCGGAGGCCTGGTGGCGCGAGAAGCTGCGCCTCCTGCCGCCACTGTGCGCGGTTCCGCCGCTGGGTGGACGGTTCATCTCCTGCCCCCTGCCGGAGGTCCCGGCGGGTACCGCGCACGCGCTGCGCCGCCTGGCCGGCGCCCACGCCGTCGGGCTCAACACCGCCCTGCTCGCCGCCGTCGTCGCGCAACGCCGGTACGCCGTAGGCGATGACGTGATCATCGGCGTGACCCGGGCCAGTCGGGAACGGCCGGAGCTGCACCGCGTCGTCGGCCCGCTGCTCGACCACGTGCCGGTCCGGGTGGACGTGTCCGGGCACCTCACTGTCGGGCAACTGCTCCAGCGGGTGCATCGGGCGCACCGGGACGCCACAGCGCGGGCACTGCCACTGGGGCTGGTGCGGCAGGTCGTCGCGGAGGACCTCAGCGCCCGCGGCGGCCGGCTGTTCGACACCAGGTACAACTACCTGCCCAACAGCTCCAGCGGCGAGGCCGTGGTGCCGACGCCCGACGGCGAACTGCGGATCGCGGTGCGGGGGATCGATCCGGTACGGCTGGCCCCCCGCCACACCGAGGACCATCCCGAGGTGCTGCCGCTGTCCTACATCCTGCGGCGGGGACCCGACGGCCGGATCGCCGGCGAGCTCTGCGGGCACGACGGCGTGTACCCGCGCCACGACCTCCGGGCGCTGGCCGACGATCTGACCGCGATGCTGCACCGGTTCGCGGCGTGCGACGGAAACCGGTCACTGCCGCGGCTGCGAGATGCCGGATGACCCGCTCCGTGGCCGCCGGTCGGATCGGCGTGCCGGCACGCACCGGCCTGCCCGCCGGCGCGGTGCTGGCATCGCTGGCGAACGTCATCGTGCTCGGCGACGCGACCATCGCCACCATCGCCCTGCCGTCCATCAAGGACGCTCTCGGGATGTCCGCGGCCCAGTTGCCGTGGATCGTCAACGGCTACAGCCTCGCCTTCGGCGGTTGCCTGATTTTCGGCGGGTACGCGGCCGACCGGTTCGGTCCCCGGCGGCTGTTCGCCGTCGGCATGGTGCTGTTCGGGTTGGGATCGGTCTGCTGTGCCCTCGCCGGTACCGGTGGCCAGTTGGTGGTCGGCCGGATCGTGCAGGGCGTCGGTGGCGCGCTGTTCAGCCCGGCCGCGTTGACCGTCGTCAGCCGCGCCGGCTCGGCCCGGCAGAGGACCCGGGCGCTTGCGGTGTGGAGCGGGGCGGGCGCGTGCGCGGTGGCGCTCGGCCCGGGGATCGGCGGCGTGCTCACCGGTACGCTCGGCTGGCACTCGGTGTTCTGGCTGCCGGCCGTGGCGTGCTGCGTCGTGGCGTTGGCCGGGGCGCGCCGGCTGGGCGGCGCCACCGGGGGAGCGCAGCCGGAGCCGGGTTCTGCGGCACCGGCTCTCGCGGCGAAGTTTCCGTCGGCGCGGGTGCTGACCGCGTGCGGGGTGCTGGCCCTCGGCTCGGCCGCGCTGGTGGCCGTCAACTACTGCTGCACGCTGTGGCTGCAGGAGGTCCTCGGGCTAAACCCGATCCGGGCCGGTTTCGCGCTCAGCCCACTGAGCGTCGGCATTGTCGCCGGCTCGATGCTGGCGCCGGTGCTCATGCGCCGCGCGGGGGAACGCATGGTGGCCGCCCTCGGGCTCGCGGTCGCCGCCGTGGGCGCCCTGCTGCTGGTGACGACTTCGCCCCGGGTGGCGATGCCCGTGCTGTTGCCCATCCTGGGCGTGCTGGCGCTCGGCTTCGGTGTGCAGTCGGTGCCGGTCAGCGCGCTGGCCACCGCTGTTGCCCGTCGACAGGGCCTCGCCTCGGCCGGATACCAGACGGCCGGCCAGCTCGGCGGGGCCGCGGGCCTGGCGCTGCTGGCGTCGCTGGCATCCTGGCGTTCGGCCCGCCTACCCGTCGGTGGTGACCAGGCGCTCGTCTCCGGCTACCACCTCGCTTTCCTGGCCGGTACCGCCGCCCTGACGCTCGCCGCCCTCCTGGTCGTCGGGTTGGGTCGGGAGCCCGATCTCCCACCGCCGCCGGGCGAGCCGGACGCCGTCCACGCTCGCCTCCCCGAGGGCCACCGCGGTCTGCGCGGTGAGTGAGAGTCGCACCCTCACGACGACATGCTCACCCTGCACAGGTGCACGTCGACGTCGGCGGTGCCGTGCAGGCGGGCGCTGCCCGGCGCGTCCCGTCGCACGCTGGCGCGGATGTCCACGTTCTGGTCGAAGCGGTGTCCGCTCGACGGCGGCACCGCGCCGAACGCCGTCGCGGATGCTCCTCGCGATGCGGCCTCGTGGGCGGGCCCCGGTCAGGTGCTCTCCCGCACCACCAGTTCGAGTCCGAGCACGATGCGCTGGATCGGCTCCGCGGCACCCCGTACGGCGTCTCGCAGCAGCCGGGTACCCAGCCGCCCGGACTCCTCGAACGGTTGGCGTACCGTCGTCAACCCCGCCGTCTCCGCGACGCTGCCGTCGTCGAACCCGACGACGGCCAGATCGTCGGGCACCCGTACCCCGCGCCGGCGGCACTCCAGCAGCAGCCCGGCGGCGAGCACGTCGTGGTGGGCGAAGACAGCTGTCGGTCGTGGCCGCCTGGCCAGCACCTCGTGCAGCGCCTCCCGGCTGCCCGCGATGTCATTGCTGGTGAGCACCGTGTGAACGGCGTCGGGATCGCCCCCGGCGTCGGCGACGGCCCGCCGGAAGCCGCGGTTGCGCCGCTGGCCCTGAGACAGGAACGCGAACGACTCCTGCGGCTCCTGGACGAAGGCGAAGGACCGGTGGCCCCGCTCCAGCAGGTGCCGGGCCGCCATCGAGCCGCCCTCGTCGTCGTCGATGTTGACCGTGCTGAACTCGGCACGCGAGCTGTCCACCAGTACCGTCGGCAGCCCGCGGGTCAGCAGGTTGTCCGCCAGCGCGTCGTCCAGCGGCAGCCCCATGATGAGCAGCCCGTCCAACCGGCCGGTGGCGGGCAGCGTGCGCAGCAGCGGCGACATGCTCGCCGCCGCGGACTCGTGGTCGTACACGACGACGTCCCAGCTGGCCCCGTTCGATTCGGCCAGCACACCCATCAGCCGGCGGCGGTAGGAGTCGTAGGGCGTGAAGGGGGCCAGCACACCGATGCGTCCGACGCCCCGGCGTGCGTGGCTGACCGCCGCCGCCTTCGGCACGTACTCGAGCTCTTCGATCACCCGCAGCACCCGATCCCGGGTGCGGGGATTGACCCGGCCGGGACGGTTGATGGTCTGCGACACGGTCGAGATGCTGACCCCGGCGCGGGCGGCGACGTCGTAGATGGTCACTGGGTCGGCCACGGCGGTGCTCCCTTCCCTCGGTGGGGCGCGCCGCCCGTCCGCTCGTGCGCCCGCCGCACCGCCTCGGCCGCGGATCGCTGCCACTGCCGCGCGGGCGGCCACACCCGGGTGAGGAACGACACCCCGTGGATCGCGCCGGGGCAGGGTCGCAGGGTCACCGCCACGCCGGCCTCGGCCAGCCGGCGCGCGTACAGCTCTCCGTCCACCCGCAGGGGATCCATCTCGGCTGTCATGATATGCGCCGGCGGCAGGCCGGACAGGTCGGGCGCGGCCAGCGGTGAGGCCAGCGGCGCACGGGCTCGCTCACGGACTCGCTCGCCGCCCCGGGCCACGGGATCGGTTCCGGCCGTCGGGCCCGACGGGTCGGGACCATCCAGGTACCGGTTGACCGCGGCGATCAGCTCGTCGGCGTGGTGGCGGTCTGGGTCCGGGGCGCCCGGTGCGCACCAGCGGGTCAGGTCGAGGACCGGCACCTCCAGCAGTTGCAGGATGGTGTGCGGGCCACCCTCGGCCCGGCACTTCAGGGCCAGCGCGGCGACCAGGTTGGCCCCCGCCGAGACGCCGCCCACGGAGACCGACCCCGGGTCGATGTCCCACATCCCAGGGTTGCCGATCACGTGCGACAGGACCGCGTGTGCGGCGTCGACCGCGGCGGGGAACGGATGCCGCGGCGCGAGCGGGTAGTCGATCGCCAGGACGGCACACCCCGCCCGCAGGCAGCGGTACCGGCACATGGCGTCGTTCACCAGCTCGTCAACGGCGCCCAACCACCATCCGCCGCCGTGCAGGAAGATGTGGGCCGGCAGCGGGCGGCCCGTGCTGGGCCGGTACTCCCGGACCCGGACCGGGCCGGCCCCGGTGGGCACCGCGTGGTCGACGACGGACGCGACCGGATCCGGCCGGCGGCCGTAGCGCAGGTAGTTCAGGTCGGACAGGTGGCGCATGAACTGTCGCTGCTCCTCAAGGGTGAGAAAGTCCAGCGGCTCCCGGAGGGCACCGTCCAGGAACGCGCGGACCGGCGCGGCCAGAGTCATCGCTGCACCGCCGCGGCCTCGTACGCCTCGCGCCGCGCGCGCTGAGCCACCGGATCGGGGACGGGGGCGGCGGCCAGCAGCGCCCTGGTGTACGGGTGCTCCGGCGCCTCGCACACCTGCCCGGTCGTTCCGGTCTCCACCACCCGTCCCCGGCGCAGCACGACGATCCGGTGGGCGATGTGCCGGACGATCGCGAGGTCGTGCGTGATGAACAGGTAACTGACCCCCCGATCGCGTTGCAGCTGCCGCAGCAGGTTGAGCACCTGTGCCTGGATGGACAGGTCCAGCGCGCTGGTGGGTTCGTCGCAGACGATCAGGCGCGGCCGCACCATCAACGCGCGGGCGATCGCCACCCGTTGGCGTTGACCCCCGGAGAATTCGGCGGGGTACCGGTCCGCGACGTCCTCGGTCAGGCCGACGCTGCGCAGCGCCTCGGACACCGCCGCCCGAGCCGGCACCGGCTCGACGCCCCGGTGGGCGAGCAGTGGCTCGACGAGAGTCTGCCGGATCGTCCGGCTGGGATTGAGCGAGCCGTAAGGGTCCTGGAAGACGGCCTGGATGTCCCGGGTCAGCGCCCGGCGGCGGCCCGGTGGGGCGTGCGTGATGTCTTCGCCGGCGAAGGTGACGGTGCCGGAGGCGGCCGGGGTCAGTCCGAGTACGGCGTTGCCGACCGTCGACTTGCCGGAGCCGCTCGCGCCCACGAGAGCCACGGTCTGCCCGGCGGCGATGCACAGGCTGACCTCGTCGACAGCGGTGGTCGGCGCCCGGCGCCGACCGTGTCCATAGTGGACGACCAAATCACGCACCTCGAGCAGGAATTGTCCGTGTGTCATCGTGTCCCCACCTGTTCGGAACGGATGCACCGGGTCGTGCGGTCCGACCCGACATCTACCAGCGGGATCGCCTGGCTGCCGCAGACGTCTTCCGCGTACGGGCAGCGTGGCCGGAACCGGCAACCGGCCGGCCACTCCGAGGGCGCCGGTACCGTGCCCGCGATGGTGGGCAGCGCGTCCCCGACCGGCGCCACATGCGGATTCGCCCGCAGCAGAAGCTGCGTGTACGGGTGGCGGGGAGCCCGGTACAGGTCGGTCACGGCCGCCTGCTCGACGACCTCGCCCGCGTACATGACCACGGCCCGGTCGCACACGTCGGCCAGTACGCCCCAGTCATGGGTCACCAGGATGACCGCCGTGCCCAGGCGGCTGCGCAGATCCCGGAGCAGGGCGAGGATCTCGGCCTGGATGGTGACGTCCAGCGCGGTGGTCGGCTCGTCGGCGATGAGCAGCGCCGGATCGCCGGCCAGGGCAAGCGCGATCGACACGCGTTGCGCCATGCCGCCCGACAGCTCATGCGGGTACCGGCGGGCCACCTGCTCGGGCTCGGGCAACCGTACAGTCGCCAGCAGTTCGACCGCCTTCGCCCGGGCCTGGGCCCGGCCGACGTGGCGGTGGCGGCGGACCACCTCGGCGAGCTGGCTGCCCACCCGGAACGACGGATCCAGCCCGCTCATCGGCTCCTGGTTGATCAAGGCTATCCGGGAACCCCGGACCGCCCGGAGCTGCCGCTCCGGCAGGGCGGTCAGGTCGAGCCCGTCGAAGCGCGCGCAACCGCCGGTGACCCGGCCGTGCGGTGGGAGCAGGCCGAGCAGGCTGCGCGCGGTGACCGTCTTGCCCGAACCGGACTCGCCGACGATGCCGATACACTCGCCCGGCGACACGTCGAAGCTCACGTCCCGGACCGCCGTCAGCGGCCCTCCGGGCAGATCGAAGGCGACGGTCAGCCCACGCACCGACAGCAGCGCGGGGTGCTGCGCCGGCCCGGGCGGCGCGGTGGGGGAGGATCCGTGGCGCGGACCCGCCGGCCTGGCCGGCCGGGTGGGCAAGGCGGCGGCGGAGCGGGTCCGGTCCACGGCGGCGTCGTGCACCGCGTCGCCGAGCAGCCCCAGCGCCAGTACGGTCAGCGCGATGATCCCGCCGGTCGGCACCGCCAGCCACCCGTCCTGCCCGGTGACCGCGGCCGCCTCGCCGACCATGTTGCCCCAGCTGGGCCCCTGCGTCTCGGGCGCGGACAGGCCCAGGAACGACAGGGCGCCCTGGACGAGCACGGCGGTCGCGGCAAACAGGAACACCTGCACGATGATCGGGCCGGCCAGGCGGGGCAGGATGTGCCGCCACATGACGCGCAGCGGAGTGAGGCCGGACAGGCGGGCGGCCCGCACGTACAGCTCCTGGCGGACCGCCATGGTGACGCCCCGGGTGACCCGCAGCAGCAACGGGCAGCTGATGACGCCGAGCACGACCATCGTGGCCAGAGTCTCACCGGGGAAGACCGACAGGACCATCAGCAGCACGATGATGCCGGGCAGCGCGAGTAGCAGGTCGGACAGCCAACCGATGGTGCGATCGACCCATCCGCCGAAATAACCGGAGACCACCCCGAGCCCGATGCCGAGCACGGCGAAGACGACCACCGCCTCGACCACGCTGACCAGGGTGATCCGGCCACCGAGCAGCAGCCGGATCAGCACGTCCCGACCCAGGCGATCGGTACCCAGCCAGTGCGCGGCGCTCGGGCCGGCCAGCGCGTGGGCCAGATCCTGCCGTTCGGGGTCGATCGGCGCCCACCATCCGGCCGACAGCGACGCGACGGTCAGGGCGACCAGGTACGCCGCCGAGACCAGCCCGAGCGGCCGCCAGCGAAGCCGGCTGCGGGACCGGCGGGAGGCCGGTGCCGCGGCGCCCGGCGGCACAGCCACGGGTGCACCGGCGGTCGCCACGGCCAACCTGCCGCCGGAAAGGCTGAGGGACACCTCGCTGCGCTCGCGTTTCGTGTTCATGCGTCACCTACCTTCGGGTTGAGCCACCGGTAGGACAGGTCGACCAGCAGGTTCGCCGCGACGACGAGCACCGTGAAGCAGAAGGCGACACCGGTGATCATCGGAAGGTCATGGGTTCCGCTGGCGTACGCCGCCTGCTGCCCGAGCCCGGGTATCGAGAAGAAGCTCTCGATGACCACGGCGCCGCTGAGCAGGCTGACGAGCAGCAGGCCCAGCACTGTCACGACCGGACCGGCCGCGTTGCGCAGCGCGTGCCTGATCACTATCGACCGGGTGGACAGGCCCCGGGCGCGCAGCATCGTCACGAACTCCGCCGAGAGCACCTGCGTCATCGCGTCCCGGGTCTGTTTCGCGACGAACGCGACCCCGCCGGCCGACAGCGTCGCGACCGGCAGGACGAGGCTGTGCAGCCACCCGGTCACGCTCGCGCCCAGCGGCACATAGCCGCCCGGGGGGAACACTGTCAGCTTGAGTGCCAGCAGCTCGACGAGCAGCAGAGCCAGCCAGAAGTTCGGTACCGCGAAGCCGGCCAGCGCTGCGGCATCCACGATCCGCCCGACCAGCCCGGCCCGTCGGGCGGACAGCACTCCGAGCCCGGTGCCCACCACACCGGAGAGCAGAACGGTTCCCAGCGTGATGGACAGGCTGGGGCCGATCCGTTCGCCCAGCGCGTCGGTGATGCTCTGGCCGCTGAACAGATCGGTACCCAGGCTGCCGTGCAGGAGATTGCCCAGCCAGTGCCAGTACTGGGCAGGCAGGGGCTGGTCGATGCCGAGCAGGTGCCGCATCTGTTGGTACTGCTCGGGGCTGTAGGTGCTGCTCTGGTTGCTGAGGATCGCCTTGGCGGCGTCCCCGGGTGCGAGCGAGACGAGGACGAACGTCAACGCGGTGACGACGAACAGCAGGGCAGCCGACGACAGCAGCCATCGGAGTGCGGCTCGGAGCATCGGACACCTGGCCTCTGTAGTGGACGGGTGAGCGGGGGCGGGTCTTGCCGCGGCGGGGCGGTGCGCGGGAGCGGAGCGGCGGGACACCACCCCCCCGCTCCGCGCGTGCTACCCGGCGGTCCTGATCTCGTACAGCTCCAGCAGCGGTGCCTTGGCCGAGGTCCGTACGCCGGTGACCGTCTTGCGGGCGTAGTACGGCAGGCTGGTGGTCACCACGGGTACGAACCAGGCCTGGTCGGTGACGTAGGCCTCGACCTGCCGGTCGAGGGCGTCCCGGTCCGGGCCGGTGGCCCGCGCCGCCTGGTCGTAGAGGTTCTGCAGCGCCGGATCCGCGTGGTGCAGCGGGTTGAAGGCGGCCGAGGGGAGCAGTAGCGACGGCCCCTCCATCCAGATCGGCAACTGCCCGAACGCGGTCATGAATGCGGGGAACTTCCCGCCAAAGGCATCCGAGGTGTACTGGTTGGAGTTGGCATAGTCGGTGATCTCCAGGTTCACCCCGACCTGCTTCCACTGCTGCTTCAGCGCCTGCGCCATCAGGTTCAGCTGCTGGTACTCGGGTGTGACCATGCGCAGCGTGAACCCCTGCGGGTACCCCGCCTCGGTCAGCAGCGACCGGGCCTTGGCCGTGTCGTACGGGTAGGTCTTGTCCAGCGCGGGGTCGTACCCGTATCCGCCCGGCACCGTGATCTGGTTGGTCGGCTGGCCGACCCCGGCGAACAGGGCGCCGGCGATGGCGGCCCGGTCGGTCGCGTAGTTGAGCGCCTGGCGCACCCGTACGTCGGCGAGCGCCGGGGCCATCGTCCCGCCCCGATCGGCGAGAACGACACCGCTCCACAGCAACGGCGCGGCGGCCACCGTCAGGCCGGCCTGACGCGCCGCGGTGACCGTGGACGGGTCGCCGACGGCCACGTCCGCCTGGCCGGTGCGCACCGCATTGAGCACGGACTGCGGGCTGGTGATGACCCTGATGACCACCTTCGCCCAGTGCACCTGTGGCGGGTCGTAGTAGTGGGGGTTGGGCAGGTAGGTGTAGTGGTCGCCGGCGACGGTCTGCGCCGTATCGATCATGTAGGGGCCGGCCCCGGCCGTCTGCGTGCCGAGGGCGCTCGGAGACTTCAATCCGGTGCTGCTGATGACTCCACCGATGTTGTAGTCCTGGGTGAAGATTTCGGGAAAGTTCGGGTTGGCGGACTTGGACGTGATGGTGACGGTGGTCGCATCGGTCGCGGTGAACGTGTCGCCGGCGAGGAAGGACGCCATCTGGCCCGCCGAGGCCACGACGTACGTCAGGTGGTCGACGACGTTCTGCGCGGTCAGCGCGGTACCGTCGGAGAACTGCACCTTCGTGCGCAGGTGAAGCACGAACGTGGTGTTGCCCTCGCCGTGGTACTCCCAGGAGGTCGCCAGACCGGGGGCCAGCGATCCGTCCGACCGGCGAACGATCAGCGGTTCGTAGGCCAACTGTTCCAGCCAGGCGTTGTTCTGCACCGCCTTGGCCGGGTCGAGAGTCTGTGGCGAGACGACCGTCGCGACGGTCAGTGTCTTCGACGCCCCGCCGTCACTGTCTGATGTGGACGATGCCGAGCAAGCGGTCACCGCGAGCAGGGCGGCGGCGGACAGGCCGGCGAGTACCCGGAGCGCGCCGCCTGCCCTCGATGCCGTGAGGCCTGGATACATAACTCCTCCTCGTGGACGACTCGGCCGCTGGCACGGAGGGATCGCCAGCGGTGGGGGAGTGTTGGTTCCGGCTCCGCGATCGGTACCTGAGCGCCGGAGCCGATGTGATGTCGACGGGATGACGCCTGGAAACGGGCCATCGGGAGCGGCGCTGGCTCGACGCCCGGGCCGCCGTTGTGTGCCTCAGCCGAGGTGGTGGTTGCCTACTGTGACGGCTGTGCAAGCTCTAGGTAACACCCGTGACATCGAACCTGTCAAGCCCTTCACGCGAAGCACTTCGCAACCTATCCCGGCGCAGGGATGTCCTTAAGCGTGGAGTGCACGTAAATGACGACGCGTTAGGACGTTTTCCCTCGGAATACTGGCAAGACATCGGCCACCGCGCCGATTTTTGAAAACGCCATCTGATCTGGCAGACCGACCTCCTACCGCAGGTCGGGCCGTACGGCCAACCGGCGACGGTCGACCCGCCATCAGCAGTAGTTGATATCCCGATGGGGGTTGAAACTCGGCGACAGGATGGCACTATGGCTATATCCAGACCCGCTGTACCCGGATGGTTATCACGACATCGATACGAGCGATGCACGGTAGCAGGACCGCCGATCCGTCACGGCACAGCCTCCCGGTGCACTGATGGAGTGTCATGGCTGAACTTCCCTTAGATCGGCATGTGGTCCTGCGGTCTTCCGATCTCGACGAGACCAAGGGATGTGTCGCGCGGGAACTGGCCACCAGCCGGCTGGAGTTCGCCTCCAACGATCGTCACCTGGATGCACGGATCCACGCCGTACGGCTGCCCTGGGTCACCCCCATGTACATCGCATATGGCGGCGACATCACCACCGTCTCCGATGACGACAGGCCGTTCTTCTTCGTACAGGTGCCGGTCTCCGGTCGGGTGGACATCCGCACCGATCGGCAGGAGTTCGCCTCGACCGCCACGCATCCGTCGGTGGGGTCGCCGACCGGGCTTTTCACGATGCGGTGGCGCAGCGACTCGGCCGCGATGGTATTTCGTATCGATCGGATCGCGTTGGAGAGCGAGCTCGTCGACCTGACCGACATCCCGGTCGGGGAGCCGCTTCGGTTCGAGATCCGGATGGACGTCGCGAGCCGGCGCATCGCCAGTTGGGTCAACGTGGCGATGTTCTTCGCCAGCGAGTTGAATGAGCCCGAAGGGATCGTGCACAATCCGCTGATTGCCGCGGAGATGGAGCGCATCATCATGCGTGGGCTGCTGCTGTCCCAACCGCACACCTACACCGCAAATCTGGCGGAGGGTCTGCCGCAGGAGGCCCCATACCACGTCTCGGCGGCCATCGCGATAATGGAGCACGTCCCCGAGCGCCCACTCACCGTCGGCTCGCTGGCCCGGCGCGTCGGCGTGAGTACCAGATTGCTGCAGGAGTCCTTCCGCGAGTACCTCGGCGTCTCACCCATGCAGTACCTGCGCCATCTGCGGCTGCGCCGCGTCCGTGAGGATCTGGTCGCGGCCCAGCAGAGGGACGGGGTAACCGTCGCGGCGCTTGCCCATCGTTGGGGCTTCACGCACCTGGGCCGATTTGCGCAGGACTACCGGTCGCGCTATGGGGAGTCGCCGTCACAGACGCTGCGCGCACAACCGGGGGAGCCGGAGCCGGCCCCGGAGCCGGACGATCACGACCGGCGAGGATCGTGAGCGACGGTTGGTGGGCGCCTGAGACGTCCGCGCGGTGCGGTGTAGGCGCGCTTGACCAGGATGTCGTTGATCTGGTCGCCCGCGCCCCGGTGGCCGTCGAACTGGGCCAGCACGGCGAGGTGCTGTCGCAGCTGAATGATCGGCATGCGGGCCCTGTGCCGTGCCAAAACTCCGCACAGGGGCGTGGGCTGCTGTTTCGCGACAGTGATTCAGGATGAGAGGTTTCTGAGCGCCGCCCCCATGCGGTTCAGGTGGTACGAGGGAGATTGTCGATTCGCTCCATCGGAGTCAGGGCGGCGCAGAAGATGTGATGATGGGGCACTCTCGATCGCGGCGCCCTCGATCGGAGTTCTTGCGATCGAGGCCTGCTCTGCTGACCGAGGAGACCCATCGGACGACGCTTTTTGAGATCTTCTTCGATCTCGTGTTCGTCTTCGCCCTCACCCGGATCATCACGTTCATGGATCAGCGGCTCACGCCTCTCAGGCTGGCGCAGGGTCTACTCGTCCTGGCACTGCTGTGGATTTCGTGGACGACGTACACCTGGATGGGCAACTACGCCCGCGCCGACGTCGGCCGGGTTCGTACCGGGACGACGGTCGCGATGGGTGCTATGTTCGTCGCCGCTCTGGTGATTCCGGACGCCTGGCCGTCGCCCGGTGCACCCGGAAACGGACCGCTGGTCCTGATCGGCGCTTACATCGTACTGCGCTCGCCACGCTCGGCCTACTCGCCGCCTTCCTGCTCGCCCTGATCGGTTACGAATGGCTCAGTCTGCCCAGCCGCAACCCGCCCGGAGACGAAAAGCTCGCCGATCCCAGCGCCCCGTTGACGTGACACGCGGCGAGTTCGCCGCCTATAGCACCATCGGTGTGAGGGTGTCCCCAGCGAGGTGCCGCACGAGGGGACATAAAGGTAATCCGGCTTCGGGCGGGCGCTGGGGCCTTTGGATGGGGGACGTTGCCCCGCAGGCGGTGGGCAGACATCGGTCAAAGGGGGTAACGGTAGGAACCCCTTCACGCCGGGCGAGTTGCCTAGCCTAGAGGTATGGGCATGGACAACCGCAGCGAGGTACGCGCGTTCCTCACCTCGCGGCGGGCGAAGATCAGTCCGGAGCAGGCCGGCATCCCGGCGTATGGCGGCCGTCGCGTGGCCGGG
>NZ_BAABJQ010000020.1:0-188830 GCF_039543385.1 Rugosimonospora acidiphila
ATGCGAACATCGGATCGGGGCGCGGCCGGCGGTGGGGTGAGGAAGCTGGCTCAGCTGCCCGACGCGGACAGCGTGGGTACGGCGTTGGTTCCGCTGTAGGTGCCCTGGAACCCGAAGGTGGTGGTGCCACCGGGCGCGATCGTGCCGTTGTAGCCGGCGTTGACCGCGGTGACCGACCTGCCGGAGGTGGAGACCGTGGCGTTCCAGGAGTTGGTGATCGCCTGGTTGCCGCCGAAGGTCCAGGCGACCCGCCAGGCGTGGATGGTGGACGTCCCGTTGTTGCGGACCGTGACCGTCGCGGTGAATCCGCTGCCCCAGTCGCTGTCGACGTGGTAGCTGGCGCTCACCGCGCCGGACTGGCCGCCGGTGGGGCTGGGGCTCGGACTCGGGCTCGGCGAGGTGGGGCTCGACGGGCTCGACGACGGGCGGGCGGTGGCCGACATGGAGGCGCTCGGGCTCACGGTCCCGCCGCCGCCGAACAGCTCCGAGTAGGTGGCCAGGGCGATGGCGATGTCGGCCTGCGCCCAGAACCGGTGGTACGTGAAGGACGGCACGGCCCCGCCGTTGAGGTAGGTCTGCACCTTGGCGAAGTCCGGGTCGTTGCGGTAGAAGGAGCGGATCGACAGGAAGGTGGCGCCGGAGGCGATCGGGTCGCCGTTGGGCATCTTGCCGGTCCAGCCGGACGGCACGTAGACGGTGTCGTCGAAGCGGTTGTAGTCGGTGCGGGTCTCGGCGATGGCGATGCCCTTGTTGTCGGTGTGCGTCGCCAGGGCGTCGAGCAGGTTCTTGCCCAGCGTCTGGGCGGCGGTGTTGCCGCTGGCGGCGGCGTAGTACAGCAGCGCCTTGACCAGGCCGGCGGCCACGCCCACGTCCTGGCCCCGGTCCACGACGCTGACGTGCAGGCTGGCGTTGCTGCCGGGGCTGGACGCGTTCCAGGTGTCCGGCTGGCCGGTCCAGCTCAGGTTGGACGGGATGGAGAAGCTGCCGCCGGTGCCGACGGTCACCTGGGCGGAGGCCCAGGTGACCCACTTGTCGAGGATGGGCTTGACCTTGGCGTCCTTGCTCAGGTAGTAGTACTCGGCCCAGCGCTCCATGCCCCAGACCTGCATGCCGAACCAGTTGTTGCTCGGCGGGTCGTGGTACACCGGCTCCCAGTCGTAGAACATGCCGTAGAAGGTGGGGCTGTTGGCGGGCGGGGTGGCGTACTGGCCGTTCCAGCTGTTGGTGGCGCCGCCGGCGATCGCGCCCTCGGTCGACTGGAGCCAGTGCAGGAACTCGATCTGCCGGTTCAGGCTGGTGGCCCAGTCCGACTTGCCGGTGGACGCCTTCGGCGCCATGGCGGCGACCGTGGACAGCGCCCACGCCGCCACCGGGTTCTGGTACCCGTGGTGCGTCGCGCCGTCGCCGATGCGCCAGGCCCAGCCGCCGCCCGGCTCCGCGCCGCCCCAGGCGTAGTACCAGCCGAGCAGGTAGTGCTGCGAGGAACGGCCGCTGCCGGCCGGGCAGCTGGACGGGCTGGTGCAGTTGCCGATCTGCTTGAAGTACTTGTCGAACATGGAGTAGCGCAGGTAGTCGCCCATCTTCGCGGCCTTGGCGACCGAGGCGGACACGGCGCTCGCGTTGCCCTGCGCCGACGCCCACCGGTACGCCCAGTACGCCGCTTGGATGGCCCGCGCGTCGGCGTCCGGCGCGTTGGTGTACTTCCACTGCTGCGAGTAGCTCTGGTCACCGGTGAACAGGTCGAGGTACCCGTTCGTGCCGCCGTACTTGAACAGGTCGGTGCACGGCTGCGGGATGGTCTCCCACACCGACTCCTGCGAGCCGCGCTGGTAGCTGTTGATGAAGCAGGGGCCGGCCGCGCTCGGGCCGTTCTCCCCACCGGTCCCGGCGGTGTTGCCGTACCCGTAGACGTTGTCCACGTCCAGCAGCCAGTGCATGCCGTAGATGTCGGAGTTGCCGTACGCGGAGCGCAGCTCGCCGGCGATCGGGTCCTGGCCGACCGAGACCGAGCTGTCCAGCCGGCTCGGGTAGCTGCTGGGGTCGGGCCACTCGGGTGCGTAGGTGGCCGGCGCGCTCGCGTTGTACGAGTCGTTGCTCGGCTGGTCGGTGTGGGTGGGGATGATGTACTTCTCGGCCGCCGTCCACGCGTTGTTGAACGGCGTCCAGTCCCCGGTGACCCGGCCGTACACGGCCTCCAGCCACATCCAGTAGCTGAACGCCTCGGAGGTGCTCTCGTGCCCGTGGTCGGGCGCCTCCACCATCAGCGTCTCCACCGAGTGGTAAGGCACGCCGGCCGGGCTGAAGTATCCGTTGGCCGAGTTCTTAATCTTGTTGTACTGGTCCAGGAACTGCTGCGCGTACGGGTCCACGGCCGCCGGCGCGACGGCGCCGGTCGCGGCCTTGACCATGGTGGTGCCGACGGCGACCCCGGCGACCGCGCCACCGACGACGGTGACGAACTTTCTGCGGGACATGCGGGACGACATTGCGAGCCCTCCTAATAGGGGTGGCGGTGCCCGGTCGCGGCCGGCCGGCCGGTACGGGCGGGCGGAGCAGTATTCGGGTGGTCTAGGTCAGTTGGCGGTACGGGCGGCGTCGATGCCCGGTCGGCCCCTAGCGCGCGGGTCGGCGCGGCCATGCCCGGACTCGTTCTCGCCCATGTCGCCGGTCGGCACCGGTACCGTGCCCGGCGAGTTCCACCACTGGCACTCCGGCGGGCTCCCCTGCGCCGAGTACCAGCAAAAAGCAGTGCCTGTTCATCACGCGACCCCTTCGATGACCATGTCAGATCATCGATGGAAGCGCTCCCAAATAGGCTGATCGGCTCGGCCGCAAAAGTCAAGGTGTCCCGCGCACCGATCGCCCGGCCGCCGCTGGCCCAGGCCCGCGAGCAGCCGACTTTCCCTGCCCGCGCGCATCTCCTACCATCGGCGGGCGAGGATCCGCCCCCCTGCCCGCACCACCCGCGCACCGCCGAGGAGCGACGTGGCCGTCAGCGACCCAGACGAACCGGGGATCCACCACGCGTGGAATCCGCCCGACGGGGTCGGGGTCCGCCCGCCAGG
Source organism: Rugosimonospora acidiphila (assembly GCF_039543385.1). Taxonomy (NCBI): domain Bacteria; kingdom Bacillati; phylum Actinomycetota; class Actinomycetes; order Micromonosporales; family Micromonosporaceae; genus Rugosimonospora; species Rugosimonospora acidiphila. Next base: position 3,066 of record NZ_BAABJQ010000020.1, read on the forward strand.
ACCCGATGTGCGTGACGACGACTGGGGCCTCGAGTACGAGCGGAATCCGGATGTGCGGCCACCCGGGCCCTACCTCGGCCAGGACGACTGGGCACCCGACGACCGGGCACCCAACGATCGGGCACCCGGCAACTGGGCATCCGGCGGCGCGGCCCCCGACATCGCCGGCCAGCCCGGCACCGGCGCGCCAGTGCCCGGATCCGGCGGGCCGCCGCCCGGCCCCCAGTTCGGCCAGGACGACTGGGCATCCGGCGACACGGCGTCCGGCGATACCGCGTTCGGCGACACGGCGTTCGGCGACCGCGACCGTCGCTATGCCGCCGCGCCGTTCGCGGCCGGCTCTGGCGGCGGGAGCCCGCGCGACGCGGCGACCGGGCCGCTCACCGAGTACCGCGCGGGCTGGTGGCGCAGGCTGATGGCGGCGCTGCGCCGCCCGCGGCCCCGCTCGTAGCCGGCGTGGCGCCGGCGGATCGCGGAGGATGCGGGATGTGGTCGACGAGTGAATGAGATCGTCAAGGGTGCCCTGGATGGCGGGTGGTCGCTCATCGTCGGGTGGGTGCTGCCCAGCGCCGTGAACCTGGCGCTGGCCGTGCTCATCTGCTCCGGCGTGGCCGGCGTGCCGTCCATCGGCGACCTCGCCGACGGCGACAACGCCGGCCGCGGCGCGGTGGCGCTCGGCGTGGCGGTGCTCGGCGGACTGATCCTGGCCGCCCTGCAGACCCCGCTGTACCGGCTGCTGGAGGGCTACCTCGGCTGGCCGCGGTGGCTGTTCGGCCGCGCCCGGCGGCGGATGCTGCACCACAAGCACCTGCTGACCGACCGGCTGGCGATGTGCCGGCTGGCGGACGCGGAGCGCGAGGGCGGCCTGGACGAGGCGGGCCGCTCGGCGCTGGCCGCGCTGCGCGCGCACCCGGTCGTCGGCCGGTACGCGGCCCGGGACGCCGGCCTCAGCGCCACCCAGCGGGCGCTGCTGCGGGAGCGGCTGCAGCGCTTCCCCGTCGACGACGACCAGGTGGTCGCCACCCGGCTGGGCAACGGCATCCGCCGGCTGGAGGAGTACGGCTACGACCGGTACCGGCTCGACTCGCAGGTCCTCTGGTACGAACTGTCGGCGGTGGCCCCGGAGCAGACCGCGAAGCAGATCGACCGGTCTCGCACGGGCGTCGACTTTTTCGTCTGCCTGCTGTTCGGCCACCTCATCGTGGCCGCGAGCGCCATCGGCCTGCTGGCCGCCGGCGTGCTGCCCCGCTCCCCGGCACGCATCCTCGCCGTGCCGCTGCTCGTGGTGCTGGCGCACGTCTGGTACCGGATCGCCGTGGTGGCCACCGACGACTGGGCCGCCGCGGTACGCGCGATGGTCAACGTCGGGCGCGGGCCGCTGTCCGAGGCGATGGGCCTGCGCCTGCCGGACGGCATCGCGGACGAGCGCGAGATGTGGACGCTGGCATCGAGGCTGGTCCGCCTCCCGTTCGACCGGCGCGCGGCGGCCCTGGACAGGTTCCGGAACGGGCCCGATCCGGCCCAGACCATCGAGGCTCAGGCCGCCGGTGCCGAGGCGCGGGAGGCGGCGGGCGAGCCGTCCTGATGACCGGGCGGGTCCGCCGGGTGCCGGGCGAATGCCCCGTGCGCGATCCCGGCGCCCGCCCGCCGATCGTCGATCGCCGAAAGTTTTCGAAGCCGCAACTCTCCAAATCTCTCCCCCGGGCTGCCCGAGTGCACCGGAGATGAGTCGTTGACTGGCGCGAACCCGCTCAGTTAGCCTTCCTTCATCTTCCGAAAGGTATCGGAAGACGGGAGCCAAGAGACCTTCGCAGGTTCGTGTGTGCGCCCGGCGGCAACCGCCGGGCGTCGTGGCTAGGCCAGAGGGCAGGCCGGCGGATCGGCCACGGCCGTGGCGGGCAACCGCGGCCGGGTGCGTCCGGCCGTGATGCCTGCGTCGAACCGGTAAGAAGGAAGAGGTCTCATGACGTCCCGATCGACCCGCCGGGTCCGGCTGCTGTGCGGCATCACGGCGCCGCTGGTGGCCATCGCCGGCATCGGCATCACGCTACTGAGTAGCAACGCGGCGTCGGCCGCCACCGGGCTGGCCGCCGCGGCCGAGGCCCAGGGGCGGTACTTCGGCGTCGCGTACGCCACCGCGCACGCCGGCGACTCCACGTACAGCGGCATCGCCGGCAGCCAGTTCGACATGGTCACGCCCGAGAACGAGATGAAGTGGGACACCACGGAGCCATCTGCGGGCAACTTCAACTACGGCCCCGGCGACCAGGTCGTCGCCTTCGCGCAGGCGCATAGCGAGCGCGTGCGCGGCCACAACCTGGTCTGGCACCAGCAGATACCGGGCTGGGTGACCGGCCTGTCCGGCACGGCCGCGAAGACCGCCATGGAAAACCACATCACCAACGAGGTGACCCACTACAAGGGCAAGATCTACGCCTGGGACGTGGTCAACGAGCCGTTCAACGACGACGGGTCGTACCGGACGGACGTGTTCTACAACGCGTTCGGCGGCGGCGTGCAGTACATCGCCGACGCACTGCGCACCGCCCACGCCGCCGACCCCAACGCCAAGCTGTACGTCAACGACTACAACATCGAGGGCGCCGGCGCCAAGGCCGACGCCATGTACAGCCTGGCCCAGCAACTGCTGCAGCAGGGTGCTCCGCTGAACGGCATCGGCTTCGAGACCCACCTCGCGGTGCAGTACGGCTTCCCGACCAACATGCAGCAGAACATGGCCCGGTTCGCGAACCTGGGGCTGGACGTCGCCGTCACCGAGCTGGACGTGCGCATGACGCTGCCGGAGACCTCGTCCCAGGACAGCACGCAGTCCACCTACTACACCAACGTCATCAACGCCTGCAAGGCGATCAGCCGGTGCGTGGGCTGGACGGTCTGGGGCGTCTCGGACAACTACTCCTGGGTGCCGAGCACCTTCTCCGGCCAGGGCGCGCCCCTGCTGTGGAACAGCAACGAGCAGCAGAAGCCGCTGTACACCACGGTGCTCAACGCCCTCGGCGGCACCAGCGTCCCGCCGCCACCGAGCAGTTCGCCGCCGACCAGCCGGCCCCCGACCAGCGCGCCGCCGTCGTCCCAACCGCCGACCTCGCGGCCGCCGACCAGCGAGCCGCCCACGACCAACCCACCGACCGGCGGCTGCACCGCCGCCTACTCGATCGTCAACCAGTGGCCCGGCGGCTTCCAGGTGACCGTGACCGTCACCAACGGGAACGCCGCCCGCAGCTCGTGGCAGGTCGGTTGGACCTTCGCCAACGGTCAGACCATCACCCAGCTGTGGAACGGCACACTGAGCCAGAGCGGCTCGGCCGTGACGGTGCGCAACATGAGTTACAACGGCACGCTGGGCGCCGGTGCCAACACCACGTTCGGTTTCACCGGCACGTGGAACGGCAGCAACGGCGTCCCGGGCAGCCTCACCTGCCAGTAGACCCACCCGGCTCCACCGCCATGGGCGCCCCGGCTTCCCCGGGGCGCCCATCTCGGGTCGAGCCGCGAAACCTAGTGGTCCGGTACGAACTGGTTGGCCCAGCTCATCACGGTCTGCCGGTAGTCCGCGGCGTTGCGTTCGAGGTTGAGGTCGTGGCCCGCGCCCGGAAGCACGTACACGTGCAGCTGTGCGGCGGGGCTGAAGTAGCCGGACTCCTGCTGGTACAGGGCCGTCGAGCTGGAGCAGTCGCTGTGGATTATCAGGCCGGAGCAGAACAGGAAGTCCTGCCCGCCCTGCACCAGCAGCACGGGTACCTTGATGCCCAGGGTCGCCGGCCCGGTGAGTTGCAGCACCGCGCCGGCCATCTCGGTCAGGCTCACCACGTCCTTGTTCGCCTCGTCGACGGCGACCACCGCGGGGTCGGTGTCCGACGCGTTGTAGAACACCGACGCGCGCTTACCCGGGATGGTGGTGATGTAGCCGACGTCGTACGAGAGCCCGAACTTCGGGTCCAGCGCGGCCGGATACGCCGCCGTGAGCACCGCCTGAGTCAGATCGGTGACTGACACGTGGTGGGTCGCCCCGGTAAGGACCACGCCGTCGACATCGTGGTACGTCGACGCCTCCACCTCCGTGACGCCGCTGCCGAGCGAGTGTCCCACCAGGATCACCTTCGAGAACGCGGTACCGCCGACGCCGCCGGCACGCAGCTTCTGGATCACTTGGTGCACCACCGCGGCCTGCGCCACGGCGGTCAGCACGAGGGACGGCTCCTTGGTGCTCTGCCCCGTCCCCACCCGGTCGATGTTCAGCGTCGGGTAGCCCGCCTCGTTCGCCGCGCGCACGTAGGAGTAGGTGGCGGGCTGGTACGGGAAGTCCCAGTAGTAGCTGTTGTAGGTGGCGCCGGGAATCAGCACCTGGATCGCCGTGTGATGCGGGCCGGTGGGAACGCACAGCTGGGCGTGCACGTGCGCGGACAACAGCAGGTCGAGAGTCACCGGCACGCTGACGTCCGTGCAGGTCGCCGGGGCCGGGTCGGCCTCGGCCGGGGCCGCGTACGCGAGCGGGGACAGTAGCAGCGCGGCGGCCGCCGCAACCGGTAGCAGGAAGCGTCGGCGGCGCAGCGCGACACCGTGGGAACGACGCATCGGTATCTCCGATCCCTTGTGGCGTAGGGCGAAGCGGGCGCTCCACCAGAGCCGACAACGAGGTGGCGGACCGGATCCGCCTGGCCCGTGGGGGCACAGTGCGGTGCCGATTGATCGCGAACGGGCGGCCGGACGGCCGCGCCGGCGGGCCGGCGGAGTAAAACCGAAAAGCGTTCGAGCGCGTATCCCGGCGGGGCGGTCGAGCCGCCGACCACGAACGATCCACACGGGCACGCCCGGCCGAACGACGTCACGGCCGGCCAAGCATTCGGTGGTTACGGGTCAGCCGGACAGAGATCCGCCGACGCATGGCCGCACCGGTACGGTGCGGCGGAACGGCGGCGAGTAGCGCGGTCGCCGGCGTACGCGCGGGTCGGGCGGGATCGACCGACGCCAGCCGGCCTGTCCGTCCCCGAGAACATTGATACGCATGATTCACAGGGCGGGCGACGCATCGACCCCCACCGGTACCGGGTTACCGGTATCGGCTCACCCGCTCGGAACTGGAGCGGAACGGACGATGCCCTCGCGCGCACGGCCGGCGCGCGCCGCCCACCCGGCCGCGGGCACCGCCGAGCGCACGAGGCACCATGGGACGGCCGGCGGCGTCACCGACGGGCGGACGCGACCCATCCGGGCCGGTTCGTACCGACGCGCACACTGTTCCGCGCGGGCGGGCCGGCCGGCCCGCTGGCGCCTTCGGAACGTCCGGGCGCCGGAGCTGCCGTTGACGGCGGGTGCGGTGACGGCGCGGGGGACGGGCGGCCGAGGCCCGGGCAGAAATTTCGGCCGGTACGGGGGTGGCGCGAACGGCACCGCAGTGCTCCTCGACCCCGGCCGGCATGAGCGGCCACGCGCCGGGCCCGGGGCATACCGCCCCGGGCCCGGCTCGGCATCGGTCAGCTGGACGGGCAGGGCTTCCCGCCGCAGACGTTCACCACCAGGCCGGTCAGCAGGAACGTGGCCTTCTGCTGCTGGGCCTGCGGCTGCGCCCGGGGGAACTCGTGCGGGTCGGCGCCGTACTGCGGCTGGTCGGGGGCGAGGTTGGTCGGCGGCGGGTTGAACGCGGCCCCGCTGTTCCAGACCACCATGGCCGAGCCCTGGTACGGGTGGTTCGGCAACGGCGGGATGCCCCAGTACGGCTGCTTCTCGTCGGTCCAGCCGGGCGCGAGTGCCGGCTGGTAGAGGCGGGCGCCGATGGTCCGCGCCTCGACCTCGGCCGCCGCGTTGGACACCTGGTGGTCGGCGAAGGCCACGTGCATGAGCACGGTGTGGTTGGGCGTGTGCGGCAGCGGGTCGCTGGTGATGTGCTGCGCGTACCCGTCGGCCTCGCCCCGGTCCCAGAGCATCTGCACCAGGCCGAAGAGTAGCTGCTGGTTGATGGGGTCGGGGTAGGACACGTCGAGGATCTGCTGGAACGGCGCGAAGTCCACGCTGCGCTGCAGCAGCGTCGAGTAGTTCATGCCCGGCACGCCCAGCACCGCCCGGGTGTAGTCCTGGGCGATGGCGGTCAGCGCGCCGCCGTTGATGCCACCCTGGCTGTTGCCGTCGTAGTGCAGGCCACCTCGCACATCGAGCAGCGAGTGCCCCTTCGCGTCCTGGAAGGCCGGGTTGCTGGCGAACCCGGACGCGGTGTCCATGTCCCGGCCGAGGAACAGGAAGTTGAGGAAGCTCTGCTGGAGCCGGTCGGGTACGGCCGGGAACTGGGACACGTCGGTCCACACCCCGCTCACGAAGTTCACGTCGTCGGCGGCCAGGCCGATCCAGCTGGTCGCGCAGAACATGAAGTCGTGGCCCTCGGACATGTCCTTGACGTTGCCCGCGTTGACCTCGGTCGGCGAGCCGAGCAGTCCGTGCCCGTACAGGGACAGGTGCGCGGGGTGGGCCGCGTCGGCGGAGCGCGGGATGTTGCAGACGAAGTCGGCCTGCAGGTTGGTTCCGGACGGGGTGGGCAGCGCGTCCGGGGTGGCCGGCAGGCCGTTACCGGAGGCGGGGCCGTAGTGCAGCCGGGAACCCGGGCCCCCCGAGCCGGTGAGGAACGAGGGCACCGTGACCGTACCGACGACCTGCCGGGCGATGCGGGGGTCCTGGTCGGCCGGGTAGTCGGTGACCGAGGTGACGGTGAACTTCGGCGCGGCCCTGCCCAGCGAGCCGAACGCCGTGTCGCGCATGGCGAGCACGCGCCCGGTCAGGTTCTGCTCGCTGGCGATGGTGAAGTCCCAGGCCAGGTAGAGGTCGCGGGTGTGTACCCCGTGTGCCGCGAGCACCCCGGCGAGGTGCTGGACCTGCGCGTCGCGGGTGGTCCGCTTTCGGCCCTGGGCGTCCAGGGCGGAGCTGAAGCTGGCCGGCGCCCGCAGGGTGCGACCCGCGCTGTCCCTCAGGTCGCGCAGCCCGACGACGTAGGTGGCGCCCTCATCCATGGCCACCGCGGGGCGGATGATGAGCAGCTGCCGGTCCGGCTGGGCGGCGGCGTGCGCGTCGAGCTCGGCCCAGTACGGCGTGCGCTTCCCGGTCCGCGTGTTGATGAGCACGATCGGCGCGTCGGCGTCGAGCGACGAGCCCACGTCGGTCACCGGTGCGATGTGCGACCGGGCCACGTCGAGCCCGGGTACCTGGACCAGGATCGGCTCGCCCGGGCTGAACCCGTCCTGCCGGTTCCACTCGGTCGGGTCGATGTGCTGGCCAAGCACGTTGGCGGGCATCGCCGCGGCGTCGAAGTGCACCCGCAGGCCGGTCGCGCTCTGCCGGTCCGGCACCGTGTAGTAGTTGTCGGGGAACGGCAACATGCAGCCGGCGGGCGCGACCGGGTCGCAGGCGTCTTTCGGGGCGGTGGGGACGGCGCCGAAGCTGGCAGTCCCGGTCAGCGCGAGGCCGAGCAGCACTGTCGTGCCGAACACCGCCCATCGCGCGTTGAGGCGAGGCACGTTACCTCCGGGGGTAGGCGTGAAAGCATCGCGACGAAACGATCTCTACTTCATACAAGACTTCCCGGAGCCCGGGCAATAGCCGCGGGTACCGAGCCGATCGCACACCGTCCACATCGGACGGTGTGGCCCGGGTTCGTGGCGGGTGCCGCCGCCCGCCCGGGCAGCGGAATCGGGCACTGCACCCGACCCCACCCGGCGTGGCATATTTGCTGATATGAGAGATCGCAACCCCGGCACTCCCCGCCCGCGCCCGCACCGCGTCCCCGCCCGCCGCCGTGGCTGACCTGGTGATCGGCGCCGACCTCGGCGGCACGTCCACCCGGGTCGCGCTCGCCGATGCCGACGGAGCGCTGCTGGCCACGGCGAGCGCGGGAGGCGGCAACCCGACCAGCCACGGAGCCGACCGGGCCGCCGCCGAACTGGGCATCGCGGTCAAGCGCGCCCTGGACGGGTTCGACCCGCGACGGGTGCGCGCCGCCGTGCTCGGGGTGGCGGGCGCGGGGGCTCTGGACGACCCAGGGGCGGCCCGGCTGTTCGACGAGGCGGTCGGCGGCTCGGGCCTCGCCGTGCGGCCGGACTTCCTGAGCGACGCCGAGGTCGCGTACTGCTCGGCGACGCCGCGGCCCTCGGGGACCCTCCTGCTGGCCGGCACCGGGGCCAAGGCGGCGCGCGTGCGCGACCGGCGCGTCCAGGCCACCGCCGACGGGTTCGGCTGGCTGCTCGGCGACCACGGGTCCGGATTCTGGCTCGGCCGCGAGGCGGTGCGCGCGGTCCTCGCCGCGATCGACGGCACCGGCCCGGAGACCTCGCTGACCGGCACGGTACCGGGGCGGCTGCTCGACCGGCCCCTCGACCGCCCGGCGTACCGGCGCCGGTACGCGGTCATCCGCGCGGTCGCGGCCCGGCCGCCCGTCGCACTGGCCGGCCTGGCCGTCCTGGTCGCCGAGGCCGAGGCGGCCGGTGACGAGGTGGCCACGAGCATCTGCGACCGGGCCGCCGCCCACCTGGTCCGCACGATCGGCGAGGTGCGGGAGCCGGGCGAGCGGGGGCCGCTGGTGCTCAACGGCGGTGTGGTGCGCTCGCCGCACTCGCCGGTGGGGCGGCGCGTGCGGCGGCTGATCGCCGAGCGGTTCGCCGGCGAGGTGCTGACCCCGGCGGACGGGATCGCCGGGGCGGTATGGCTCGCGGTGCGGGCCGCCCGTCCACAGTGGTCAGAGGAGCGGCTCGCCGCGATCCACGCCCGGCTGACCGGGGCGTAGCCGCGGGGCGCTGGCCAGCGGCGGGGCGCTGGCCAGTTTGTTCCGGGTCCGTCAATGCCGGCCGCGAGGCGCGGGCGCGCGCCGGCTGCCGACGGCACCCCGGGTGGCCTTGAGGGCGGCCAGGGTATCGGCGTACGTGCGCTGCGCGACACCCACGAACATGCAGTCCACGACGGTGAGTTGCGCCAGGCGGCTGGCCATCGCGCCCGACCGGAACGTCGTCTCCCGGGCGGCGGTGGTGAGCACGTGCTCGGCGGCCAGCGCGATCGGCGAGCGCGGGAAGTTGGTCAGCGCCACGGTGGTGGCGCCGCCCGAGCGCGCCTGCTTCAGCGTCTCGATGGTGTCCGTCGTGGCGCCCGTGTGCGAGATGCCGATGGCCACGTCGTCCGGTCCGAGCAGGGCCGCGCTGGTCAGCGCCGCGTGCGTGTCCGGCCAGGCGAACGCCACCCGGCCGATGCGGTGCAGCTTCTGCTGGAAGTCCAGAGCGACGAACGCGCTGGCGCCCACCCCGTAGAGGTCCACCCGGCGCGCGCGTACCAGCGCCTCGACCACCCGTTCGAGCACCACGACGTCCAGCTGCGCCCCGGTCTCCTCGACCGCGCGGGCGTCCGCGAACGCGATCTTCTCGACCACCCGGCCGAGGTCGTCCCCGGGCCCGATGTCGCTGCCCATGACCCGCTCGTCGCGCCCGGCCCCCTGCGCCCGCCCGGCCTCGGTGGCCAGCGCAAGCCGCAGCTGCGGGTACCCGGCGAAGCCGATCGCCTTGCAGAACCGGATGACCGTGGCCTCCGAGACGCCGGAGGCGGCGGCCAGCTCGGTGACCGTCAGGGTGGCCGCGGTAACGGTGTCCGCCAGCACGTGCTCGGCCACCTGCCGCATCGACGGCTGGAGGGCCGGCAGCAGCGCGCGGATGCGCACGACGGTGCCGAACTCCGGTGCCCGACGGGCGTCGGCGGCGGGTGCGACCGACGCCCGGGTCGGGGACGACTTGCGGCTGGAAGCCATAACACCAACGTAGTCGAGGGGGCGGGCAGTGGGGCGACTGGTCTGGGTCGACGCGCGGCGCCAGACGCGCCGAGCCAGACCAGTCGAGGGTGGCAGGTCAGCTGGTGCTTTCCGTCCATCCGGCCGGTTGGAACCGGGCCGCGTCGGCCGGTCGGGCGTCGTCGAACAGCACGCCGTGCGGACCGGTCACCCGCACCGCGTCCACGTACACGCCCCGGCCCTCGTACAGGGGGTCGGTGGTGTAGCGCCAGCGCAGCTCGGTGGTGCCGCCGGGCAGTCCGGCCGTCGCCCGCAGCCACTGCCGCCCCTCGAAGCCGGAGAACGAGCCGCCGGTCTGCCAGGAGTCGGAGCCGACCCGCAGCGACAGCGGGACCGGTTGCCAGGACGCGCCGCCGTCCGACGACGCCTCCAGCACGCCGACATCGGTCTCCTCGGTGTCGTACCAGAGGTCGAAGGACAGTCGGGCCCCGGCGGCGGGTACGGCGACGGGAACGGTCAGGGTGGCCGTCGACGCGTCGGTCGTACCCGAGAACCAGTCGGTGCGACCGCTCGCCGGGCGTACCGGCAGCGCGAGCGCGAGGTCACGCGCGACGGCTCGCCGGGACGGATTGTTGCTCCCCCAGTTCCGGCTCGGATGCACCCGGTTGGTCAGCAGGATGACGAACGAGTCGGACAGCGGGTCGATGACGATGGAGGTGCCGGTGTAGCCGGTGTGCCCGGCGGTCACCGGCGAGCTGAGCGCGTCCATGTAGAACCGTTGATCCAGCTCGAAGCCCAGGCCGTGCCCGTTGCCCGGGAACGCCTGGTTGAGGTCGGTGAACAGGGTCCGCACCGAGTCCTCGGACAGGATCCGCACGTGCCCGTACCGGCCGCCGTTCAGCAGCGTCTGCGACAGCACGGACAGGTCCCGCACGGTGGAGAACAGCCCGGCGTGCCCGGACACGCCACCCACGCAGTACGCGTTCTCGTCGTGCACGGTGCCCCACACGATGCCGCGGTCGGTCCAGGGCTGGTACTCCTCGGCGGCGATGCGCGGCTTCAACGACGCCGGCGGGTTGAACATGGTGTCGGTCAGGCCCAGCGGCCGGGTGATGCGCGCCGCGATCACCTGATCGAGGGTCTGGCCGGTGACCGCCTCGATCACCTTGCCGAGCGTCATCATGTTCATGTCGCTGTAGAGGTACGCCGTGCCGGGCGCCGCGAACGGCTGCACCGCGTAGACCGCCGCCCACCGCTCGTCGTTGGTCGCGTAGTCGCACAGCGACGGGTCCGGGTCTGCGGGCAGCCCCGACGTGTGGGTGAGCAGCTCGCGGATAGTGATGCCGGCCTTGCCGTTCGCCGCGAACGGCGGAAGGTAGTGCGCGACGGGGGTGTTCAGGCCGATCCGGCCCGCCTGGATGAGCTGCACCGCGGCGATGGAGGTGAACAGCTTGGTCATCGACGCCAGGTCGAACATGGTGTCCGTCCGGGTCGGGATCCACTGGTCGGGCGGCAGCTCGGTGGGGGTGTCGTCGGCGTAGCGCAGGGCGTAGCCCACGGCGTCCCGGGCGACGACGACGCCGTCGTGCGCGGCCAGCGCCACGGCGCCGGCATACTCCGGGTACGTCGGCGACGGCTGCAGGTAGCTGGCGATGTCGTCGCCGATCTGGTCGACGTACTGGGGAACGAGGCCGGCCTGCCGGGCCGTGCCGATGCGCAACGTCTGCGAGGAATGGGTGAACCGCAGGTCGGCGCCGGTGACCGTGGGCGGCCCACCGGCCGGGGCCGCGGCGCCGGCCGCCGACGGCGCTATGGTCAGGCCGGCGGCGGTGACGAGCGCTGCCACGGCGCGCAGCGCGGATCGAGGCTTCATCGGTGGCCTCCGCTGTCTTTAGTAGATGAGGTACCTGTCGCGCAGCGCGCGGAAGGTGGCGAGCTCGCCCTGCCAGCCGGCCACGACGGCGTCGGTGTCCAGGCCGGCGTCGATGCCGGCGCGTACCCGGTCGGAGCCGGTGAGGTTGTCGATCCAGTTGTCCGGGCGCCACCCGAAGTCGTCCGGGTACAGCGCCCGCAGCGTCACGAGCATGGCGATGCCGGTGCGGATCGGGTCGAACGCGTACCGGTCGGTGACGTAAAGCTCTACGCCGCCAATGGTCTGACCAACCCACTTGGAGAAGGTGGGGCTGAAGTAGTTTTCCCGGAACCGCGCGCCGGGCAGGCGCAGGGCGGTCAGCGCGTCGCGCCAGCGCCCGTCCCCGGCCGGCGTGGCTATCTCCTCGAACGGGCGGGTGCTGCCCCGCCCCTCCGACGCCAGGGTGCCCTCGAACATGCACGTACCGGGGTAGACCACGGCCGTGTCCACGGTGGGCATGTTCGGCGACGGCGGCACCCAGGGCAGGCCGGTGTCCTCGAAGTACATGTCGCGGGACCAGCCGTCGAGCTCGACGACGGTCAGGTCGACCGCCCGGCCGGCCTCGTCGGCGATCCACTCACCGTTGTACAGCCGGGCCAACTCCCCGACGGTCATGCCGTGCGCCTGACAGATCGGCCGGCGCCCCACGAAGGTGGCGTACTCGGGGTGCAGCACCGGGCCGAGTGCCGCGCGTCCGGAGATGGCGTTGGGGCGGTCCAGCACGACGAACCGCTTGCCCGCCATGGCCGCCGCGGCCATCGAGTCGTAGAGCGTCCAGATGTAGGTGTAGAAGCGCGCCCCCACGTCCTGGATGTCGAACACGACGGTGTCGACCCCGGCGGCGGTCAGCACGTCGGCCAGTTCCTGACCGCTCTTGTTGTACGTGTCGTAGACGGGCAGCCCGGTGCGCGGGTCGTCGTAGAACCCCTGCGACCCGCCCGCCTGCGCGGTGCCCCGGAAGCCGTGCTCCGGGCCGAACACGGCGACCAGGTCGATCCGGCCGTCGGCGTGCATGACGTCGACCTCGTGGCGCAGGTCGGGCAGGATTCCGGTGGGGTTGGTGATCACGCCTACCCGTTGGCCCCGCAGGGTCCGGTAGCCGGAGTCGAGCAGCGCGTCCAGCCCGGTGCGCACCCGGCCGCCGTGGCCGGCACCCTTCGACGCCGCGTCCTTGGGCGCCGCGCCCTTGGGCGCCGTGGCCGATGCGGTCGGCGCCCCGCTCGATGAGCCGGCGCCCGGTGGCGCGGCGGCCGACGGGGGCGCGGCGGCGCCCGCCGCGACAATGGTCCCGGCGGCGGCGGCCGCGCCGGTGAGGAACGCACGACGGTCAACGGACATGCGCCGCTTTCCTTTCGTTCCCGCAACGGGGCCCGTGCCGCCGCGTCGGGCGATGGTGCGGGCACGGGCACGTTGTCGACGTCAGCGGTATCCATCAGGGCGATGGGGATCGTGCCGGTAGACGCGGCGACACCGTCGGCGGATGTGCGGTGGTCGCCATCCCCGGCTCGACAACCGCCGGGCCCCCCGTGGCGGCCCGGTGGGTGGATCCCGCCGCCGTGATGCTGATTGACGATGACATTGACAAGTTTGAAGGTTACCGACCTCGCGTACAGGCCGTCAACAGTCTGCCGCCACCACCTCGGGTGGCGCCGGCGGCTCGCTCCCGACCGTGCGCTGGCGGCCTCGGAGATCCGGAAATCGAGGCCGTGACCTGCGCAATGATCGCGCGTATCGCCGGGCGCCGGAGCGCCGGGGCTCCCGAAAAGCATTGACGCACTCCGACACATGGTGGAAAGTTTCTATCGTGTCGCATCGATCAATGACCGGCCTCGCGTCGCGGGATACCCGCCCGTGAGCGCCTCCGCCGACCACGCGGCCTGGGTGGTCGCCCCGACCGAGGAACGCAATCCCCATACGCTCGACATCGATCTGCGCACCACCATCGACATCCTGCACATGATCAACGATGAGGACGCCCGGGTGCCCCGCGCGGTGCGCGACGCCCTGCCGGCTCTGGCGGCGGCGGTCGAACTCGGCGTCGCCGCGTTACGCGGCGGGCATCGCGTCCACTACTTCGGCGCCGGCACGTCGGGGCGGATGGCGGTGCTGGACGCGGCCGAGCTGATCCCCACCTACGACCTCGAGCCATCCTGGGTGGTGGCGCACCACGCGGGCGGGGCCCAGGCCATGAAGCAGCCAATCGAGGACGTCGAGGACGACGAGGCAGGTGGGGCCGCCGAGGCCGCCGGGCTGGGCCCCGGCGACGTCGCGATCGGCCTGACCGCGAGCGGCCGCACCCCCTACGTCACCGGCGCCCTGCGCGCCGCCCGGGCGCGCGGTGCCGGCACCGTACTGATCTCGGCCAACCCGGGCGCGGCGCTCGGCACCGAGGTCGACGTGCACGTCGGAGTGTCCACCGGCCCCGAGGTCATCGCCGGTTCGACCCGGATGAAGGCGGGCACCGCTCAGAAGCTTCTCCTCAACGCGTTCTCCACGGCGTTGATGGTGCGCATGGAGCGCACCTACTCCAACCTGATGGTCGCCGTCGCCGCACGCAACGCCAAGCTGCGCGGGCGGGTGGTGCGGATCCTGGTCGAGGCCACCGGCCTCGACCCGCAGACCTGTGCGCTCGCCGCCAGGCAGGCCGGCGGCGACTGCCGGGTCGCGCTGGTGTCGCTGCTCGCCGGGGTGCCGGCCGGCACCGCGCGGCAGGCACTGGCCGCCTCGTCGGGCGGGGTCCGGCGGGCGCTCACCGTCGCCCAGGCGGCGGGCACCGAAATTGAGGTCACGGTCTCTTCAGCTGAGAGGGCACAGACATGAGAACGCGCAAGGGATTCGCGATTCTCGGCTTGGCGACGGTCCTGGCGGGCATGAGCGCCTGCACGGCGACGGGCTCGTCGGGCGGCGACGACGGAGGCAAGGTCACCTTGTCGGTGTGGTCCTGGCGTCCCGAGGACGCGGCCACCTACAAGCAGATCTTCGCCGAGTTCCACGCGGCGCACCCGAACATCACCGTCGACTTCAAGCCGTACAAGTCGACGGAGTACAACACGATTCTCTCCACCGGACTGACCCAGGCGGGCGGCCCGGACGTGATGCAGTTGCGTTCGTACGGGTTGGCGCAGCCGCTGATCCAGGCGGGCAACCTGGTCGCGCTAGACGGCAAGGTGACCGGGTTGGCCAACTTCGACCCCACGGCGCTGGATGGCGCGCGGGGCAAGCAGGACCACAAGGTGTACGGCGTCCCGCTGGAGATGTCGACGTTCCAGATCTACTACAACAAGGACATCTTCTCGAAGTACGGCGTGACGCCGCCGACCACCTGGGACCAGATGATCGCCGACGCGAAAACCTTGCAGGGCAAGGGCATCACCCCGTTCGCCGCGGCCGGTAAGGACACCTGGCTGCTCCCGCTGTACGACGACGCCTTCGCCGCGACCCGGTACGGCGGCCCGGCCTTCGAGGGGAAGGTGCTCGGCGGAAAGGCGAAGTTCACCGACCCCGACTATGTCGCCGCGCTCGATGTGATGAACCAGCTCAAGCCGTACTTCCCGAAGGACCAGATGGGTCTCGCCGAGACCGACGTGCAGACGCTGTTCGCCACCGGCAAGGCGGCGATGATCCCCGAGGGATCGTTCGCGCTCGCGCCGATGAAGGCCATCAACCCGAACCTGAACCTCGGGGTGTTCAACGCACCGCCGGCGCCCGGGGCGCTGGTGAGCAACCCGCTGGAGGTCGGCTGGGTGGACGCCTCGTACGGCCTGTCCGCGAAGTCCAAGCACCAGAAAGAGGCGCTGGAACTGCTGCAGTGGATGACCACCGCCGACTTCGGGCACCTGGTCGCCGACGACCTGAAGCAGGTGTCGCTGATCAAGGGCGTGCAGTCGGCCGACCCGCTGTTGGGGCAGATGGTGCAGGACTACACGGCCGCGCCGACGCCGTACCTGATGCTGGTCGATTTCCGCTACGGCACTCCGCTGGGCAGCGACCTGGAGGCGGCCGGTCTGCAGAAGATGCTGCTCGGCCAGCAGTCCGCCAGCCAGGTGGCCGGTGACATCCAGAACGGCATCTCGCAATGGTTCACGCCGTAGCCAGGCACGCGGCACCCAGGGCTCGGGCCGGTCGTGGCCGACGCAACGCCGCGACCGGCACGAGCCCGGTGCCACGAATGAAGTGGCGCAAGGCCGGCTGGTTCCTGCTGCCGGCGTTCCTGCTGTACACCGTGTTCGTCGTGTACCCGCTGGTGTCCGCGCTCGCCGACAGCTTCTGGCGCTGGCAGGGCACGGCGCGCGGCGGCTTCGCCGGGATGGCCAACTTCACCGGACTGTTCACCACGTTCCCGCTCAACCACCAGCTCTGGCCCGCGTTCTGGCACACCGCCGTGTTCTTCGTCGGCACCATGGTCGTGCAGAACACCTTCGGCCTGCTGGTCGCGGTCCTGCTGACCGAGCTGCGTTGGGCCAGGCGGTTCCTGCAGACCGTCTACACGCTGCCGTACCTGGTCGGCGGGCTGGTCGTCGGATACCTGTGGAGCCTGCTACTGAGCCCCAGTTTCGGACCGGTCAACGCGACCCTGGAGGCCGTCGGGCTGGGCTCGTTCGCCAGGCCCTGGCTCGGCGACCCGGCTCTCGCCCTGCCGGTGGTGATCCTGGTCAACGCGTGGCAGTACGTTGGGTTTCCGGTGCTGCTGTTCGGCGCCGCGCTGGCCGGTTTGCCGCCGGAGTACGCGGAGGCCGCCCGGGTGGACGGGGCGAACGCCGCGCAGCGGTTCTTCCGGGTCACCCTGCCGCTGCTGCTCCCGTCGATCGGCGTGGTGTCGATCCTCACGTTCATCGGCTCCTTCAACACCTTCGAGCTGGTGTACGCGCTGGAGGGCGCGCAGGGCAACCAACCCACCGGGCCGGGCGGCGCCACCGACGTGCTCGGCCTCATCTTCTACCGGGTCGCCTTTCAGGAGGGCGGCGTGGACGCGATAGGGCAGTCCTCGGCGCTGGCGGTGCTGCTGTTCCTGTTCATCTTCGGCATCGCCGTGCTCGCCAACCGCGTGGTCCGCCGTCGGGAGGCGACACTGACGTGACCGTGCTGAACGAGCAGGCGATTCGCACCGGTGCCCGGCCCGCCGTGACGCGCCGCCGCGCCAGGCGCCGCACGCCGCGCGAGCGGCTGGTGCTCGCGCTGGGCATCCTGCTGCTGTGGGGGTACGCGGCCGTGGCGCTGGCGCCGATGGTCGTGATGGTGATCGACTCGTTGCGGCCGAACGCGCTGGTGCTGTCGGATCCGCTGGGCCTACCGAAATCGCTGAACTTCTCCAGCTACGCGACGGCGTGGACCCAGGCGTCGTTCGCGACCTACGTGCGCAACTCGGCGCTGGTCACCATCGCCGCCGTGGCGCTGGACGTGTGCGTGTCGCTGCCGGCGTCCTATGTGCTCGGTCGCTACCAGTTCCGCGGCAGCGGCATGCTCATCGCGTACTTCCTGTCCGGGCTGATGCTCCCGATCCGGCTGGGCATCCTGCCCATCTTCTACCTGCTCGGCAGCTTCGGCATGATCGACTCCCGGCTGGGGCTCGTGCTGGTGTACGCGGCCAGCGGAGTGCCCTTCTCGGTGTTCATCATGTCGGCGTTCTTCCGCGGGCTGCCCCGGGAACTGGAGGAGGCCGCGCGCATCGACGGCGCGGGCGAGTTTCACATCTTCGCGCGCGTCATGGTGCCGCTGGTGCGGCCGGCCATCGCCACGGTGGTGGTGTTCCGCTTCGTACCGCTGTGGAACGACTTCTTCTTCCCCCTGGTCCTGCTGCGCACCACCGGTAAATACACGCTGCCGGTCGGGCTCACCCAGTTCTTCGGCGAGTTCCAGACCAACTGGTCGGCACTGTTCGCCGGGCTGGTCATCGCCACCCTCCCCCTGGTGATCCTGTTCGTGGTGGCCACCAAGCAGCTCGTCGCCGGACTGACCGCGGGAATGGGCCGGTAAGCCGCTCGGCCGGCGGTCTTCAGCAACGGGCGGGCGGAAGTCAGGGGGGCGGCGGGGCCGTCGAGGCCCGGATCTCCAGGCGGGTCGCCAGCTCGACGTGGTGGGAGGCGATGGCCTCGCCGGCCCGCAGCCGCAGCAGGGTCTGCACGGCCAGCTCACCCATCTCCCGCAGCGGCTGGTGCACGGTGGTCAGCGGCGGTGCGGTCGACGCCGCCGCGTACGTGTCGTCGAACCCGACCACGCTGAGGTCCTGCGGCACCCGCAGGCCGGTGAGCCGCGCGGCCTCCAGCACGCCGAAGGCGATCTGATCGGAGCCGGCGAAGATGGCGGTGGGGCGGTCGGGCCCGTCGAGCCACGGCAGCGCCTCCCGCACCCCGGTGTCGTAGCTGAACGAACCGGTTGCCACCGGCCCGGTCGGGATGGCCGCCCGCTCCAGCGCCGCCCGGTACCCGTGCAGTCGCGCCACCGAGCAGGCCAGCGTGGGCAGCCCGCTGATGTGCCCGATCCGCCGGTGCCCGAGCCCGAGCAGGTGCTCGGTCGCGGCGACGCCACCGGTGAAATTCGTCGAGCCGATGCTGGTGAACTTCGTGCTGGGCAGGTTGATGGTGTCGATGACGACCATCGGCAGGCCCGCCTCGTGGAATCGCGCGATCTGTTCCGAGGTGAGCACCGAGGTCACGATGATGATGCCGTCGCGCCCGGACGCGCTGACCCGCCTGGCCCACTCGCGCGGGGTGTCCCCGGTGTGCCGCTTAGGTATCACCGTCACTCCCCCGGTGGCACCCGCGTCGGCGGCGCCGTTGACGATCTCGGCCGCGTACGGGTTGAGCAGGTCGTCGAAGACGATTTCCACGAACCGCTCCTCGCCGCGGCCGCGGCCGGAGACCGGCACGTACCGCAGGTCGCGGATGGCTTCCTCGACCCGCGCCCGGGTCGCGGCGGACACGTCGAGGCGCCCGTTGACCACCTTGGAGACGGTGGGCATGCTGACGCCTGCGGCCGCGGCGACGGCCGCCAGGGTCGTTCGGCGAGCGGACTCCGAAATGTTTTCGGGGTCGTCGATCCCCACCAAGCACTCCCGTCGGTCGGCTGAGTCTCCCAGTCTGCAATTTGGGCGCCGGCCCGGCAAGACCTCGGGCGGTGGTCGTCGGCCCGGCGGATGCTCCCAGTCCCTCGCGGCGGATTTCCTTGCTCCGGGCAAGTCAGCAAGTCGAATCGCGCACGCCCGGCCGGACCGCCGGCACCGACCAGCGGCGAGGTGCCGGACCATCCGAAAATTTTCGGATCCTCTCGATCGGCAAACCAGGCGCTCAGGCTGGCTTCTTGACCGGAGACTCGAAGACATCTACGGTGCTGATTATCGACATGCGTCGCCATCATTTCCGAAACTTTTCGGCACCTCCCCGGTGCCTTCGTCCCCGCTCCCCGATGGCGACGCACACCCCCCGATAGAAGGGAACACCGTCCATGGCCACGGATGTTGGCCCCGATCCGCACCGGTCACTGCCGCCCGGGCCGGCCCGGGCGCCCCGGCGTCCCCGCCGGCGGCGGCTGGCCGCGACCCTGACCGCCACCGTCGGCGGCGTCGCCGCGGCGGCGATGGTCGCGGTCTTCGCGGCCAGCCCCGCGTCGGCCGCCTCGCCCCTGCGCCAACTGGCCGAGGCGCAGGGTCGCTACTTCGGCACGGCGGTGACGCAGAACATGCTGTCGAACTCCACCGTGACCAACCTGGCCGGTGCCCAGTTCGACATGGTCACCCCCGGCAACGAGATGAAGTGGGACACCACCGAGCCCGGCAACGGGTCCTACAACTACGGCCCCGGCGACCAGATCGTGTCCTTCGCCCAATCGCACAGCATGCGGGTGCGCGGGCACAACCTCGTCTGGCACAGCCAACTGCCCAGTTGGGTGTCGAGCCTGCCGACCAACCAGGTACAGGCGGCCATGGAGGCCCACATCACCAACGAGGTCACCCACTACAAGGGCAAGGTCTACTCCTGGGACGTCGTCAACGAACCCTTCGACGACAGCGGCAACCTGCGCACCGACGTCTTCTACCAGGCCATGGGTACCGGCTACATCGCCGACGCGCTGCGCACCGCGCGGGCCGCCGACCCCAACGCCAAGCTGTACCTCAACGACTACAACATCGAGGGCAGCGGCGCCAAGGCCAACGCCATGTACAACCTCGTCTCCTCACTGAAATCCCAGGGCGTACCGCTGGACGGCGTGGGCTTCGAGAGCCACTTCATCGTCGGCCAGGTGCCCTCCACCATGCAGGCCAACCTGCAACGTTTCGCCGCGCTCGGCCTGGACGTCGCGGTCACCGAACTCGACGACCGCATGCCCACCCCGGCCAGCCAGGCCAACCTCAACCAACAGGCCACCGACTACGGCAACGTCGTCAAGTGGTGCCTGGCCATCTCCCGCTGCGTCGGCGTGTCGCAGTGGGCCGTCGGTGACCCCGACTCCTGGATCCCCAGCGCCTTCCCCGGCTACGGCGCGGCCACCATGTACGACAGCAACTACCAGCCCAAGACCGCGTACAACTCCGTGGTCACCGCGTTGAGCGGCGGCAGCACCCCGCCCCCCACCACCGCTCCACCGACCACCGCACCGCCCACCACCGCACCCCCCACCACCGCACCCCCCACCACGGCTCCCCCGACCGGCGGCGCCGGTGGCTGCCGGGTCGGCGACACCATCAGCGCCTGGAACACCGGCCTGACGGCGAACCTCACCATCACCAACACCGGCAGCACTCCCATCAACGGCTGGTCCCTGGTCTTCACCCTCCCCAGTGGACAGACCATCACCTCCGGCTGGAACGCGACGTACACCCCCACCAGCGGGCCGGTCACCGCCACCAACCTCGGCTACAACGGCAGCCTGCCCGCGGGTGGCTCCACCACCATCGGGTTCCAGGCCAACCACACCGGCAACACCGCCGCACCCACCAGCTTCAGCCTCAACGGCCGAGCCTGCGCCCTCGGCTGACCCCGAACCGGTGCCGGCCCGGGAGGGTCCGGGCAGCAACACAGGCCACCCGGGCCGGCACCCTCACCCAGCACGCGACCGAACCGCGAGGCGGACCCCGCTCGACCGGGTCCGCCCGCGGCGCGGTCCGAGACCCGAACGACCGTCTGGCTCGGCGCGTCTGGCGCCGCGCCACGACCCAGACCTGCCGAACCTCACGGGGGAGACAGATGGACACCGGTCACCGGCTCATCGAGACGCCGGCCACCCACCTCGCCGATCTCCGTTACGAGAGCGGCTGCGTAGCGCTGACCTTCGACGACGGCCCCGACCCCACCTGGACCGGCCAGGTACTCGACCTGCTCGAGGAGAGCGGCACACCGGCCACGTTCTTCGTGCTCGGCAGGATGATCAGGGGTCACGAGCGGATACTCCGGCGGATGGTCCGGCTGGGCTGCTCGGTGCAGGTACACGCGTGGGAACACGTGCGGATGACCGATCAGCCCGCCGACCGGCGGCGGGTGGACATCGACCGGACCCGGCGACTCATCCGGGAGGTCACCGGCCACGACCCCAGCTGCGTGCGACCGCCCGAGGGGCGCGTCGACGCCGACGTGATCGACAGCATCGAGTCCGCCGGCCTGACCCCGGTCTTCTGGAGCGTGCACGGCCGCGACTGGACCCGGCCGGGCGTCGCCGCCATCGAGGGCGACGTGCTCGCCGGCCTGCACGACGGCGCGGTGGTGCTGCTGCACGACGGTGGGGGCGACCGGTCACAGACCGTAGCCGCGGTACCGCGGATCATCGAGGCGATCAAGGACCGCGCGCTGCGGCCGGTCAGCCTGTCCGCCCCGCCTCGATCGCACCGTGACCACCCGAACGGGTGACCCTCGCACCCGCTCAACCGGCGTGTCACCGGACCGTCACCGGCGCGTTACCGGCGGCGGTCCACTACAGACGGTCAGATCGCCCGGCCGGTTCAGCCGGCCGGCGATGACCCATGTCTCAAATTTCGCGCTCCCCCGGGATGGCTGTATAGCTTAGCCTTACCTAACTATGCCTTACCTAACAAAGAGGCGCCTGGGCGCCGTTTCCCTGCTGCTCCTGGCCATTGTGGCCGGGTCCTGGTGGAGAGCCACGCCGGCCGACGCGGCGCCCTCTGCCGGACCTGCCCACACCGTTCCGGCCGCGAATGAGGCACTGAAAGTGGCGCCGTCGCGACTAGAAGTAATCCCGGGGGACCCGGCCACGACCGGTACCGCCTCGGTGATGGACAGCGCCGGCAAGCAGGTCGCCGGCGGCGCGCTCGCCCCGGTAGGCGGAGGCGCCCTCGGCGTCGACCTCCCGTCGCTGGGTACCGGCGTCTACCTCGTCTCGTGGTCCGCCGGCCCGGACTCGGGCGCGTTCGCCTTCGACGTGACCGGTGGCGCCGCCTCCCCGGCCACGGTGGTCCAGCCCAAGCCGGACACCCCGCTGGGCTCGCTGCGCGACAACCTCGTCGAGTGGGTACCGATCATCGCGATCATGATCTTCGTTGGCTCCCTGGTGCTGCGGTTCCTGGTCAGCGCGCCGATCTCCCGGCGGCTCGGCGACCCGGCCCTGGCGGAGCGCACCGACCGCTGGCTGGTACGCCTGGCCGCGGTCGCGATAGCCGTGTTCGTGCCCACGACCCTGGCCGAACTCGCCTTCGACGACGGCCAGTTCGACTTCGGCTCCATCTGGCCATCGCTCGGCGCGGACGCCTCGGGCCATCTCGTCGGCGCCCGGCTGGCCCTGACCGCGCTGGCCGCGCTGTGCCTCATCCCGCTGGCGTTCGTGCGCGCCCGGCCGTCGGTCAGGACCTGGCTGATGGGCGCGGGCCTGCTGTGCGGCCTCGGCGAGCTGGCCGGACGCGAGATCCCCACGTCGAGCGGGGACGACTGGCCGCGCACCATCTTCAACACCGTGCTGTACGTCTTCCACCTGTGGGGCGGCGGGGTGTGGATCGGCGGGCTGGCCGGCCTGCTCATCCTGGCGCTGGGCGCGGTACCGGCGCAGGTGCGCCGCGGCTTCTGGCCCAGCGCGATCCGCCGGTTCTCCACCAGCGCGATGTCCGCCGTCGGCGTGCTGGTGCTGTCCGGGCTGTGGCTCTACTGGGTACACATCGACGGCGTGCAGCAGCTGGTCACCACGCTGTACGGGCGCACGCTGCTGGTGAAGCTGATCGTCGTGGCGGCGCTGGTCCTGCTCGGCGGCGCCAACCAGTTCTGGCTGATGCCGCGCATCGACGCGCAGCACGCGGCCGGCGACCACCGGGGACTCCGCGACACCCTGGTGCGGCACTTCCGCACGACCATCGCCGTCGAGGTGATCCTCGGCCTGTTGGTGCTGTTCATCGCCCCGCTGCTCGGCGGCTCGGCCCGCAACCAGGCGTTCCAGGCCAGCCCCGAGGTGTTCGCGCAGACCGCTCAGGCGGGTGGCTCGACGGTCGAGCTGATCCCGTCGGCGCTGCAGCCCGGGCTGCTCGACTACCGGATCAAGGTCGACGGCGGTCCGAGCCCCAAGCAGGTCACGGTGAGCTTCGCCTCGAGCAAGCTGGGCGTAGCCGCGCAGCAGGTCACCGCCGTGGCCACCGGCGGGGACAACTACCGGGTCTCGGGCTACTACACGCCGGTGGTCGGCGACTGGCAGGTCGGGGTGCAGGTGGACAACGCGGCACCGGCGACGTTCGACCTACCGATCGCGGCCAAGCCGCCGACGAAGCTGCCCAAGGCGCCCACCCCGCAGGTGCGGTGGACGACCTGGCTGTACGGCATCGGCTGGACCCTGCTCGTGGCCGCGGCGCTGTTCAGCTCGTTCCGGGTCTCCCGCCGGCTGACCGACCAGCGCACCCGATCGGCGCCACCGGCGGTCGAGCCGGAGCCCGACCTGGTCGACGCCTGACCTCACCCAACCATCGCCCGCCGACGCGGGATCGGGCCGGCCGGCGCAACCCGGCCGGTCCGGCCGACGTGGCGCCGCCACGCCCGCGGGCGACGATCGTCCGTGGCCGACGATCGTCGGATGCGCTCCGGGCGACGCTGCGGTAGAACGCAATCATGGACCTGTGGACCTACCTTGAATCGGAACTCGCGGAGGACGCCCGCCTCGGCATCGCAGCCGGCACGGGACCGGCACAGCGGACCGGCTACCCAGGAGACCCGGCGGTGTACGTCGCCGAGGACGAGGTGGACGTGGAGGCCGACGACGCCCGGTACCTGGCCCGCCCGCTCGGCACCGGCGCAACGCCGGCCGCCCCGGTACCGGCCGTGCTGGTCATCCACGAGAACAAGGGGCTCACGCCGTACGTGCGCAACACGGCGCGGCGGTTGGCCCGGCACGGGTACCTGGCGGTGGCGCCCGACCTGCTGGCCCCGCTCGGCGGTACCGGGGCGTTCGAGCCCGACCAGGTCACCAAGGCGCTGGCCGGCATCGCCGCGGACGACGTCGTGGCGTACCTGAAGGGGGTCGTCTCCGAGGTGGCCGGCGCCTCCGGTGTCCGAGCGGACCGGCTGGGCATGGTCGGGTTCTGCTACGGCGGCGGCGTCACCTGGCGGATGCTCACCCGCGACGCCCGGATCAGGGCCGGCGTCCCGTTCTACGGCCCGACCCCGGACGCGGACGCGGTCGCCACCATCGCGGGCGACACGCTGGCCATCTACGGCGAGACGGATCAGCGGATCACGTCGATGCTGCCGGGCATCCGGGCGGCCATGGCGGAGCACGGCAAGCCGTTCCGGGCGATCGTCTACCCCGGCGCCGGGCACGCCTTCCACAACGACAGCAACCCGGACCGGTACCACGCCGAGGCGGCCGGTCAGGCGTGGGAGGCCGCGGTGGGCTTCCTGGACGGGGTGCTCAGGTCCTGACCCGTGCCCGGTCGTGGTCCGTGCTCGCGGTCAGGACCGGGAGCCGGGGGAATCCCTCGCCCAGAACCGTCCGCGGCGCCCGAGCACCGGGTCGATGTCGGCGTGCGGCGCGGTCTCCACGAACCGCTCCACCGCCTGGTCGCATTCGGTCCGCCGCTCGTACGACCGGGCCGCCTTGGCCAGTTCGTGGCCGTCGACATCGGTCATGAACCAGCGCCACTTCAGCACCGGATCGGGAGACACCTCGACGGTCGCCTGACCGACCCGATCACGGACCACCATCGCGGCGGCCGCGGCCGCGGCCAGGTCGTCCAACTCCTGTGGCGAGACGCCGAGAATCCGATTGTTCCTGCCGACGAGTCGCCAGATCACCAGGCCGGCGCGTGTCCGATGGAACTGGTATCGCACGAGCGCCGCCCCGTTTCGCCTCTCGCCGCCAGCGGTTCGCTGGGAGTGACCGGCCAAGCCACGGAATGACACTTCCTGATCGTCGGATAGCGGGGATACGGGTCCCGCCTGAAGAGGCGGTGACGAGACTGACTCCTAGCGGTAACGTCCCCGCTGCGCGGTCACCGACGGCGGCGCGAGTGCCCCTCCGGCCAGTCGACCACCAGCTCCTCGCCGACGGGCAGCGCCGCCCAGCGCAGCTCCGTCTCGCGCAGCGCCTCGGCGGCGGCGGCGACCCGCCGTTCGTCCACCGCGGAGTCCGGCAGGGTGGCCAGGACCTCGCGGGCGGCCCGGCGCACCTGATCGGGCGTGGTCATCCGCCGCCGCGCACACAGCTGCACCAGCTCGGCGACCATTTCGGCCCGGTGCAGCCGGCCGGACCGGCCACGGATTACCTCGATGGACCGCCGCTCGGAGTGTGGGGGCCGCCGACCGTCCAGGTGATCCATGCTCGCGAACACCGCGCCCGCGGCCACCGCGCCCCAGAACCCGCCGTCCTCGCCCAGCTCCCTGTCCACCACCAGATGCACCAGGTCGTGCGGGATCGCCGGCCCGGCAACGCCCTGACGGACCCGGAACCGGACCCCGTCCGAGCGTTCGACCACCGAATAGGAACGCCGGCCGTCGGCGAGCCGCGGGAACCTGATCCTCATCCGCCCATTTTCCCGAGCCGGCCGGCGGCCCGGCAACCGAATACCGGCCGGCCGCGAGCCCAGCAACGAATACCGGGCCGGCGGGCCGGCAGCGGCATGAGGGTCAGGGCCGGCGCCGGCCCCCCAGCAGCCGCAGGCTCGCATAGGTCGCCCCGATGAGTACGGCGACCCCGGTGATGGTCAGCGACTCCACCGCGCGGGCCACCCCGGACAGCGACGTGGCCAACAGGTGCATCACCTCCAGGGCCGTTGCCGCGAACCCACCGCACCCGACGACCAGCACGATCGGGGACAGCGCCCGGGGCATCCGCCAGGACCGGCGGACCACCGTCACGCAGACCACCAGGCACACCAGGTAAATACCGCCACCCGCCCACTGCCACGACTCCGGCAGCGCCCTGGTCAGCCGGGGCAGGAACGGGTCCGACAGGTCCCCGGTCAGCCGCTGGATCTGCCCGCCCAGCCGCCGTACCGGCTCGGCCGACACCAGCGCGAACGGCGGGTACGGGTGCAGCCGCCGGGACAGGTCGGGCCAGCCGCCGAGCGTGTCGAGCAGGGCCACCACGCACAGGAACTGCCACAGCCCTACCCAACGGCCCAACCGTTCGGCCAACCGGGCGGTCCGGCGCACCGTACGGGATGCGGTCGGCCCGGCCGCGGACAGCACCCGCCGCGCGGACCTGGTGGCCCAGTTGCGGTTGGCCCGCGCCTGATGCCGCTCCCACCGCCGCATCGCCGGCACGAAGACCTCGTCGATGAGCGACTCTGGGGGTGATGGCCCGCGATCGGCGGGCGCGGGCTCACCGGCCCCCTGCCGGTCGCCGGCCATCAGCTCGGATCGGAACCGGTGGGCGGGGGCTCCTCCCACTCCAGCCGCACCACCATGCTCGCCTCCGCCCCGACCTTGGCCAGCACGCTGACCAGCGCGTTGGACTCGACGGTCAGCTTCACCCCGAACTCGACGCTGATCCGGCGCGGCGCCGCTATCTTGGCGCCGGCGACCGCGTCGGTGACCAGCCGGGTCATGTTCGCGATGTCGTCGCGCAGGTCGGCGAACCGGATCCGCCGGCCGGCCGTGGCGTCGCCCCCGCCGCCGCCGAGGACCTCGACATGCAGCACCGAACCATCGGGCATGTCGACCGGCAGGACACGGGACCGATCCGTCGGGTCGGGCATGGCCGCCTCTCTGCGGGTGCGGGCAGGTGGAACGATTTTAGTACCATCTGATGAACTCGCGTCGATCCGATGGCGGTGATGGTTCGGGCATGCCCACGCTCCAGACCGATCCCGCCGCACAGACCCGCCGCTGCGCCGTCGCCCTGTTCGACGGTGACGAGTTCCTCGGCAGCGGCTTCTTCATCCAGCGCGGCGTGGTGCTGACCTGCGCGCACGTGGTGTGGGGGCGGCCGGAGCAGCTCACCGTGCGGTGGGGCGAGCTGCGCATCCCCGGCCGGGTCATCGCGCGCGATCCGGAACGACCCGACCCCGGCCAGACGCACTATCCCTTCCCCGATCTGTGCTTTGTGAAGGTCAGCGAGGCGGTCAACCACCCGTACGCGCCGCTGCCCGACAGCCCGATCACGCCGAGCGAGGTCGACGCGTACGGGTTCAGCGAGTATTCGCCGGACGAGTCGGTGGGCCAGGAGACCCTGCGCCTGGACGTCACCGGCTTCAGCGGCCGGTACCTGCGGCTGAAGAACGACCGGGTACCGCCCGGCATGAGCGGCAGCGCCATCGTCGATCCGTCCACCGGCATCGTGTACGGCATCCTCAAGGCATCCCGCGACTACGAGCAGCAGCAGGGCGGGTACATGGTCGGCGCCACCAGCATCTTCGAGGCCCTGCGCCGCCACGCCACCACCCTCGACCTGCGCTCCCCGCTGGAGCAGCCGCTGCGCCGGCCCGGCGCACCGTGGCTGCGTGAACTGCTCGCCGCCCAGTCCCATGCCGCCGACCGGTTCCCGTACCGGCTGGTCGACGGGAACATGCCACCACTGTCCGAAGTGTACGTTCGGCTGCGGGCCCGCGCCCGGAGCAGCGGCGAGGTGCCCGGTCCCCTCGGCGAGACGCTGCCCGTCGCCCGGCCGGTCACCGGTCGGCCGGCGACCGACATCCTCACCCGGCACCGGCACGCGCTGGTCATCGCCGGCCCGGGCGCCGGCAAGACCACCCTCCTGCAGAACATCGCCGGGAACACCGCGGCCAACTGGCTGACCGGCGGCGACGAGCCACCCCCGTTCGGGCGGGTGGTCGCCGTGCGGGTGCCCGCGGTCGCCCTGACCACCCGCCGGCCGTGGCGGCAGGCCCTCGCGCAGGCCGTCACCGCCGACCTGCGCGGGCTGATCGACCACCCGCTGTCCCCCGAACTGTTCGACAGCCGCCCGATGCCCGGGGTCACCTGGCTGATCCTGGTCGACGGGCTCGACGAGATCCTCGACGCCGACCGGCGCCGCGAGCTGATCGACACCCTCGCGCTGCGGATGGGCGGCTACGACCAGGATTTCCGGTACCTGGTCACCAGCCGGCCGCTGCCCCTCGGCGAGCTGGAACGGCTCGGCGCGCACGTGCCCCGGCACGAGACCGACCGGCTCGGCGACTACCTGCTCAACCCGCTGGACACGATGGACCTGCGGCGGTTCGCCGTCCGCTGGTTCCGCGCCCGCCGGCCGCGCGAAACCGACGAGTTCACCGCCGACTTCCTGCGCAAGGTCGACGGCAGCGAACTCGCCCCGCTGCTGCAATCCCCCCTGCTGGCCACCATCACCGCGGTGGTCTACGAATACAACCCCGACGCCCCGCTGCCCGAGGACCGCACCGGCATCTACCGGAAGTTCGTGGACTACCTCATGCACGACCGGCAGGACCGGCTGCGCCTGGCCGAGCAGCTACGCGACCGGCTGTCCGGCCGGCTCACCGACGAGCAGATCACCGAGTTCCTGTACCGGGACACCGAGACGTGCCTGGAGCACCTCGCGGACCGCCGGCTGTGCGCCGACGAGCTGCCGTCCATACCCGGCGCCGTCGGGTACCTCCGGGCGCACCGGGCCTGGCTGGGGGCCGTGCGGAACCTGGACGACCACGTGTCCGGGCTGCTGACCAGCACCGGCCTGCTGGTGCCGGTGCGGGACCGGCTGGACTTCATCCACCAGAGCTTCGCCGAATATCTGGCCGCCGCCCCCGCCTCCGAGGCGCCCAGGTTCTCCTGGCGCGCCTGGGCCCGCACCGCCCGCCGCGACGGCGGTGTCCGCAGCCTGGCGATGTTCACCCTGGCCCGCGCCGTCGGTCGCGACTTCGACCCGCTGCCCCTGCTGCGCCGCCTGCTGATGCCACGCTGGAATCTCCGGCACACCGGCGTGCCGATCGTGTCCGCCATCCTCTCCGACGGCATGCCGCTGGGGACGGACGGCGGCCAGCGGTTCTTCTCCACGGCGCTGCGCCTGCTCCGGCTGCGCCCGGCATTCCCACTCGGCGGGTTCATCGAGCGTGACCTTCCGGAGGTCGTCGGTTGGTTGCTGGCCCGCTCGCCGCGGCCCGACGAGCTGTTCCGGCTGGCCTCCAGCCGGTGGGTCTCCACGCCCAAGCGGCTCGGCATCGCGGCCGTTCTCGCCGACAGCGCCATCGACACCGTGGCCGAGCACGGCCGCCAGGCACTGCGCCGGCTGGCGACCCACGGCCGGCTGGACTACCGCGTGGCCGCCTGCGCGGTGCTGGCCGAGCAGGACAGCGAGACCGACGGGGAGCTGATCTCACGCGTGCTGCGCGACGCGCTGATCGACCACCGGCGCACCGAGGCCCGATCCAGCGCCCTGGCCCTGCTGAACGAGTTGGGGCAGGGCCGGCTGGCGGTGCTCACGCTGCTGTCCGTGGCGCTCGACCCCACCCGTGGCCGCCGGGCCCGGCACGGCGCGCTGGGCCTGCTCGCCTTCGCGTCGAGCCGCAACCTCAACCGGTCCGACGCCACCGTTGAATCGCTCGAACCTCGGCTGCGCCACACGTTCTCCGGTCCCCCGCTGGCGAACACGTGGATGGGCGACGTCGTGGCCGACAACCGGCGCGCGTTCGTCGACCGCCTCGCGGCCGCGATCGCGACGTACTACCCGCTGGACGAGTGGCGGCTCGGTCGCGCGCTGGTGCTGCTGATGCGCGACCCCTCGAACAGCCCGACCGATCGGCTGCGGGTCGGCAACCTCCTGGGGGCACGGGCGGACGAGCGGGTCGCCCGGCTGGCCCTGGGCACCCTGGCGACCGACGAGCACCTGGGCCGGACCGGGCAGCTCGCGGCGGCCAGGAGCCTGGAGCGTCTCGGCGACGTCGGGCAGCGGGAACGCCTGCTGGCGCGATGGCGCGAACGGTCGGGCCGGCGCGGACGGCTCGGCCGCGCCGATCTCGACGACTGAGGCCGCCGCTCGGTGAGCCCTCGACGTCACCGCGCGCGCCCGACGGCGCAGCTTCGTCGCGGTCGCCGTCGCGGTCGCGGGTTCGGTCAGGTTGGTCGAGTTGCCTTGCGCCACCTGGCATTCCGATCGTCCGGGCCGCCCGGTGGTGGCGGAGCGGCCCGAACCGATCGGAGCGGCCCGGACCGATCGGGGCGGCCCGAACCGATCGGAGCGGCCCGAACCGATCGGAGCGGCCCGGACCGATCGGGGCGGCTACCCCTCGTTGCCGCGGATCTCGACGGTGGTCAGGTTCCACCGGTCGTTGGTGGGCGCCGTGTCGCCGATGGTGATGGCCGTACCCTTGGCCGTGGTCGGGCCGGTCGTGGACTGGACCCAGTACGTGCCGGAATCGTTGATGGCGGCCTGCGCGACCAGTGTCTGTCCACCGTCGACGGTACGGTTGACCAGCCGGTCCCAGTCGTTGCCGACGGCGAACACCCACGAGTTGGCCGCGGTCGTGGTGAGAGTGTCGTGCGGCGCACCGGTACCCGCGTTGGCTTCGGCGACGGTACCGATCCCAGCGGAGGAGCGGAACGCGACGACGGTGAGTTCCTGCTGGTACCCGGTGGTGGACATGGCGCTGCGCACCGACACCGCGGTGCCCGCCGCGGATGCCCGGGCGGTCCACACCTCGGCGGTGCCGTACTGGGCGTCGGTGCGTCCGGCCAGCGTCCAGGTCAGCCCGCCGCCGGATACCGTGGCCTTTTGTTTGGTGCTGGCCGGCGCGTCGCCCGCCACGAACGCGACGAGCAGGTCGTCCGCTGTCGCGGTCGTCACCCTCACGGTCAGCGGGCTGGTCCCCTTGCCGGTGGCCTGCGCGTCCACGGCCGGCGGCGCCGACCCGGAACGGGGTGCGACCGTCGCCGTGGTCGGTCCGGTGCCCGGGTTGGGCGGTCCGCCGGTTCCCGCCGGCCCGGTCGGGCCCCCGGGAACCTGGTGCCGCGTCGGCGTCGACGTCCGGGCCGAAGCGTTGGCCGATGGCGTTCGGGCCGAAGCGTTGCCCGACGGCGTTCGGGCCGAAGCGTTGGCCGATGGGTTGAGCCGACCGGTGACCGGTGCCGTCGTGACGGTGTCCGGGCCGGGTAGGCCACCGGCCGCCGCGTCGACCGTGTCGCTGGCGGAATCCGGAGAACCGTGGCTCGGCAGTACGGCGAACACCACCGCGAGCGCCGCGGCCGCGGGGATCGCGCCACCAAGGATCAGGATCTTTCGGGTCCGCCGTACCGGCGGCTTCCGCTGATCGCCCTGGTCGGCGTCCGCGGCCGTCCGCCGATCGTCCCGGTGCCTACCGGGCGCGGCCACGGCGTCGGCGGCCCCTCCCTCCGTCGGGTCGTCGGTAGCAGTCCGATCGGCGACGGTTTCGGTGATCGGCCCGATGTACGGGCGCACCAGGGCCGTGGAGCGCCGGTCGCTAGCCTCATCCAGGCAGCGGGCGCACCGCCCTGCGTCGGATGGTCCTCCACATGTCGAACACGGGTCGTGGGCATGCATAGCAATTCCGATCCGCCGGCGAGTTTTAGGCGCACTCTATTCGCATACATGGTCGGTGCCGATGCGGCACCCGCCATCCTGATCTGACGGTCAGGTGCCGTAACATTTCCAGCTGTGCTGTCGCCGAGCGGGGCTCGGTCGGGTGAGTCGGGATTTCCCCAGGTGGCGGTGTCCACAGTGCTCAGTGCGTCCGGCCTCGGGCCGTGTCGCGGCGGGTCAACACCTTTGGCCGCAAGGACGATCTGGCCGCCGTTAATCCAGCGATTCGCCCGCTACGCGGGGGATCCGGCATCGAGGGCGTGCCGGTGGTCGCGGGCCCAGCCCGCGAATGTCCGAGGTGGACGGCCGAGCACCAACCGCACGTCGTCGCTGAGTCTGGCGTTGCCGCCGGCCGCGACCAGCCGGGAACCGTTGACGGCCACGTCGACGAAGGCCGG
Organism: Rugosimonospora acidiphila; assembly: GCF_039543385.1. NCBI lineage: Bacteria > Bacillati > Actinomycetota > Actinomycetes > Micromonosporales > Micromonosporaceae > Rugosimonospora > Rugosimonospora acidiphila. Next base: position 35,044 of record NZ_BAABJQ010000020.1, read on the forward strand.
CTCGACGCCGGCGGCCAACAGCCGTTCCCGGTAGGTGGCGAGCGGCACCTCGACCGTGGTCAGCGTCCGGCCGAGGGCTTCGCCCAGTACGGCCGCCTGCCGCGGGACGCTCAACATCCGCGGACCCGTCAGCGTGAGCACTCGACCCGCGTGCTCATCGGACGTCAGCACGCGCACCGCCAGCTCGGCCACGTCGCGCGGGTCGACCACGTCCTGTTCCCCGGTACCGGTTGTGTTCGGGATCGGGTGCCCGGACCGGATCGGTTGCGCCCAACGCAGCGCGTTGGAGCCGAAGCTGGACGGGCGCAGGATCGTCCAGGACCTGCCGGCCGAGCACAGCTCGCGCTCCCCGGGCAGGTGCCACTGGTCCGCACCGCCGCCGAGGCGCTGACCGGACTCGACGCGCAGCGCGAGCGGTTGCGGTTGCCGGTCCTCGCCTGCCGGCTCTCGCGGTCAGCAAGCGACGGCTGCGCGACGTGTTCCGCGATGAGGTGGGGCTGCCGCCCATCCGGTTCGAGCGCATCATGCGGGTCCGCCGGGTACTCGACCGGGCGCCTACCCCTGCCCGCCGCTGGGCGCGGGTCGCCGCTGCCGCCGGGTACTACGACCATTCCCACCTGATCGCCGAGTTCCGCGCGATGATGGGCGTGACGCCGGTCGCCTACTTCGCCGACCGCCTGCCACCCCTGCGCGGCTGCGACGGGCGGCTGCGGGCCTCCTGAGCGGTGGTCACTGCCGGTACCGGAGCGTTAACGGAAATCGGTCTGGCCATTTGCGGATGGGACGGTAATACACTTCGGCCATGTCTCGTCGGGGGCCCGGGCGCGAGTCCGTGTATCGCACCATCGCCAATCAGCTTCAGGACCGCATCAACTCCGGCGAGTGGCTGCCGGGCCAGCGGATGCCCACCGAGTCGGCGCTCGTCGCCGAGTTCGGCGTCAACCGGCTGACCGTACGCCAGGCCCTCGCGCAGTTGCAGCAGATCGGCATGGTGAACATCCGGCACGGCAGCGGCACGTTCGTGGCCGATCCGTCCCCAGTGCTGGAGATTTCCGTCGATCCGGGCACCCAGGTGGACGAGGGCAGCGTGCACGCCTCCATCAAGAGCATCGTCAACGACGACGTCACCGAATCCGTCCTCGATTACCAGCCCGACCCGTATCCGGCCGCCGCCGGCTACCTGTCCGTCGAGCGCGGCCAGATCGGCCGCCTGGACACCCTGGTCGGCTCGGGCGGAGACCCCTTCGCGGTCAGCAGCTACTGGATCGACGCCCGGCGCTTCGACGGGCTGGCCGACCGTTGGGTTCCGCAGGCGACCCTGGCGGCCAACCTCCGGGAAAACTACGGGACAACGCTGTATTACGACTGGCGTGGTTTCTCCGCCGCGGCGGCCGGAGCGCTGGAGGTCGAGCACCTCGGCGCGCGCCCCGGGGCGCCGCTGATCGTGCGCGACGGCGTGAGCGTGGACGCCGAAGGCAACGCGGTCTACTACGTCCGCCGCCGCATCCTCGCCGAGCGCGCCTCATGGGTGCGTTACCGCAGGTAGTGAGGTTGCGAGTTCTACTCGCCAAGGTTTACACGTCGTTCAGACTCAGGCTCGGGGCACGTCATCTAGATGAGTCAGCGTTGGTCGCGGGTCATTACCGCAGGACACGAACCAACGCCGCTCGCCAAAGCGATCCCTGGTGCGAACCAGCGGCTCCCGGTGCCTCGCCGGGCCGCCGGGCGGCATGCACGCCGAACAGCTAGATGAGGAAGCCATGACCAGGTACCTCCAGATCGTCCAGACCAGCCCGTCACCCGGCTCGGAAGAAGAGTTCAACGAGTGGTACGACACGGTCCACGTGCCAGAGGTGTTGCGGATGCCTGGCTTCATCAGTGGCCAGCGTTTCCGGCTCGTTGACGCCGATCCATCGGAAGGGCCGCGCTACCTCGCGGTCTACGAGATCGAGTCCGACGACATCGCGGCCACGCTCGACACGATCCGGGACACCGCGCCCGGCCGCACCAAGTCCACCGCTATCGACACCTCGGTCAGCATCGTGCGGATGTACGAGCCGCTCGGCGAACCCCAACGGCGCGCGCCGGCGCCCGAGGGTTCCACCGTGGCCGATTCCGACTGACCAACCACGAACTCGTTCCACTCACTCAGGAGTACAACGTGAGAAAGGCACTTGCCGCCGCCATCCCACTGCTGTTGCTCGGCGGAATCGCCGGCTGCGGAGCGGGCAGCAGCGACAACAGCACCGCCTCGAACGCCCCCGTGACGATCCAGTTCTGGAACACCTTCACCGGACCGCTGGAGACCGAACTCGGTTCGCTGGTCAAGGATTTCGAGTCCTCGCACCCGAACATCAAGGTGAAGCTCGTCTACCAGCCGTACGACTCGATGCTGCAGGCGCTGCAGACGTCGGTGGCGGCGAAGAAGCCACCGGCCATCGCCCAGCTCGAGCTGACCCAGATGGGTCAGCTGGCCACGGACGGCGCCCTGGCCCCGATTTCCGACCTGCTGTCGGCCAACGACGCCAAGGCCGTGCAGAAGTCCATCATCCCCGCCATCGCGACGGCGAACTCCTACCAGGGCAAGCTTTACACCGTGCCGCTGGGCTACAACTCCAACGTCCTCTACTACAACAAGGACCTGCTGGCGCAGGCCGGGATTTCGCCGCAGGACATGCCAAAGACCTGGGCGCAGCTGGAGCAGGACTCGCAGAAGCTGGCCAAGGACACCAACGGCGACGGTAAGACCGACACCTTCGGGTACGCGTTCCCGGCTCAGGCGCCCTGGATCCTCGAGGTGCGGCTGTGGCAGAGCGGCGCGCAGCTGTTCAACGACGCCAACAACAAGGCGTTGTTCGATTCGCCGCAGGCGGTGAACACCTTCAAGCAGTACCAGGATCTGCTGAACACCAAGTCCGCGGAGATGGTGCAGACGGACTCCTCGCTGGACCAGTTGACCGACCTGTTCGCCGCCGGCAAAGTGGCGATGTTCGAGCAGTCCTCCACGGCGGTGCAGGCCATCACCAGCGCGGCCAAGTTCGACGTCGGCGAGGCCCAGTTCCCGACCATGGGCAAGCAGGTCTACAGCCTCGGCGGCTACAACCTCGGCGTCTTCAACGGCGCGCCACCGGCACAGCAGAAGGCCGCGGCCGAGCTGATGAAGTGGTGGACGAGCCCGGACGTCGCGGCGAAGTGGACCAGCGTGTCCAACTACATGCCGGGCATCCAGGCCGCGTGGAACACCGACACCCTCAAGCAGTGGCAGAGCGCGGACCCGCGGCGTGCGGTGGCGGCGGCACAGATGCCCTACACGCGGTCACGGCCGAACCTGCCGAACTACAACGAGATCGCGGATGACCTCGCGGACGCCTTCGAGTCGACGATGAGGGGCCAGGGCACGCCCCAGGCAAACCTCACCAAGGCGGTCGGCCAGGCCAAGGACGTCATCTCCGAATCAAACTGACCCTGGACGACGCGGGCGGCGGCGAGGCGATCCGGCGCCGCCGCCCGCCATCCCACGAACCGCAACCAGGAAACGATAGAGAGAACATGAAGCTCACCCCTTCGGCGGCGACGTCGATAATGAACATCGATCAGATCAAGAGTTCGTCCTCGTTCATCACGGCATTCGAACTGTCGGTCGACTTCGCCATGGACATCGTGACCGACGAGCACCTCGACGCGCTGGCGGCACTACGCGCCAGCGGCGTGGAGTACAGCGTGCACGCACCCTTCCGGGACCTGAACATCGCCTCGCTCAACGACGGCGCGTACCAGGCGGCCCGCGCCGACATGATGCGGGCGATCCGCATCGCCGACCGGGTGGGCGCGACCGCCATCAACGTGCACCCCGGCATCCACGGGTACTACCCGGCGGAGTTCTGGCCCCGGATGAAGCGCCTGGAGCAGGACGTGTTCGAGGAACTGTCCGCGTTCGGCGCGGATCGGGGCATCCGGGTGATGGTGGAGAACCTCATCAAGACCAACGTGCACTTCGAGGACACCTGGACGCTGGACGGCATCATCCAGCTGCACGACGAGTGGGACGCCGACAACAAGGGAGTGTGCCTGGACACCGGGCACGCGCACCAGGCGGGGCTGAACGTGGCCGAGGCGCTGCGGCGGCTGGGCAAGCGGGTGCGGCACCTGCACCTGCACGACAACCACGGCGGACCGATCGACGAGCATCTGCCGATCGGGGACGGCACCATCGAGTGGGAGCCGTTCTTCCAGGTTCTGGAGGAGCTCGACTTCCAGGGGTACGGCGTGTTCGAGTTCGGCCCCCCGCCGCGCCAGGAGCGGGCAGTGGAGTTGCTGCGCGACCGCTTCGGTTCGCTCGTCGGGAGGTAATCCAGCCGTGACCGCACGCGTCTACCGCTGGATGCCGCTGCTGTTCCTCGCGCCGAGCCTGATCCTGCTGGGCCTGTTCGTCTTCTATCCGACGGTGAACGCGGCGTGGACGAGCCTGACGAACTGGAACGGCATCTCCCCCAGCAGCGACTTCACCGGCCTGAGGAACTACCTCGACCTGTTCACCGACGGGGACTTTCTGCGGTCGCTGCGCAACACCTGCCTGTACGTGGTGCTGACCCTGCCGACCAGCCTCGTGCTGGCGATCGGCGCTGCCCTGCTGATTCAGCGGGGCAGCGCCGGCTCCACCGTGCTGCGGCTGGCCTTCACGGTGCCGTTCGTGGTGAGCATCCCGGTCGTGTCGGTGGTGTGGGTGTGGATCCTCGACCCCAACTTCGGCATCCTGAACTATGGCCTGCACCTGGTGGGCCTGGGCCGGCAGGACTGGCTGGGCAACCCGTCGACCTCGATGCTCGGCATCGCCATCCCGTCGGTGTGGCGGCAGTTCGGCTACTTCATGCTCATCGTGCTGGCCGGCATCAAGGGGATCGACCCGTCGTACCACGAGGCGGCGGCCCTGGACGGGGCGTCGTACTGGCGGCGGTTGCGCCGGATCACCCTGCCGTTGCTGGGCCCTCAGCTGTTCTTCTGTCTGGTGCTGGGCGTCATCGACTCGTTCCAGGTCTTCTCGCAGGTGGATCTGATGACCGGTGGCGGACCGCTGAACAGCACGAACGTCGTCGTCTATGAGCTGTACAAGCAGGGCTTCTCGTACTTCCACGTCGGCTACGCCTGCGCCATGGCCGTGGTGCTGATGCTGGTGCTCGGCGCCCTGACATATGTCCAGCAACGCTGGGTCGGGTCGAAGGTGTTCTATCAATGAAGTCGACCGTGGTGCTGCGCACCGTGTCGAACGTGCTGAAGGTGTTCCTCGCGCTCGTCGTGGTGTTCCCGATTCTCTGGATGATCGTGACGGCGCTGAAGCCGTCGACCGAGGTGGTCACGTGGCCGCCGACGTTCCTGCCCCGGCACTGGCACTGGGGCAACCTCGCCGAGGTGGAGCGGGCCGGGCCGTTCCTGCGGTGGTACTTCAACAGCGTGCTGATCGCGGCCATCACCGTGGCCGGCAACCTCGTCTTCGGGGTACCGGCGGCATTCGCCTTCGCCCGCCTGAAGTTCCGCGGCCGCAACCTGCTGTTCCTGGTGGTGCTGGGCAGCCTGATGATTCCGGGCGAGGTGCTGCTGATCCCGCTGTTCGTGTTCCTGAACAAGCTGGGCTGGGTGGACACCTACCAGGCGCTGACCGTGCCGTTCCTGGCCAACGGCTTCGTCATCTTCCTGCTCCGGCAGTTCTTCGAGACGATCCCGCGGGAGTTGGAGGAAGCGGCCGTGATCGACGGTTGCGGACTGCTGCGCATCATGTGGCACGTGGTGGTGCCGCTGTCCCGGCCGGCGTTGGCGGTGTCCGCGTTCTTCGTGTTCATCGGCTCCTGGAACAGCTACCTGTACCCGCTGATCGTGACCCGGTCGGAGTCGATGCGCACCGTCACGGTCGGGCTGTCGTTGTTCAAGAGCGAGTCGGGCACGAACTGGCCGCTGCTGATGTCGGCCGCCACGCTGATCGCGCTGCCCGCGATGATCGCGTTCCTGCTCATCGAGCGGCACCTGAAGGACACCATGGCGCTGAGCGGGGTACGGGGGTAGCTGTCCACCCGGGCCGTAGCGCCCGTTCACCCGAGCCGGGTGCGGCGCCCGCTCGATACTCTGCCGGTCATGGGAATCACCGACCTCGCGACCCTGAGCGCGGCCTGGGCGGCGATCGCGATTTCGGTCGCGACCGCCCTCCTGGCGTGGCGGCAGAACGCGAGAATCGCCGAACTGGACCGTCGACAGACGCTGGACGTGCGGCAGAGCGAAGCGGTCATCCACTTCACAACCCGGTACCACGACCTCATGCGCGACGGGGAGCGCTTCGATGATTCCCGGTGGGTCACCCAGTACTGGGGGCAGCTGAGCATCGAGTTCTTCTTCTTCGACCGCGGCTGGATCCCCGACTTCATCTATGAGCTGTGGATGATCGAACTGATAGGCCGGGGATACCTCCAGTCGCCGGCCGCCTGGGAGTCGCACCTCCAGCAGCTCGTCGAGCTCTACTCCCCCGCCTACCCGCGGATGACGGATTTCTTCCTCGGTCTCCGTGAGCTCGCGCGCCAACCCTTCCCCGGTCCGGCCCTGCGCAACGAGGCGGTGGTCCGGTACGTTCGCGGCTACCGCGAACAACCGGCGGCCACGGGAGCCGGACGGGTCGACTACGCGGCGGGGTTCAGGTGGGTGGTGAGGAAGTCGATGATCCGGCGCCGGGCGTCCTGAGCCGACCCCGGTCCGGGCTGCCACGACGGGTACGTGCTGAGATCTTGTCCACAGAATAGATCTTGGAACTCCTGATCGGCGCGGGCCGCCCATTAGGATCTTGAACCGTGATGTGGTCGAACTACGTGGTGAGCACCGGGAACCCCGTCACCGTCCGCCGCGGCTGACGTCCATGGCCGCCGAGCTGACCGACCGGCCGCGGATCGATGCCGCGCTGGGCCTCGAACTGGTGACGGCCCGCACTCTCGCCCGGTCCAACGCGACGGTCACCGTGCTCATCCCCGCGCACAACGAGAGCGAGACGATCGCCGACGTCGTCAAGGAGTCCCGGCGTGGCCTGGAGCTGCTGGGGGTCGACGAGGACATCGTGGTCAGCGCGAGCGGCTGCACCGATGACACCGCCGCCATCGCGCGCACGGCTGGCGCCCGGGTCATCGAGTCCCCGAAGGGCAAGGGCGCGGCCATCATCGCCGGGCTTGCCGGGGCGCGGGGCGACATCGTGTGCCTCATCGACGGCGACGTGCGGTACTTCGGGGATCCACCGCTGGTGCCGCTGCTGGTCGAGCCGATCCTGGCCGGCATCGCCGACGCCTGCGTCACCGACCTGTACTGGCGACCGGTGTACCCGCAGCTGTGGCTGATGGGCTTCTTCGCTCCGCTGGCCGGGGCGTTGTACCCCGACCTGCTGGCGCGGTCCGGGTCGACGCCGTGGTCGGGGCAGCGCGCCGCGCGTCGCGAACTCTGGCCGCAAACGCTGCCGGACGGGTTCACCTCCGATCTCGAGATCCTGCTGCACTGGAACGAGAACGCGGTCCGGTTGCGTCCCGTGCTCGCCGACGACTGGGTCAACCCGCAGCGACCCAAGCCGGACCTGATGGCCGAGGAGCTGTCGCTGGTCACGCGTTGGGCGCTGCGCGACGGGCGCCTGGCGCCAACCCTGGTTCCCGCGGTGCGGAGCTGGTTCGAGGCCGCGCACGCGATGATGGCCCGGTACCGGCCGGGCGAGCACGACCCGCAGGAGTTCGAACGCCAACTCCTGCGGGACTCGCGGGCCGCGCTGCACCAGGCTCTGGCCGGCCGCCGCTCAGGTCGCCTGGGGGCGCCGCCGGTACATCGGGCCCTCGATGAACAGGATGAGCAGCAGGACCGCCTTGGCGAGCCCCGAGGCGAGCAGCGGCGGGCTCACCCGCAGCGCCGGGGTCAGGGCGAACAGGAGGAGGACCGCTCCCAGCCGCAGCCGTGGAATCCGGCCGGTCGCGATCCGGTCGAACAGGCAGCAGCCGATCAGGAACATCCCCGGCCCACCAACGATGGCCAGGGCCAGCCCCCACGACGTGGACCCCATCGGGTGATCGATCATCGACCGGTCGCCGGCCGCGATGGCCACCACGCCCCCGGCCATCAGCAGGTGCCAGTGGGAGGTGAAGGTGCCCGGGCCGACCTTCTCGGCGAAGCGGCCGGGCGGGGGCGCGGCCGGCCGGCGGACCTGCTGGAAATACAGCAGGAACAGCAGCACGGCGCTGGCGAACGAGGAGGCGAGGGGCTCATCGGGTCTCCGGAGGATCCGGGGCAGCTCAGCGGTTGACACGCACGCCCTCCCACCGGGAAATCCTACGGCACGCGACCATCGGTCACCGGCAATCACGAGCCGATGCGCGTTGCCCTAATCCGAGGCGTCCCCACCGTTCCCGGCGCCATCGCGGCGCCGACAAACCGCTTGCCACCAGATCGGAATCCGGTACGTTACTCACCTGTGCGCCGGCCCGACCCGACGCGCTCGTCCACCCCCGACTCACCTCTCGGAGAACAGCCCGTGGCCAAGCTGAACCAGATCATCGCCGTGTCGAAGGGCGTCAAGAGCGAGACTCTGCGTTCCTTGACCGCGGCGCACCGCGACGTGCAGAAGCAGCCCCTCCTGTCGGGCATCTCCCGCACCTACCAACCGAAGGACGACGAGGGTGAGCGGCTGCCGGCCGAGTCGACCCGGGTGCAGCTGACCGCGCAGGGCGTCATCCGGGACGTGAAGGCCAGCCTGACCCGCCTCTTCGACGTGGTCGCCAGCCAGGACTACGCGAACCGCGACGCCACCGCCGACATCGTGGTCGACGGCCAAGCGCTGCTGACCGGCGTGCCGGTGACCTACCTGCTGTTCCTGGAGAAGCAGCTGACGGACCTGCACACGTTCGTGGAAAAGCTGCCGACCCTCGATCCGTCGGAGAGCTGGACGTTCAACGAGGCGGCCGGCTACTACGCGACCGACCCGGTGCAGACGACCCGGACGAAGAAGGTGCCCCGCAACCACGTTCTCGCCGAGGCGACGGAGAAGCACCCAGCGCAGGTGCAGGTGTACCAGGAGGACGTCATCGTCGGCACCTGGGCGACCATCAAGTTCTCCGGCGCCCTGCCGGCGACCACGGTCCGGGACCTGCTGGAGCGGGTGACGAAGCTGCGCGAGGCGGTCAAGTTCGCCCGCGAGGCCGCGAACAGCATCGAGGTCACGGACCGCCACGTCGGCGACCCGATCCTGACCTACCTGTTCGGGTAAGCTCACAGACTCCCCCGTCTGGAGCACGGGGGTGCCCGCGAGGGCAGAAGCTGAGGGTGAATCTGAGCCTGACGCACGACCCGGCCCCAGTGGAGGTTCGACCCCTCCCCCGCGCACCACAGGCGCGGGTGGCCCAATCGGAAGAGGCAGCCGGGCGGCACCTGAATTTCAGACTCTTGCTCCAGCCTCAGCATTCTCCACCGATCGCCAGATCGACCGGACGTGGACGACGACAGTCGAGGTGCTGGTTCAAATCCAGCCTGGGGCTCTCCCTGCCCCGGTGGTTCAACGGCAGAACGCGACGTCATCAGACTGATCCACGGACTTAAACGCCACTGGCGAGCGCAATTGGGTGGTAACCGGACCCCCGGCGGATGGGTATGCCGCCGGGGGTCGCCCATTCCCGGGTACGCGACGGCCGCCCTCAGCCGCCGGCCGTCGCGCCAGCCTCGACGGGGCGGACCCGGCGGCGGCGCGACCACAGCAACGCCGCGGCCACGGCGATGACCGCTGGTGCCGGGACGAAGCCGATCGCCCCCGCCGATCGCCTGGCACACGGCGCCGTCGACGGCGGAGCCCGCTGCGCTGCCGGCGGCGAACGCGGTCGCCACCCAGGCGAACGACTCGGCCGCCGTGCCCGGGAGGGCCACCCGGTCGGCCGTGATGAACACGGCGGTGAGCGTGGGCGGCAGCATCAGCCCGCTGATCGCCAGCGCGCCCGCCATCACCGGCAACGGCGCGGCCAGCAGCGGCGGCAGGTAGCCGGCGGCCAGCACCGCCACCACGCCGGGCAGGGCCCGGCGGGGATTCCGGAACGGGTACCGGGCGGCGAACAGCCCGCCGGTCAGCGCCCCGGCCGCGTGGGCGGCGAGCAGCCAGGCCGCCCAGGAGCGGGACCCGTGCGCGTCGGCGTACCCGGCGACCGCGACCGACGTGGCGCCGACCGCCGCGCCCACCAATACGGTGGCGGCCAGCAACAGCCGTAGGTCCGGTGAGCGCAGGGCGCCGGCCCAGTGCCGGCGGGCCGGGCTGCCGCGCCAGCGCCGCACCGCCGGCGCGGTGACGAACAGCAGGGTACCGGCGAGCTGACTCGCGGCGGTCGCCACCAGGCCGCCCCGGGCGCCGCCGGCGGCGTACCCGGCCAGCGCCACCAGCGGCCCGACGATGAAGATGAGCTCCTGGAGCGCGACGTCCAGGGTGTACGCGGCGTGCAGCAGCGGTTCGGCGATCAGGTCCCGCCACAGCACGCGCAGGCACGACTCGAACGGCGGCGCGCCGATCCCGGCCATGGCTACCGCGACGACGGCGACGGCCGGCGTGGGGTACAGCACGACGAGGGCGAACCCGACCGTCGAGAGGGCCGCCCCGCCCCACAGCACCGGCGGCTGGCGCCACCGGTCGGCGATTCGGGCGAGCATCGGCTGCCCGACGGCGGTACCCGCGGTGTACGCGGCGACGAGCACGCCGGCCATGGCGATGCTCATGGTGTCGCGCGCGAACAGCAGCAGCGACAACGGCGCCGAGGCGAGCGGCAGCCGCCCCAGTTGGCTGGCCGCGAGCACCCGGACGGTCTGCGGTGCGCGCAGCACGGCGGTCACGCCGCCCGCACCGCTCACACTGTCGGTGGCGCTCACGCTGTCGCCGCCCGCGCCGCTCACGCTGTCGGCGCCGCTCACGCTGTCGGCGGCGCTCACCACGCGATCCGCGCGGTGACGGCCGACCCTGGCCGGAGTGGAAGCGGCGGATTGTTGGGTAGGGCAGAGACAAACACGGTGGGCATGGCGAAGCGCTCCGGAGGGGGAAAGAGGGGACCTGTGACGGCGTCGGTGGTGGACGGTCAGGGAGCGAGGTCGCCGCGTTCGTGATCGTTGCCGTACAGCGGCAGGTCCGGAGCGAACCACTGGGCGTAGGCAGCGGCCACGGCCTCCAGCGGAATCACGCCGCCAGCCTACCGCCCGCCCGCCTCACCGGGCCGGATGCCTCACCTCGCCGGATGCCTCGCCCGGCCGGATGCGCGGCGGTCGCGCGGCTCGCGTGGGGTCACGCCGATCGTCGCGCCGGCGTCGTGAGCCAACGCGATCGGGTCACGACCAACTGCGATGGAACCCTCGGTTAACAAGATCATCCCGCCGTTCCCCGGGAACGACGGGGCGGTTAGGGTAGCGCGCGGCCGATTGGGCCGCCGCCGGGTGCGGCCCGCGCAACGCCGGCCGGACTCGGCTTGCTGTCGGGAAGAATGAGGTAACACGCATGGCGAAAGTGGTTATCGCCTCGACCCCTGCCCAGGGACACGTCGCTCCGCTGCTGACGGTCGCGACCGACCTCGTACGGCGCGGGCACGAGGTGGTGGTCCACACCGGTTCCCGTTTCGGGCAGCGCGCACAGGAGACCGGGGCTCGGTTCGTACCGCTGCGGGGACTCGCCGACTTCGACGAGCGCACCTTCCCCGGTTCGCTGCCGGGACGCGAGGAAGTCCCGGAGGGCCCGGAGCGCATCGGTTTCGACCTCGTACACGGCGTCATCAATCCGATGGCCGACCAGTACGAGGGGCTGCGCGCGCTGCTCGCCGACTTCCCCGCCTCGGTGGTGCTCGTCGACATCATGTTCCTGGGCATCCTGCCGATCTCCGGGCTGCCTCGCGAGGAGCGGCCCACCACCGCCACCGTGGGCATCCTGCCGCCCGTCTTCGACAGCGTGGACACCGCGCCGTTCGGCACCGGAATCCCACCGCTGCCGGGCGAGGCGGGGCGGGCCCGCAACCGCGCGATGTACGAGCAGATGCGGCAGCTGACCGCTCCGCTGCAGGAGTACGCCGCCAAGGGTCTGGCCGACCTGGGCGTGCAGCTGGACGACAGCCTGTTCAACTTCATCGCCCACGCGCAGGACCACTACCTGCAGCTGACCGTACCGTCGTTCGAGTACCCGCGTGGCGACTGGCCCGAGGGTTTCCGGTTCGTCGGCGCGCTGCCGCCCGACCCGGGCGGCGACTTCGAACTGCCCGACTGGTGGGGCGAGCTGACCGCCGGCCGGCCGGTCGTGACCGTCACCCAGGGGACGCTGGAGAACAACGACCTGTCCGCGCTGGTCGAGCCGACCCTGCGCGCGCTCGCGGAACTGGACGTGACCGTGGTCGCGGCCACCGCGCGCCCGGACGGACCCGATGCGGTGCGCGCGTCGCTCGGGACGGTACCGGCCAACGCCCGCCTGGCCGGGTTCGTGCCGTTCGACCGGCTGCTGCCGCTGTCCGACGTGCTGATCACCAACGGCGGCTACGGCGGCGTGCACGCCGCCCTGCACCACGGCGTACCGCTGGTGGTGGCGGGCGAGAGCCAGGACAAGCCCGAGGTGGCGGCGCGGGTCGAGTGGAGCGGTGCCGGCGTGAGCCTGCACAGCGGCCGGCCCGGGGAGGCGGCCATCCGCGCGGCGGTGACGTCGTTGCTCGCCGAGCCGACCTTCCGCACCCGGGCGCGCGAGCTGCGTGCGGAGTTCGCCGGGTACGACCCGCTGGAGACCATCGCTCAGGTGGTGGAGACGGCCTAGCACACCCCCGCCTAGCACACCCCCGCCTAGCGCACCGGTGCCGGCGACCGTCGTCTCGGTCGCCGGCACCGGAATCCGGCACCGCCGAGGGCTCACCCCACGGGCTCGCGGTCACGGGTCGGTGCGCCGAACCACCGTCCCATCGCCGTCCGCAGCGTCCCCAGCTCCTCGGGGTCCGGATCGGGCGACGCCGACGCCCACGCCACATAGCAGTCGGGCCGCAGCAGCAGGGCGGTCGCCGGCACCAGTCCGGTCCCCGGGCGGGCCCTGACCACTTCTACCCGCTCCCGCCATCCGGCCGCCGTGGCCGCCGGCGATCCGCCATCGGTCAGATCCACCAGCAGCGGCCGCGCGCCGGTGGTCAGCTCCCCCAGCCGCACCGCCCCGCTCGAGGTGCGCAGCGCCAGATCCGGGGCGAACAGTCCGACCAGCGGGTGCGCGCCGGGCGCCGCGAGGTCGTACCGGACGTCCGTGCCGGCGATCAGGCCCGCGATGCGCGCGGCATTGGCCGGGTCCCGCAGCAGCTCCGCGAACAGTTCGCGCAGAGCGGTGACCTCGCTGCCGGGGGCGATCAGCGCGGACTGCGCCTGGGTCTGCATGACGACCCGCCGGGCCACCGGCACGCGCTCGGCCGCGTAGCTGTCCAGCAGGCCGGGCGGTGCCCAGCCGTGAATCTCGGCGGCCAGTTTCCAGCCGAGATTGATGGCGTCCTGCAGGCCGAGGTTGAGCCCGGGCCCGCCCATCGCCGAATGCACGTGGGCGGCGTCGCCGACCAGCAGCACCCGGCCGTCCCGGACCCGTTCGGCCAACCGGGTGTTGCCGCCGACCAGCCGGCGCAGCAGGTGCGGCCCGTCGCCGGTGGGCGCCTCGAGCGGCACGTCGACGCCGAGTACCCGGCGGATGCTGGCCCGCAGCTCGTCGAGGGTCATCGGCGTCTCGTCGCCGTCGGGTACGTCGAACTCGGTGGTGTTCACCAGCGGCGGCCGGCCCGGAAACTGCGCGAAGACGAACAGCCCGCGCTCGTTGCGGTGATGCATCCGGGCCGGGATGGTGCCGTACCCGGGCACGGTCAGCGCGCCGGTATCGGGGTCCACCCACTCGGCCGGCGGGTACGCGTGCGCGGCGCGGGAGACCCGCCGGTCCGTGGTGATTCCCGGAAAATCGATGCCGGACAGCTTGCGGGTGGCGCTGTGCCCGCCGTCCGCGCCGACGAGGTAGCGCGCCTGGAGCCGGTACTCCCCGTCCGGGCCCGCGACGGTGACGGCGACGGCGTCGTCGCCCCGCGACAGCGCGACGAGTTCGTGCCCCCACCGGAGCTCGACCCCGAGTTCGACGGCGCGCTCGGCCAGAACCCGGGTGAGGCGGGGCTGCGGCACCGGCAGCACCCGGATCGGGTTGTCCTCCAGCATGGTCAGGTCGAGGGGCAGCGCACCGAACATGTAGCCCGGCACCGGCTGGGGGGGTCCGGGGCTGCCGGCGAGCCGTTCGTACAGGCCCCGCCGGTCGAGCATCTCGACCACCTGGCCGACCAGTCCGTTGGCCTTGGGCTCGGCGCTCGGCTCGGCGAGGCGCTCCAGCACGATCGGCCGCACCCCGGCCAGGCTCAGTTCAAAGGCGAGCATGAGCCCGTTCGGGCCCCCGCCCGCGATGACGACATCGGCGATCACGGCGTTGTCCTTTCTCTGCGAGAGGCGAAGCTGGGCATGGCGGCCCGGCCCGGCCCGGAAACGGGTGGGCTCGACAGGGTGCGTCGGGCGCGCGCTACGGGACGGGAAGCCCCGCCGCGAGCTGGGTGAGCAGGTCGCGCATCAGCGGCGCGATGGCGGCGGGCGGATCCGTGCGCAGCCAATGGTTCATGGCCACGCCGATCGCCGCGCCGACCGCCGCCGCGACCAGTTGCGGGTAGAGGTCGTGCGCGGCGTCGGTCCCGGTGCGCTCCGCGATCGCCCTGGCCAGTTCGTCCTGCGCGGCCGCGTTGGCCTTGTGGAACTCGCCCTGCACGGTCGGTTCGCCGAGCATGAGCAGGATTCCCTCGGCCCAGTTCTGGCCGCGTGGGTGCTCCCCGCCGGCCGTCCGGCCCGGCCCGCCCTCCTGCCGCTCGGGCGCGAACTGGACCGGCACCGCGTTGGCGATGGCGTCCCACAACGGCTCCTCGGCGGGCCGGGCGCGCAGTTCGTCGGCGACCCGCAGCGCGCGGTCCAGGTGCCGGGCGACGATGGCCTCCGCCTTGTTGGCGAAGTAGTTGCGGAACGTGCGCAGCGAAACGTTTGCCTCGGCGGCGATGTCTTCCACCCGGACGTTGTCCACCCCGCGCTCGGCGGCGAGCCGGATCGCGGCCCAACTCAGCGCGGCACGGGTGGCCTGCTTCTTGCGCTCCCGCAGTCCGGTGCGTTCGCTCGCCTCGGTATCCACGCGAACCACGGTAAGCAATTTTTGCCCAAAGTGCAATGATGCCTAACAGGCAGGTTTTTGCGCTCCCGTCTCGCCGGGTCATTCGCGACGGGCGCGCGGTCAGGTCGGTCGGGCCCGCGGGTCAGGTCGGCCGGTCCAGCGACGGCCCCTCGGTCGGGCGGCCCGACACCGTCTGGATCCAGCTCAGGTTCTCGCTGAGGTCGGCGAGCCAGTCCGCGACCTGGACCAGGCACGCGTCCTCCGGCCGGCCCCCGCCCGCGGTGATGATGCCCGCCGCCCGTTCGGCGATCGCTTCGCCGGCCAGCGGGATGGTCACCGGCCGGGCGATCCTTCCGGTGGGCAGTTGCCGGGCGAGGTCCAAATACCCCGAGCGCAGCGCCCGCGCGATCTGCGTCAGCGCGGCCGTCGCCTCCGGCCACGACGCCAGCGCACCCACCTCGTCCCCGCGCAGCAGCAGCTCGGCACCGTGCAGGATGTGATGCCCCGCGACCATCGAGGCGTCCCAGTTGACGTGCGACATGCGCGCCTGCGGCCGCTCCAGGTAGTACAGGCACAGCGAGGCGTCCGCGAGGACGTACTCGGCGCGCGCCGCGGACAGCGTCCTCGGCTCCTCGACGCGGTACCGTTCACGGTCGCCGGCCACGACGGCCACGGTCTCCTCGATGAGGTCGGCACCGGCCCGAAGGTAGGAGCCGACCCGCCGGCGCAGTTCGCCACCGGCTCCCCGGGGCCACAGCAGCAGCCCCGCGGCGACGCCGATCGCGCCGCCGATGGCGACGTCGATGAGCCGGACCCGGGCCAGCCCCACGTTCGCCGGGGCGAGCTGGGCGAAGACGAGCGTGATCATGATAGTGAGCGCGGCCTGACCCCAGATCATGCCCAGCATCGGCACCACCGCGTAGGACAGCAGCGTGGCCCCCAGGAACTCGAACGAGAACGGCACCGGGCCGCTGGCGAACCTGAGCAGCACGCCGGTGATGACGGCGCCGATGACGGTGCCGAAGGCCGCCGAGACCAGCGTCGTGCGGGTATTGAAGGCGGACGTGCGCATCACGGTGAGGGTGCCGAGCAGCACCCAGAGGCCGTGCGACAGCCTCAGCTCCGCGGCGACCAGCCGCGCCGCGGCCAGCGCCACGGCCAGCCGCAGCGCGCCCTGGAAATACACCGAGCGCGGCGTCAGGTGCGCCCGCAGCTGCCGCCAGAACAGCGCGACGTCGTTGTGCCCCGCGTACCAGAACGCACCGGAGCCGCCGGGCCGCGACTCCCCTTCGAACCACGGCGGTTCGCCCAACGCGACGCCGACGGCCATGCCGACGCCCTCCACGTGCTCCCCGAGGGTGCGCAGGCTCGTCCACAGCCGCAGGCGGTGGAACTCCGACCGCTCGGGCGGCCCGCCGGTACCCGGTTCCAACTCGGGGACCCGCGGGTCGGGTTCGTCGCCCCCGGCCGGCCGCTGGCCGGTCAGCCGGCGGCTCGACCGCCGCATCGACTCCGCGTACCGGCGCATCCACCCGGCCATCGCGTCGTCCACGTGGTCCCGCAGCTCGGGCCGCGACCCGAACCGCCACACCTGTTCGGCGACCTCCCGGGTGGTCGCCGCGGCGTCACGCAGGCCGCGGTCGTGGCGGCTCGCCGAGGTCGGCCGCTCGGTCCGGCGGAAGCCGGCTATCCGCGTCACCTCGACGGCCCGCGCCGCCCGATCCCGCTGGCGCGCCAACTCCTCCCGGCCGCCAGGACGGCCGGCCAGCACGTTCCCGCACGCGTTCAGCAGGTCGGCGACGGCCGCCACGGCCTCGGCGAGGCGCCGCTCGTACGGCACGGGCGTGGGTTCGGGCCACAGCAGCACCTCCGCGGCGGCCACGAGCCCAACCCCGACCGTGGCGCCGATCAGCCGCGACGGCAGCGCGTTCGCGTGCTGCGCGGGGAAGACTGCCACGATGAAGAACAGCTGAAGGCCGGCGGCGAGCCCGACCAGGCGAGGTCCGCCGACCCCGAAGAAGGCCACCGAGAATCCGATGACGAGCGTCGCGGCGACCGCCCACAGGGTTCTGATGTCCAGCGCGGTCGCCAGGGACAGCAGGGCCCACGCCGCGGGGATCGCGGCGAGCAGGGCACGTGCCCGGCTGCTCGGCCGACCGGGCAACTCGATGAACAGCCCGGCGGAGATCACTCCGAAGACGACGTAGGTGGCGAGGATGGCGTCGTCGAGGCCGTACAGGCAGACGTAGTAGCCGGGCACCGTGACAATGGTCAGGCGGACGGACCGCAGAATGATCCGGTGGTCGGGATCCCGGCGTCTCAACCGGTTCACGATGCCGGCGCCGATCATGCCTGGCTCCCCTGTCTCGACCGACTGACCGGCCGGTGCGCCGCGCGGCGGGGCCCGGAATGCCGGCGCTGACCGGACGCCAAGGCGGTGACTCAGCCGAGCCGGCGCGGGTCCGGCGATGGCGCGGCCGGCACGGGCGCCGGCACAGCCGGTTCCGCCGGCGCGTGCGCGTGCGCGCCGGTGCGGTGGCTGTGGATGTACAGCCGCTGGCGTTCGCGCGGCGCGACCGTGTGCGGTTGCGGGGCCGGCAGCTCGTACCGCACCGGCCGCTGATGCTCCGCGTTCAGCCGCCGCGGGTCGTAGACCCGGGAGAACCGCCACAGCATCCTGGCGAAGTTGGTCTGCCCGTGCATCAGGTGGCGGGCGACCAGGCCGGCGGTCTGCGCCAGGGCCGCGACGCCGAGGTGCTTGCGGTTGATCACGGACTGGGTGCGCACCAATTCCCGGTAGAACTCGGGCAGCGGCAGCCGGGTCGGCATCACCGCATGCTGAATGTCGAACAGCCGGTAGTCGAACGTGGTCAGCTTGCGGGATTCGGTGTGCCAGATCTCGGTACCCGGGTAGGGGGTCATCACCGACAGATGCACGATCTCGGGTACGGACAGCGCCCACTCGCGCACCAGGCGGAACTGCTCGGTGTCCCACTGCGGGTCGACGATGAGGTTGATGGCGACCGTGAGGCCGAGGCTCCTGGCCCGCTCCAGCGCCAGCATGTTCTCGTCCGGGCTGATGCGCTTGCGGAACAGGTCCAGCCCCTCGGCGTCCAGCGCCTCCATGCCGAGGAAGACGTAGTTCAACCCGAGCCGCCGCCACCGGGCGAACACCTCGGTGTTGCGCAGCAGCACGTCGGCCCGGGTCTCCAGGTAGTACTGCTTGCGTACCCCGCGACGCTCCAGCTCGGCGGCGATGGCGTCGCCGTGCTCGGGCCGGATGAACGCGACATCGTCGACGATGAACACGCCGTGCTCCCGGATCCCGGCCAGCTCCTCCGCCGCGGCCGCCGCCGAGACCTTACGGTAGCTGCGGCCGTAGAAGGTCCAGGCCGAGCAGAAGGAGCAGTCCCAGGGGCAGCCCCGGGTGAACTCGATGGAGGCGGCGGGATCGAGCACACCGATGAAGTAGCGGTTGCGGCGGCGGATCAGATCGCGGGCCGGGCGTGGGGCGTCGATCGAGTCCAGCATGCGCGGCGGCGGTCCGCTGCCCTGCGGGGTGACGGCGCCGGGCGCCTCGTGGGCGGCCCCGTCGCGGGCGGCGGCGAGCAGAGCGACCGCGCCGGTCTCGCCCTCGCCCCGCACGATGGCGTCGATGGCGCCCTCGGACTGGGCCAGCACGTGCTCCGCGATGAAGGAGACCGAGTGCCCGCCCGCGAAGACGAACGGCGGCCGCCGCTGCCGCTTGAACCACCGCGCCAAGTCGATGACCTCGGGCACGTTGGCCAGGTAGTTCAGCCCGAACCCCACCACGTCCGGCTCGAAGTCGAGGAACTCCTTGGCCAGCTCCGGCTTGGTGTGGGTCTGCAGGTCGACGATGCGTACCCGGTGGCCCGCGTCCCGGATCGCGCCGGCCACCCGCTCAAGCCCCAGCGGCTCCAACCTGAGGAACAGTTCGGAGTACATCAGGACGCTCGGGTGTACCAGCAGAACCCGCATGTGACGCCACCCCGGTCATAACAAGAAGAATCCTCCTGTTGGCCAGGTTACTGGCCCGAGAGCCGCTTATCAGACGAAACCGGGTGAACCGCCCCGGAGTCCACGGCACGCCGGTTAGAGCCAGCTCACATCGGCAACATACGTACTAGTAGGTATGGTGGAGTCATGGCACCGCAACACGATGACGCCCGCGAGCGCCTGATCGAGGGCACCTGCGAGCTGCTGTGGGATCGCGGATACGTCGGGGTCAGCCCGGCGGCGATCCTGCGGCGGTCCGGAGTCGGACAGGGCAGCATGTACCACCATTTCAAGGGCAAGTCCGACCTTGTTCTGGAGGCCGAGCGGCGCAGCGCCGCGTTGATGCAGGAAGAGTTCACGGCCATCTTCGCGGCCGACACGACGGCGTTCGCGCGGATCTCCGCCTACCTGCTCCGGGAGCGCGAGGTCCTTCGCGGGTGCCGGGTCGGACGGTTGGTGGCCGACCCCGACGTGGTGGTCGACGATCAGCTCCGCGAACCGGTCCGCGAGACCTTCGCGCTGCTGCACCGGTTCCTGGCCGAGGCCATCGAGGAGGGCCGGGCGGCCGGCGAGTTCGCCGCGTCGCTCGACGCCGACGAGACCGCCGATACGCTCGCGGCCGTCATCCAGGGCGGATATGCCCTGTCCCGGGCCGAGCAGTCGGTCGCACCCTACGAGCGGGCCGTCCGGGGCGCCCTGGCGCTGCTGCGCGCGAGCGCGCCGGAGTCCTCGGCGCGCACCGACCACTAACCAACGCCGTCCGGCGCCGGCCGCCGGTGCCGCCCCGAGGAGGGATCGCCGGCCGTCGCGCTGGACGGCCGTTCTCGCACGACACTTCCCGACCGGCCCGGTACTGACGCCGCCACCGGGGCGCTGCGAACTACCGGCGCCGTCGGGCGCTGCGACCGACCGGCGCGGTCCCGCCATGCCCGCGCGCCCGAGCCACGCCCGAGCCACGGTCGCCGGCCGGACGACGCGCGCGGCGACGCGTTCACGAATCACACCATCCACCGCACAGACCAGTGCGGCCGTCACCGGACCGCAGAGCGAGGAGATTGATCGATGTCAGTCAATGTGTCGGGCGGTGGGGCGCTCACCCGGGCGGCGGGGTCGAGGACCGACGCCGGTGACCGAGTCCCGGACCGCGCCGAGGCGCCGGGTGACCATCGGCCGGCCCGCCGGCGATCCCTGGGGTTTCTCGCCATCGGCCTGGTGCTGCTGGCGCTGAATCTCCGCCCCGGGGTGGTGGCGGTCTCGCCGCTGCTGGACACCATCCGCGCCGACACCGGCATGTCCACCTCGATGGCCGGGCTGCTCACCACGCTGCCGGTGCTGTGTTTCGGGCTGCTGGCCCCGATCGCGCCGCGCCTCGGGCGCCGCTTCGGCGTCAACCCCGTCCTGCTGGTCATGATGATGCTGCTGGCCGCCGGAACGGCCCTGCGGCTGCTGAGCCCGACCGCGACGCTGCTGATCGGCACCGTCGTCGTCGGGGCGGCGATCGCGGTGGCCAATGTGCTCCTGCCCGGCGTCATCAAGCAGGAGTTCCGGTCCCGGGTCGGGCTGATGTCCGGCGTCTACAGCATGTCGCTGTTCGGCGGCGCGGCGCTGGCCGCCGGGGCGACCCTGCCCATCGCGAACGCCACGAACCTCGGCTGGCGGCCCGCGCTGGGGATCTGGGGCCTGCTCGCCGTTCTGGCCACGCTCGTGTGGCTGCCGCAACTGCGGCACCGGCCGGCACGCGGCGGTGCGGGCACCGGCCCGGCCGCCGCCGGCGACGTCGCGGACCGGGTGGTACGGGGCATGTGGACGCACCCGGTGGCCTGGCTCGTGGCGTTCTACTTCGCGGCGCAGGCGCTGGTCTTCTACTCGTCGGCGGCCTGGCTGCCGACCATCCTGAGCAACGCGGGGATGTCTTCCGGGACGGCCGGCTGGATGCTGTCCTTCTCCAGCCTGACGGCCGTCGTCGGAGCGTTCTTCACCCCGATGCTGGCCGCCCGCAGGTTACGGCCCGGAGTGCTCGTGCTGTCGAGCGCGCTGCTGACCATGGTCGCCTTCGCCGGCCTGCTGGTGGCGCCGGGCAGCGACACCTACCTGTGGATGACTCTGATGGGGGTCGGGCAGGGCGCCGGCCTGAGCCTGTCGGTGCTGTTCATCGTGCTGCGTGCGCCGGACGCCCGGCACGCCGCGCAACTGTCGAGCATGGCGCAGTGCTCGGGGTACATCCTGTCGGCCGTCGGCCCGCTGGCCCTGGGCGCGCTGCACCAGGCGACCGGCGGTTGGGCGCTGCCGCTGGCGGTGCTCATCGTCCTCGGCGCGCCGACGGTGTTCTTCGGGCTCGGCGCGGCCCGCGAGCGGTACGCGTCCCACGAGGTGACCGCGACGGCGACTGGTCTGGGTCGTGGCGCGGCGTCGGACGCGTGAGCCAGACCGGTCGCTGGGGCCGCCCGGCGGCGATTCCGGGGGGTCGGGGGCGGGGCCGGCCGGCACCGTGAGGTGCGGCCGGCCCCGGGTCGTCGAACGTTGCTCAGCTCTGCGGGTAGCTGTAGTAGCCGCCGGCCAGGTCGACGATCAGATCGACCGCCGCCGGCCCGCCGTTGTAGAGGGTGATCGCGCCGTTGGAGGCCGGGGTGACGGCCATGTTCGCCACGGTCTGCCCGGCGGGATAGTCGAGGCTCGCCGTGACCGGGCGGGCCTTGCCGGTGGGGTACGCGGTGATGTATCCGGCCGCGGTGGCGTTGGTGGTGGTCAGGTTGACCTCGACGGAGGAGATCCCGGAGGACGCGGCGGCGCCGAAGTTGGCGGCGGTGGAGAGCACCAGTTGCTGATGGGGTTGCAGCTTCACGATCTGGCCGTTGTTGCCCAGCCCGGATCGGGTGTCCAACAGCCGGGTGGGCTTCGACGGCAGGAACACCGAGGACTGGCCGCCCTGGTTGTAGTAGCCGACGATGTCGGCGAGGAAGTTGGCCGTGCCGGGGCCGGAGTTGTAGAACACCAGCTTGCCGTCGGTCAGCGGCGCCACCACGAGGTTGGACGCGGTCTGCCCGGCCGCCCAGTCGATCGCGGAGACGCCGGGCCTGCTGCCACCGTCGTTGTAGACGGTCAGGAATCCCGCGGACCTGGTGTCCGTGGCCGCCACGCTCATGACCACCGCGGCGGCGTCGGCCGGCACCCCGTTCGTGCCGGCGACCTGCACGGTCACCGACCCGGCCGCCGGGACCGGCCCCTGCGCACCGCCCACCGTGGTCCTGGTGTCCAGCAGCCGCACCGGCCCGTCGGGCTGGTACGTGTCCGACGCCTGGCCGTGAACCTGCGCTCCGAGGCTGTCCACGATCAGGTCGACCGGGCCGCTGCTGTGGTTGTAGAAGTCGACGATCCCGTTGCCGCCGGCCAGCGCGACGGTGTGGTTGGCGACCGTCTGCCCGGCCGCGTAGTCCACGCTCGAGGTGGTCGGCGCGGTGGTCCCGTCGGGGTACACGGCGATGTATCCGGCCGCCGTCGGGTTGGTGACGGTGACGTTGACCAGCGCGGCCTCCACCCCGGTCGCGCCGGCGGTGAGCTGATCGAGCGAGAGCTTCACCACGCCGCCCGCCGGCACGCTGTCCACGCCGCTGGTGCGGCTGTCGTACACCCGCCGAGGATCATTCGGCCCGGGCAGGAAGCCGTCGCCCACGACCAGGGTGTCGAGGTCGGAGGAACTGCGGCCGAACACGTCGGTCTGGCTGACCCGCGCGGTGTAGGCGCCGGCGTGCGCGTACTCGTACCGCGCGTTGGTGTTCGTCGTCACGGGATCGGTGAAGGTGCCGTCCCCGAAGTTCAGCGTGGTGTCGCGCAGCTCCCACGGATCCGAGTTCGCGAAATTGAACTGCGCGACGCCCGGCAGGATGTTGAGCTTGCCGGGCGGCTGCTCGTACAAGACCCGGGAATCGGTGAGCGTCACCAGCGGCGCCACGGTGGTGCCCGCGGTGACCTGGTGCGTCACGGTTTCCCGTGCGCCGCCGGGGTCGGTCGCCGTCGTCGTCTCGGTGTACTGGCCGGACGTGGAGTACGTGTGGGTCACGGTGCCGCCCGAGGTGACCGGCACGCTGGCGCTGCCGTCGCCGAAGTCCACCGAGAAGCTGATCGGCTGGGACCAGCCGCTGGTCGCCGGCGAGGTGACCGTCACGCTCACGTCCACCGGCACGATCGCCTTGGGCTGCGCCGGCGTCATCGTGTCGGTCAGATGCATCGGGTCCTGCAGCTCGTACGCGCCCCGGTCGGGCGCCGGCGAACCGGTGCCGGTGTCGTCCACCAGCGGGTCGTCCGTGCGCGGGATGCCGAGGATGTCCGCGGTCAGCTGGCCCGGTGCGTTCGCGTCCCCGGAGTCGATCAGGGTCGAGTGCTCGGCCGGTGCCTGGGCGGGCGGCAACTCGTCGAGTTCGGTGTCGTGCGCCCCCTGCCCGGTGGCCGCCGAGAACGCCGCCGACGTCTGGTAGTCCACGCCGCGCCAGATGTCGTCGTAGGTGAACCCGTGGTACGAGTTGTAGTCGGTGTGCACATGGCTCACGGACGGGCTGTCGACGATCAGCCCGCCGATATCGAACTCGCACCCGCTGGTGGGGTTGGGCTCGCCCGTGCCGACGGCGTTGTTCTCCAGGGTGCCGGACGAACTGGCGACACGGATGCCGGAGGTGCACGCGGTGGCGATGGTGTTGCCGGTGACCGCGGTGTTGACCGCCTCATCGAGCCACACCGCCTCCGGCGCATAGGAGACGATGCGGTTGGTGGTCACCGTCGCCTGGGAGCCGGCGACGACCTGGACGCCGACGCCGTACAGGCCGGTGATCTGGCTTCTCGACAGGGTCACGCCCGACGAGCCGCCGAAGATGCTCACCCCGATGTTGTTCGCGGTCGGGCTGGCCACGGACCCGACGGCCACCCGGTCCACCGTCACGTTCGAGGAAGCGAAGACCTGGATCCCAAACTTGCCGCTCGGCGTCGTGACGCCGAGGTTGGACAGGATGACGTCGTGCACGCTGGACAGCAGCAGCCCTCCGGCCACCGTGGGCCGGACCGCACCGTAGCTGGTGAAGGTGATGGGCGCCCCGGTGTTGCCGGAGTGCGTGATGGTCGCCGACCCGTACGGCACCGCACCGCCGATCGCGACGGTCTGGCCGGCCACCACCTCGTTCGCGGCGGCCTGGATCGAGCAGTACGGCAGTTGTTGGCTGCCGTCACCGGAGTCGTCGCACCGCAGCCCGGCGTTCACGTAGAGGGTGTCGGGCGGCGCGGCGCTCGCCGACGCTGCCGGAATGACCAGGGCTCCGGCGGCCAACAGGATCGGGGCTAACGTCCCCAGGTGACGAGACGGGCGCACGGCTTCTCCTCGGTCCGCTCCGAAGGGCGGCCGGATCCCCGTGATACCCGCTCGTTCCCCCCGTGCCGGCGAATGTTACCGGCATCGAAGTCTTACCGTTGCCCCCCGCGCACGCCGTGCCGGGCCCGCCGGCACCGCATCCGGAGGCACCAACCGTTCCGCACGGTTCGCGGGTGCGCGCGATCCGGATCTGCCACCGTAGACGTGTGTGTCCGGTCATGACCGCCGCCCCGCGCCGCTCCCGCCGGGCCCCGCCCAGCCACCGGCCCGGTGCCGGCGCCCGCGCTGCCGGTGACGGTGCGGCGGGTCGATGAGGCCGGCACCCCCGGCGTCGGGCCTGCGGCGGCGCGATCCGGAGGCGCAACAGCGCGCGACGCTGCTGGAGTTGTTCTTCGATCTGGTCTTCGTCGGGGTGCTCGCGCTCACCTCGATGACGCTGGCCGGCGACCCGTCGTGGACGGGGGCCGCGAAGGCGATCCTGCCGCTCATGGCGGTGTGGTGGATCTGGACGGTCACCACGCTGTTGGCCGACTTCTACGACCCGCAGCAGCGGACCATCAAAATCCTGCTGGCCGGTATCATGCTGGGCACCAGCCAGCTGGCGGTCACCGCGCCACACGCCTTCGCGGGTGGCGGGCTGGTCTTCGCCGCCACGTTCGTGGCCATCCACCTCGGCCGCGGCGTGCTGCTGACCAGCGTGCAGTCCTATCGGAAGGACTACTCCGCCAGCCGGCGAACGCTGAGCTTCATGTCCTGGTTCGGCGCCTCGGCGGTGCCGTGGCTGGTCGGCGGGCTCGTCGACGAACGGGTGCGGTTCGCGCTGTGGGGCCTCGCGCTGGCCATTGACTACGTCGGTGGCGGGCTGCGCTACCCGACGCCGTGGCTCGGCCGGGTGCCGAAGGCGCAGTACGACCGGGCGGGCGAGCACCTGGGCGAGCGGTACCAGCAGTTCATGATCCTGGCCCTGGGCGACATGATCCTGGTCGGCATCCTGGTGTACGCCCGGGTGCCGCACGGCGGGGGGCACGCCGTGGCGGCGGTGCTGTCGTTCTTCGTGACCCTGCTCATGTACCAGATCTATGTGAACCGGGCCGGATCCATCCTCGAGCTGGTCACCGTTCACCGTCCCGGGCGGCACGCGCTGTGGGCGCCGTACACCCATGTGGTGATGATAATTGGCATCATCAGCACCGCCGCCGGGTTCGAGCTGGTCATCCGACGACCGGGCGGCACCACGCCGCCCGGATGGGCCGGCATGATAATCGGAGGCCCGGCGCTGTTCATGATGGGGCGCATCACCTTCGAGTACGAGGTCTTCGGCCGATGGTCCTGGGCCCGGGTCGCCTTCCTGGCCGCCCTGGTCGCGACGGCACCCGTGGTGGTCTTCTTCGTCTCTCCCCTGCTCGCCGCGGCGATCTCCGCCGGAGCCCTGCTGGGCATCGCGATCACCGATCAGCTGCGCGTGCGGGCCAGGGCCAGCCACGCCACCAGCCACCGGCACGGCACACCCGACGCCTGACGCACTGACGCACTGACGCCTCGACGCACTGACGCCTCGACGCCTCGACGCCGATCCACCGGCGTCGCCGCGCCGCGAGGCTTCAATCTGCATTCAAGATCCATTCACCCGTCTACCGCAATGTCCGCCATGAACGGTGATCAGGCTCAGGTTCGCACCATCGCTCGACCCTTGGAAGGATCTCGATGAGCGACACCTCGGCAACCTCGGGTGGCGGCAGCGGCGTGACCCGCCGCCGGCTGCTCGGCTCCGCCGCCGCCGCGACCGGCGCCACCGCCGCCTCGCTGGCCCTGCCCGTGAACGTTCGCAAGGCGCTGGCGAACCCACCCAAGAAGCGCGGCAGCCTCAAGGACATCGAACACGTGGTGCTCCTCATGCAGGAGAACCGCAGCTTCGACCACTACTTCGGCTCGCTGTCCGGCGTGCGCGGCTTTGAGGACCCGCACGCGATGCGGCTGGCGAACGGCCACCCCGTCTACTACCAGCCCGACCCGTCCAACCCCGACGGCTACCTGCTGCCGTACCGGCTCAACACCCGCATCAGCGCCGCCCAGGCCATCCCGTCGACCAGCCACGAGTGGGCCGTACAGCACGCGGCGTGGAACGGCGGCAAGATGGACAACTGGGTGCCGGCGCACATGGCCGCCGACGGCAAGAACGGGCCGTACATCATGGGGTACCTGACCCGGGATGACATTCCGTTCCAGTACGCCCTGGCCGACGCGTTCACCCTCTGCGACTCGTACCACTGCTCGGTGATGGGCCCGACCGGCCCTAACCGTCACATGTGGATGGCCGGCACCATCGACCCCAACGGTGTGGCCGGCGGTCCGTCGCTGACCACCGACGCGCCCAACGGCGCGTACTCCTTCAAGACCTACCCCGAGCGGCTGACCGAGGCCGGCGTCAGCTGGAAGATCTACCACCAGCCCGGCGGCGTGACCGGCCTGGCCGCCATCCAGCACATCGCGCAGTACTTCAACGCCCAGCCCGGCACGCCCCTGTACGACCAGGGCATGGCGACCTCGCCGATCGGTCAGTTCGAGTACGACGCGCTCAACGACAAGCTGCCCACGGTCAGCTGGCTGCTACCCCCGTCGGGCTACGACGAGCACCCCGCCGGCCTGCCGGCCGCCGGCGCCACCTTCGTGGCCAGCAAGATCGATGCCATCGCGGCCAACCCGGATGTCTGGGCCAAGACCGTGTTCATCCTGTCCTACGACGAGAACGACGGGCTGTTCGACCACGTCCTGCCGCCCACCCCGCCGGCCGGCACGCCGGACGAGTTCGTGTTCAAGACGTCGGTGACCGGGGTGGACGGCGCCGGCCTGCCGACCGGACTCGGCTTCCGGGTGCCGTGCGTCATCGTCTCGCCCTGGACCGTCGGTGGCTACGTGGCCTCCGAGCTGTTCGACCACACCTCGCAGCTGCGGTTCCTGGAGCAGATCACCGGGGTGATGGAGACCAACATCAGCGACTGGCGCCGCCGGACCGTGGGCGACCTCACCTCGGCGTTCCGGTTCAACGACACGTCCAAGACCGTACCGACCCTGCCGGACACCACGGGCCAGTACAACCTGGCCCAGTACGAGGTGGCCACGCTGCCGCCGCCGGTGGTGCCGACCACCCAGCAGAGCGTGCCGCACCAGGAGCCGGGCAAGCGGCCGAAGGTGAAGTGATTTCCGCACCTCGCGCGTCAACCGCGGGCCGGGCGTTCCCGCCCGGCCCGCGGCCGTTGGCGTACCCTAAACATCTACGATCCTAGTTAAATGGCAGTCAGGCGTTGATGGGCGGTGGAGCCGTGATCGATTTCCAGTTGGACATCCGTTCCGGCGTCCCGCCATACGTGCAACTGGTCCAGCAGGTGCGGCACGCCCTGCGCCTCGGCCTGCTGTCCCCCGGCGACCAGCTGCCGACGGTCAAGGAGGTGGTGGCCAAGCTGGCCATCAACCCCAACACCGTGCTCAAGGCGTACCGCGAGCTGGAGCACGAGGGCCTGGTGTCGCCGCGGCCCGGCCTGGGTACGTTCGTGACCCGCAGCCTCGCCGACGACTCCCTGCCGGCGCACGAACCCCTGCGGCGGGACCTGCTGCGCTGGCTCGACTCGGCACACCGGGCCGGCCTCGACGCGGAGAACATCGAGGCCCTGTTCATGACCACCTTCCGCGCCACCGTTCGGGTGCCGCGGTGACGTTGGCGATCGAGGCCAGGCGCCTCGGCAGGTGCTACGGGCAGCGATGGGCGCTGACCGACTGCGACCTGCGCGTCCCGGCGGGACGGATCGTCGGCCTGGTCGGCCCGAACGGTGCCGGCAAGTCCACGCTGCTCAGCCTCGCGTGCGGGCTGATCGCGCCGACCACCGGCAGCATCAGCGTGTTGGGCAGCAGGCCGGCGGCCACCGCTGAGCAACTGGCCCGGGTCGGCTTCGTCGCCCAGGACACCCCGCTGTACGCGAACCTGTCCGTGGCCGAGCACCTCCGCCTCGGCGCCAAGCTCAACCCCCGGTGGGATCCCCGGTTGGCGCACGACCGCGTCCGCCGGATCGGGCTCGACCCCGGCCAGAAGGCGGGCCGGCTCTCCGGTGGCCAGCGCGCTCAGCTCGCCCTGACCCTCGCCGCCGCGAAGCGACCCGAGCTACTGATCTTCGACGAGCCGCTCGCCGCCCTGGACCCGCTGGCCCGCCGGACCTTCCTGCAGAGCCTGATGGAGTTCGTCGCCGAGTTGGCGGCCACCGTGGTGCTGTCCTCACATCTGGTCACCGACCTGGAGCGGGTCTGCGACTATCTGGTCGTCCTGGCCGGCGGGAGGGTGCAGGTGGCGGGCCTCGCCGAGGATCTCCTGGACACCCACCACCGCCTGATAGGGGGCCAGGGCGACTTCGATGCCCTGCCCGCGGAGGTCGACATCATCCGGGCCGAGCGGACCGGCCGGCAGACCACCCTGACGCTGCGCTCCCCCGTGATGCTCCCGTACTACGGCACGCAGGTCCAGCGGCTGGACCTCGAGGAGTTGGTGCTCGCCTACCTGCGACGCGCCGAGGCCGGCAGCGGGATCGCGGCACCGGGCCGGCTCCTGCCGACGCGGTCCTGACCGACGAGAACGGGATCGCTTGACACTCATCGACCCGTCTCTCCATACTGCTAACATCGTAGTTAAATAGCTCTTTGAATGATCTCACCGCGGCGCCGCTCGCGCGCCCGCGAACCCGTCCGCCACATCGCCACGAGGCACGAGGGTGAGGACATGACAGCCGTCCTGCACACCGAGAGGCTCACCAAGCGGTACGGTCACCGTCCCGCGCTCACGGACGTCGACCTCGACATCCCACCCGGCAGGGTGGTGGGTCTGGTCGGGCCGAACGGTGCCGGCAAATCGACCCTGCTCGGGCTGGCCGGTGGGCTCATCACGCCGACCTCGGGCACCATCACCGTGCTGGGTAACCGGCCCGCCGCGAACGCGGCCCACCTGGCGAGGGTCGGCTTCGTCGCGCAGAACACGCCCGTCTACCCGGGCCTGTCCGTACGCGACCACCTGCGCCTGGGCGCCCGCCTCAACCGGAGCTGGGACCAGCGGCTGGCCGAGCGGCGCATCGCGCAGGTGGGTCTCGACCCGGGACAGAAGGCCGGCCGGCTCTCCGGCGGCCAGCACGCCCAGCTCGCCCTGACGATCGCCGTCGCCAAACGACCCGAGCTGCTCATCCTCGACGAGCCCGTCGCCGCACTGGATCCGTTGGCGCGCAACCAGTTCCTGCGCAACCTGATGGAGTTCATCGGCGAGCTGGAGGTGACCGTCGTGTTGTCCTCACACCTGATCAGCGACCTGGAACAGGTCTGCGACCACCTCGTCCTGCTGTCCGCGTCGCGGGTCCAGCTCGCGGGCGAAGTCGACGCGCTGCTGGCCGAGCACCACCGGCTGAGGGCGGCACGCGGCGACCTCGACGACCTGCCCGCGGAGGTCGAGGTCATCACCGCCGAACACCGCGCCGGCGAAAGTACCGTGGTGGTGCGGCGAGCCGGCACCGCGCCGATCCCCGGTGGCGCTCATCGAATCGAGAGCGTCGGTCTGGAAGAGCTGATCCTCGCCTACCTGACCCGGGCCGCCGACGCGTCCGTGGCCTACCAGCCCACCACGAGGCCCATGGAGGCGCAGCGATGATCTGGCTGACCTGGCGGCAGTTCCGCGTCCAGTTCGTGGCGGCACTCGTCGTCCTCGCCGCGCTCGCGGGCTATCTGGTGGTCCTGGGCCGCTCGATCCGCCACAGCTACAACTCCGACATCCTCGGCTGTGTCGCGGCCAATGGCTGCAGCCTCTCCCAGGTCGAGGCCCGCTTCGTCCAGGACTACGCCGGCCCCGTGCGGGTGTCCGGGGTGCTGCTGATGGTCGTACCCGCGATCATCGGGCTGTTCTGGGCCACCCCGATGATCACACGGGAACTCGAGACCGACACCCACCGCCTGGTGTGGAACCAGAGCGTGACTCGCACCCGCTGGCTGGCGGTCAAGCTCACCCTCGTCGGGCTGTTCGGCGTGGCCGCCACCGGAGCGGCGAGCCTCGGGCTCACCTGGGCGGCCAGCCGCTTCGACCAGGTGGAGGGCAACCGGTTCCTGGCCATCGACTTCGCGTCGCGCAACCTCACCCCGCTCGGATACGCCGCGTTCGCGTTCGCGCTCGGCATCGCCGTGGGGCTGCTCGTGCGCCGCACCGTACCGGCGATGGCCATCACGTTGGCCGTCATCGCCGTGGTCCAGTTCGCGATACCCATCGCCGCCCGCCCGCACCTTCGCGCGCCGGTCACGGCGTCGGTGCCGTACACGAGTGCGGTCCCGGATGACCGGGGTGGCTTCCTGAAGATCCCGGGGCCCGGGCGCCCGGTGGAGATCGAGGGCTACACCATCCCCGGCGCCCTGATGCTCACCTCCTCCGCGGCCCTGCTCGACTCCGCCGGCAGGCAGGTCGTCAGCGATCAGCTCCGGCAGTGCCTGCTGCGCGATCCGAGGAAGACTCAGGACTGCGTGGCCCGGCTGAACCTGCACTTCCGGGTCTCGTACCAGCCGGCCAACCGGTACTGGTCGTTCCAGATGCTGGAGTTCGGTGGCTTCGTCGTGCTGGCCGTGCTGCTGGTCGGCGTGTCGCTCTGGTGGATCCGCCGGATCCGGGGCTGACCACCGGGCCGGGCCGGAGGATTGCCCTATGTGGCGAATCCTCCGGTCCCGGCCCGTGCTGACCGATGAGACCCACCGGGCGACCGCGTTCGAGGTCTTCTTCGACCTGGTGTTCATCTTCGCCCTCACCCGGATCATCTCGTTCATGGGTCACCCGCCCACCCCGCTGACCCTGGCCCAGGGCCTCGTGCTCCTGCTGCTGCTGTGGATGGCCTGGACCACCTACGCCTGGCTGAGCAACCAGGCCCGCGCCGACCTCGGCCTGATCCCCGCCGGCACCATCGCGGCGATGGCGGCCATCTTCGTGATCGCGCTGGCCATGCCCGACGCCTTCCAGCACGCCGGCGGCAGCCACCGCGGCCCCCTCACCCTGGCCGTGGCCTACGTCGTGCTGCGGGTACTGGACCTGGTCCTCTACTTCCACATCGCGGCCGGCGACCGGCAG
Source organism: Rugosimonospora acidiphila (assembly GCF_039543385.1). Lineage (NCBI taxonomy): Bacteria > Bacillati > Actinomycetota > Actinomycetes > Micromonosporales > Micromonosporaceae > Rugosimonospora > Rugosimonospora acidiphila. The sequence continues at coordinate 66,736 of NZ_BAABJQ010000020.1, forward strand.
ATGCGCACCACGCTGCGGCTGTTCACGCTCACCGCGGTGCTGGCCTGGGTACCGCTGTTCCTCGGCGCCCTGGCCGGCGGCGGCGCGCAGACCCTGCTGTGGGCCGCGGCGTTCGCCATCGACTTCGGCGGCGGCTTCATCGCCTCGGCCTTCAGCGGGTGGCGGCTGCGCAGCCCCAGCCACTTCACCGAGCGGCACGGCCTGGTGCTCATCATCGCGCTGGGCGAGTCCCTGATCTCGACCGGCGCCGGGGTCGGCTCGGCGGTGACCCAGTGGCCGGTGCTGGTGGCGGCGCTGCTCGGCTTCACCAAGGCGGTCTGCCTGTGGTGGCTGTACTTCAAGATCTCCGCTCCCGCGGCGGGCGAGGCGCTGGGCCGCGTGCCGATCCAGCGGCGCGGCCGATCGGCGAGCGACGCGTACAGCCTGGCACACTTCCTGCTGATCGCCGGGATCATCTACACCGCGCTGGGGCTTGAGCAGACCATCGCCGGCGTGGCCCACCCGCGGCAGGAGCATGCGTCCGCGGCGCGGCTGCCGTGGACCTCCACCACCGCGCTCTACGGCGGGGTGGTCCTCTACCTGGCCGGCCGGGCGCTGTTCCTGCGGTTCACCGTCCGGTCCGTCCCGCCCGCGCAGCTCGTCGCCATCGCCGTGCTGCTGGCGCTGGTGCCCGCCGCCCGGTACCTGCCCGCCCTGGCCGCGCTCGGGCTGCTCACCGCGTTCCTGCTCGTGCTGGTGGGCACCGAATGGTCGCGGCGCTCCCGTGCCACCGCCCGGGCGGGCCTACCAACGATGGAGTGACGCGCCGGAGCCGTCAGGAGGACACGGGCACCGCGCCGGCCCCGATGCCGGCCGCCGGATCGACCACCGGGCCGGCTGCCGGATCGACCACCGGGCCGGCTGCCGGATCGACCACCGGGCCGGCCGCCGGATCGTCCGCGCGTCGCACGACGCGCAGCCCGGCGGGCAGGCCGCCGACCGACACCGCGCCGGTGCCGTCCAGGCTCACCTCCACCTCGTGGCGGCCGACGCGCAGGCCGGCGGCTACGACCGCACCCAGCGGCGCGCCGGGCAGTGGGCGCAGGCGCAGCTCGCCGGCCGGCACGTCGGGCTCCAGGCCGAGCGCCGCCCGCAGCACCAGCACCGCGGCGGCAGCCGACCAGGCCTGCGGCCGGCACGAGGCCGGGTAGGGCACCGGGCGGCCGAAGTCGGCACGGTCGTCACCGCCGTACAACTCGGGCAGCCGGTAGTCGAACGCCTCGGCGGCGGCCAGCAGCCCGCCGGCCAGCCCGGCCGCCGCCGCGCCGAACCCCGCCCGGGCCAGGCCGTCGATCACGATCGCGGTGTCGTGCGCCCAGATCGACCCACAGTGGTACGACAGCGGATGGAAGCCGGGTTCGCGGGCCGACAGGGTACGCAGCCCGAACCCGCCGGCCAGTTCCGGCGCGGTGAGCCGGGCGGCGACGCGGGCGGACTCGTCCCCGGTCAGCAGCCCGGTGCCCAGCAGGTGACCGATGTTGCTGGTCAGCACGTCGACCGGGCGCCCCCCGCCGTCCAGGGCCAGGGCCGGGTAGGGCCCATCCGGCCCGTCCACCCAGAACCGGGCGCGGAACCGCTCACCGAGTTCGTCCGCGTACCCCCGCCAGCGCGCCGAGCCCGGTCGTCCGAACGCGTCGAGCATCCGCGCACCGGCCAGGGCCGCCTGGTACGCGTACCCCTGCACCTCACACAGCGCGATCGGCGCCTCGGCCTGCCGGCCGTCGGACCGGCGCAGCGCCTCGACGGAGTCCTTCCACCCCTGGTTGACCAGGCCGTGTCCGGGGTGGCCGCGGTAGGTGAGGAACCCGCCGCCCTCGGCGCCGCACGCGGCCAGCCAGCCCAGGGCCGCCTCCAGGTTGGGCAGCAGCGCGGCCACCTCGTCGTCGGGCATTCCCCAGCACCACGCCTCGTGCAGCAGAACGATCCACAGTGGAGTGGCGTCCACCGTGCCGTAGTAGGCCACCGATCCGGGCCGGGCCTGGGTGCCGGCGAAGACGCTGCCGTGGCGCAGCTCGTGCATTACCTTGCCTGGTGCCTCGCCGGACCGCTCGTCCACCGCCCGGCCCTGCCGTCGGGCCAGCGCCCGCAAGGTACCGGCGGCCAGCCGGGTGCCCAGCGGCAGCATCATCCGGGCCGCCCACAGACTGTCCCGGCCGAACAGGGTCAGGTACCAGGGGACCCCGGCGCCGAGGAAGGTGTCGTCGGGGTGGTCCGGCTCGGTCAGGCGCAGCGCGGCGAGGTCGTACAGGCTGCGGTCCACCAGCCGGACCAGCCGGCGGTCGTCGGCCACCAGCCGGGGGCTCGACCACTCGACGGGCGCACCGGCCACCGCCACCGCGGCGGCGCTGGTCTTCACCCGTACCCGAAAGCGCAGCGTCGCCGCCCCGCCCGGCGGTACGGTCAGCGTCCACTCCAGCCCGTCGGGCAGCGCGGTGGCACCGTCGCCCGAGAGGACCACCTCTGTGTCCTCGCCGGCCCAGCGCAGCCCGCCCGCCATCGGTTCGGCCGGCCGTGGCGTGCCCCGCCCGCCCCGCTTCACCTCGCGCATCGGCGCCAGGTCGCAGCCCGCGCGCACGGTCACGGTGGTGGTGACCGGCGCGCCCGCGGTCGACCGGACGACCACCTCCTCGGTCATCCCGTCCGGCACGGCGAGCCGGACCCGCTCCACCCGTACCGTCGGGTCCCGACCCTCGTCGCCCAGGTGCCCGGCCAGCGACACGAAGCGCGCGCCGTGCGGACCGTCCAGCGCGGCCAGCACCGGCTCCGGGCGCCGGCCGTCCAGCAGCAGCTCGACGGTCGACAGTGCCCGGAGGTCGGCGTGGTAGACGCCCTGCGCGCCCGGCCCGCCGATCTGCCCGTCCGGTCCGCCCAGCACGGTGGTGGGCGCGTGGGTGGTCGCCACGAGGTCGTGCAGCGAGCGCTGCCGGGGCGGCTGGGCCATCAGGCCACCTGCCGCTGCGGCTCGACCTGCGGCAGCGACGCCAACTCCACCGGGGACGGGCGGGGGCAGGTGCTCGCCACCGCGACGGCCCGCCCGCTGTGGGCGGATTCCAGCAGCGACTCCATGACGTCGAGCACGTGGAACGCGATGAGCCCGCCGGCCCGGTGCGCTTCGTCCCGGGGCGTGGCCGCCAGGTCGGCCAGCCCGTACCCGCGCCCGGCGCCGAGGTACCCGGCGGAGACCGGCAGCGTACGCCACTCGGGGTCGTCGAGCCCGCGCAGCCGCACGTCGCCGTCGAAGCGGTTGGGGTCGGGCACGATCAGCGAGGCGTCGCTGCCGTGCACCTCGATGTTGGCCGAGGCCGTGGCGACCACGTCGAAGCTCATCAGCAGCGTGGACAGCACGCCGGAGGCGTGGGTCAGCACGCCGGTGACGTGCGTGTCGGTGTGCACCGGCACCGTCTGGCCGGCGCGCGGGCCGGAGCCGATGACCCGCTGCGCGCGGGCCCGGCTGGCCGACCCGGTCACCGAGCTGACCGGGCCGAGCAGGGTCACCAGCGCGCTGAGGTAGTACGGCCCCATGTCCAGCAGCGGGCCGCCGCCGGGCAGGTAGTAGAAGTCCGGGTCGGGGTGCCAGCGCTCGTGACCGGGCGTGGTCATCGTCGCGGTCGCCGCGATCGGGGTACCGATGGCGCCGGCGTCGATCGCCCGCCGGGCGGTCTGCGTACCGGTACCCAGCACGGTGTCCGGGGCGCACCCGACCCGTACCCCGGCCTCGCCGGCCGCGGCCAGGATCCGGCGGGCCTGCTCGGTGTCGGCGGCCAGCGGCTTCTCGCTGTAGACGTCCTTGCCGGCGGCGATGGCCCGCAGCGACACGTCGGCGTGCGCGACCGGCACGGTCAGGTTCACCACCACGTCGACCTCCGGGTCGGCGACCAGCTCGCCGACGCCCAGCGCCCGGACCCCGGGGTGGGAGTCCGCGACCGCCCCGGCCCGCGCGGCGTCCAGGTCGGCGACCGCGCTCAGGCACAGCCCCGACAGCCGGTCGATGGTCCTGAGGTACTGCCCGGAGATCGCGCCACAGCCGACGATCCCGACGTTCACCTGCTGGCCCACGTCAGGCCCCTCTCGATGATGGTGCGGACACTGGGGTGGCGCAGGACGTTCAGGTCGTGGCCGGGGGTGGTGACGAAGATGCGGCCGGCCCCCCACTGCCGGGTCCAGATCGCCGGCGAGGTCACCTCCCGGTGCCAGGGGTCCCAGGCGCGCACCCGCTGGGTGGTGGTGGCCAGCACGTCGATGTAGTCGTCGGTGAGCACCCAGTACTGCTCGGTGGTCAGCTCGAAGTCCTCGAGGTCCCGGGTGATCGGGTGGCTCTTCGCGGCCGGCAGCAGGTTGACGGTGTACGGCACGAAGTTGTGGTCGGCGGCGCCGGGCACCCTGGTGGCCGGGTCCTTGCCGGGGTGGCAGGCGAACTGGCCGCCGATCAGGTGCAGGTAGTCGGCGCAGTCGCGGAACGAGTCGGCGATCCCACCGTGCCACCCGGCCAGCCCGGTGCCGGCGCGCACCGCGGCCGACAACCCGCGCACCTGGTCGGGCTCGATGGTGCCCATGGTGTAGCACTGCATCACCAGGTCCACCCCGGCCATGAAGTCGGCGTCGGCGTACACCCGCGGCGAGTCCTCCACCCGCACCGCGTACCCCTGCCGTTCCAGGTAGGGGATGAACAGGTCGGTCGCCTCGACCGGCGCGTGGCCCTCCCAGCCACCGCGCACGACCAGTGCGACCCGGCCATCGTTGTCCGGCATGAGCTGCTGCCTCCTTCAGGCGATGCGGTCGAGTTCGTCGGGGTGCACCTGGTGGCGCAGCGGGACACCGCGGCGGTAGCGGTCCAGCTCGTCCAGGGCGAGGTCGGTCATCCGGCGCGTCTCGCCGCCCAGCGCCCCGGCGATGTGCGGGGTGAGGGTGACGTTCGCCAGCCGGTACAGCGGGGAGTCGGCGGGCAGGGGTTCGGGATCGGTCACGTCGAGCACCGCCGAGAGGCGGCCGTCCAGGCACTCGGCGGTCAGCGCGTCGTGGTCGACGAGGCCACCACGGGCGGTGTTGATGACGGTCGCGCCGTCGGGCAGCAGGCCCAGCCGGCGCCGGTCGAGCAGGTGCCGGGTCTGGGACAGCAGCGGCGCGTGCAGGGTGACGATGGTACTCGCGGCGGCCAGTTCGTCCAGGTCGACCAGGTGTACGCCGAGGGCCGCCGCGTCCTCCGGCCGCGCGTACGGGTCGGACGCGAGGACCGTCAGGTCGAAGGCGCGCAGCGCCTCGGCGACCCGGCGGCCGATCCGGGACAGTCCGACGATCCCGACCGTGTGCGGGTACCGGGTGCCGTCGCGAATCCGGTCCCGCCATGGCGACCAGGTGCCCGGTGCCTCCCGGTAGCGGGTGGCGTACTCGAAGAACCGCTTGCCGGACAGCATCACGGCGGCCATCGTGTACTCGGCCACCGGGATGGCGTTGGCGTCGGCCGCGGTGGTGACGGTGATGCCGCGCTCCCAGCAGGCCGGGGTGATGTGCTGCTTGATGGAGCCGGCGGCGTGGAACACCGCCTCCAGCTTGGGCGCGTGCTCCAGCAGTTCGGCGGTCAGCGGCGGGCAGCCCCAGCTGGTGACCAGCACCTCGATGCCGGACAGGGCGGCCAGGCCGGCCGGGTCGGACAGATCGGTCGGCCCGGCCGGCGCCGGCACGTCGGCCAGCGCGGCCAGCCGGGCCAGGCCGCGGTCGTCGAAGAGCTGGTCGAAGGCGTCGGGCGACATGGCCACCAGGGCGCGCGGACGGCGGGTCATCCGGCGACCTCCGGGGTTGATGCGGCCTCCAGGAACGCGGCCTCCAGGAACGCGGCCTCTTGGAACGCGGCCTCAGGCAACGCGGCCCCCGGGGACATCGACAGGGTGAACCGGCCGTCGCGCGCCGGTGCCGCGAGGTCCAGGGTGAGCCGGAACAGCCGGCGGCCCCAGACCGAGACGAGCTTGCGGTCGGTCAGCTCGATGGTCTCGACCCGGGCCGTCACGGCCGCCGGTCCGGCGTCGGGGCGCAGCGTGAGGGTACGGCGATCGGGCGCGGCCAGGTGGATGGCCCCGGAATCAAGGCAGCGCGGCTCCCGGGGCGTCATCAGGTGCAGCCGCAGGCTGCCCGGTTCGTGGTCGAGTTCCCACCGCTCGTCGAGTTCGATGCGCCCGGCCCCGGACCGGTGCATGGTCAGGGTGCGCCACCAGTGGCGCGCGCCGGCCTCCGGCGGGTACGCCCCGGCGAGGTCCAGCGCGAACCCGACCAGTTCGTCGCCCAGCTCGACCCGGGGCCGGCCGCCCCGGTACTTGGCGCCGGCGGCCTGCTCCACGCCGTCGATCTCGGGCAGGTTGTGGTACGCGCCGCGCATGGTCCAGATCGAGTACCGGTCCGGCCCGAAGGTGTCCCGGTGGTAGTCGCCCACGCCCGCGTCGACCAGCACCGGAACCCCGTCCAGGGCGACCACGAAGGTACCGACGTCGTTGTGGTTGTGCCCCTCGTCGTTGTGTCCGCCCTTGGCCGACAGGAACAGCCCCTCGGCCGAGCCGTCCCGGGCCCGCACGGTCAGCACCTCGGTGTCGGGCAGCCAGGTCTGCCCCAGGTACGGGTAGCCGGTGGCCGGCTCGGCCGCCCACTCGGCGTCGAACAGCCCGCCCAGGGTCCGCGACAGCGGGGTGCCCGGCACGATCGGCGGCTCCCCGGCGCCGCGCATGGCGCGGGCGTGCGCGCACACCTGCCGGTCACCGATCCGGCGACCGAAGCGGTGCAGCAGGTCGGGTGGATTGCCAGACAGGCGCGACGGCTTTACGTAGGTCTCCCGCAGCGCGGTGCCGTCGGCGTAGTTGACCTGCCAGGGGCCGTCGATGTGGGTGGCCAGCGGGTACCGGGCCATGGCGCGCACCAGCGGGTGGTCGAAGGCGCTCAGTGCGCCCGCGCTGGCGCGGTGCAGCGTGTCGAGGCACTCGAACAGGGTGGCCCCCGATCGCCACCAGTACATGGCGCCCTCGTCGCAGCCGCCGTCGGCCGGTACCCGGTCGAGGTGGTTGTCGAGCCCAGCCACCACCCGTACCGCCGTGTCCAGCAACTCCTCGGGCGTCTCGTTCAGCAGCAGGCCGGCGGCCAGCACGTTGGAGTGGATCCAGGGGTTCCAGTTGTTGGCCTGCTCGTCGTACCAGGGCCAGTCGTCGCGCCCCCGGTACGGGCGCAACACCCGGCGGCGCACCTCGCGGCGCAGCCGGGTGCGCAGGCCGGGGATCCGCGCGTCGAACCGGGCGCCCAGCACCAGGTCGAGGTGCGCGAGCAGCGACCCGGTCTCGGCCGCGAACAGGTCCAGGTACGGCTCGTCCGGGTCGGGCAGCAGCGCACCGGCCCGCTCGCTGTACCGGTCATGAGGCGGCAGGCACCAGCTGCTCTCCTCGCACACTCCGAACGCCTCGTCCGCGGCCAGGTCGAGGAACCGCCCGCCCTCCCCCGGCACGGTCTGGCCCGGCGAGGTCTCACCCTGCGCGCGAGTGTCCATGGTGGACTCCTCGGGTGCGGCGCTCAACGCGGCGGCCAGCGCGAAGGCGGCCAGCCGGTCGCGGCGCTCGAAGTACGCGTCCTCGAACGCGGCACGGTCGCCCTCGCGACCCCACCGCGCCCACAGCCCGGCGGTGATGACCGGGGAGGGCTCATCGGCCAACCGCCGCGCCTCGCTCAGGAGCAGTTCGCGCGCCGCCGGATCGACCGCACCCCAGGCCCGCCGATCGTCGGCGTCCGGGTACGGTCGCCAGCGTCCGGGAGCGGGCAGCCGCGCGGCGAGCATCGGGGCGGGCAGCAACTCGCGCAGCCGCGGACCGCGGGGCGCGTCGGATGCCCGGCGGGCAGGGGATGGCATGTGCGTTCCTCTCGACGTAACAGAACACACCTAAAGAGCACATGAGTTACCGCTAGGAGTCAAGACTGTTGGCAATGACGAGAAATTATGTTCACAACTCTTGCTTTGTGATCCAGTGCCGGTTCATGCTGTGGTCCCGCAACCGAACCGTGAGGAGGCGCATCGATGCTGGCGGCTGAGCGCCGATCCCGGATTCTCGACACCGCGCGTCGCGACGGCGCGGTGCGGGCCGCCGATCTGGTTCAGGAGTTCGGCGTCTCGCTCATGACCGTCCGGCGTGACCTGGACGCCCTGGCCCGCGACGGCCTGGTGGACAAGGTGCACGGCGGCGCGACCCTGCGCGCCGCGGCGGCGCTGGCATCGGTGCCGCCGGCGACGGCCCCCGCGACGCGCGCGATCCAGGTCGGTGTCGTGGTGCCCACGGCGTATTACTACCGGCGCGTGGTGGACGGGATGCGCGAGGTGTTCGACCAGTCCGGTGGGCGGTTGACGCTCAACCTCTCCGACTACCGCGTCGATGACGAGCGTTCGCTCATCGCGAACCTGGTCGAGTCCGGCGTCGACGGTCTGGTGCTGGTGCCGTCGGTGGGCGAGGAGGAACAGGACGCCGGCTACGTCGAGGAGCTGCGCCGCCTGCCCGTCCCGACCGTACTGGTGGAACGGGAGCTGCCCGACCACGGGCTGGACGCCCTGCCCACCGTCCGCACCGCGCACGAGCGGGGCGTATGGGCCGCGCTCGACTACCTCCACACGCTCGGGCACGAGCGGATAGCGCTCGTGGATCGGGGCCGCACGCACACCGCCACGGTGGTCCGGCGGGGCTGGGCGCGGGCGGTCGAGCGGCTGGACCTCCCGCACGACCTGCCCAACCTGTCCAGCCACGAGCTCGGACCGGGGGGCAGCTGGCAGGCCGGCACGCTCGACGACCTGTTCCAGCGCTTCGCGGCCTACGGCAACACCGCCGTGCTGGTACACGGCGACGACGACACCCTCACCATCAACCAGCACGCCCGCCGCCTGGGCCTGTCGGTGCCCGCCGACCTGTCCATCGTGGCCTACGACGACGAACTGGTCGGCATGGCCGACCCGCCGATGACCGCGGTCGCCCCGCACAAGGAGCGGGTGGGCCAGGTCGCGGCCCGGCTGCTGCTCGAACTCATCGCCAACGGGCACGACGCCGAACAACCGCCCGTCCAACACACCCTCATCCAGCCGCGCCTCGTGGTCCGCGACTCGGTCGCCGCTCTGACCGGCCGCTGACCGCCGGACCCCGCAGCACCCCGGCCCCGCAGCACCCCGCCCCGCAGCACGCTCTTCGATCCGCAGCACGCTCCTCGATCCGCCCCCGCACCACATCTTCGATCTGTCACCGCGTCGCGGGCCGACCGTCGTCGTCCCGCGCGGGTACCACGCACTCTTTTTCCGCCACCGGCGGAGTTCTTCGAGCACGTGAAAGACCGCAGACACCGAGGGAGACATCGACCCATGAGGCTCAGATCACGCCCAATGCTCGCCGTGAGCGCGTCCGCACTCGCCCTCGCCGTGCTGGCTACCGGTTGCTCATCCAACGGCGACTCCGGCAACGCCAGCGGTGGCAAGACCGTCATCACCGTCGAGGGGCTGCCGGCCACCACCAAACCCGGCCCGCGCCAGGCGTTCCTCGACGACGTGAAGCGGTTCGAGGCGGCCAACCCGACCATCACCATCAAGCCGACCGACGCGTCCTGGGACGCGCAGTCCTTCGCCGCCAAGCTCGCCGGTGGCAGTGCGGAGACGGTCATCCAGGTGCCGCTGACCGAGCCGCAGGGCATCATCCAGCGCGGCCAGGCGCTCGACATCACCAAGCAGGTCAAGCAGCTGCCCGAGTACGGCAAACTGGACCAGCACGTGCTGGCCGAGGAGAAGGACACCGGCGGCAAGCTCTACGGGCTGCCGGTCAACGAGTACGCGCTCGGCCTCGTCTACAGCCGCGCGGTGTTCACCAAGGCGGGCCTGGACCCCGACCAGCCGCCGGTCACCTGGGACGACGTGCGCGCCGACGCGAAGAAGATCGCCGCCACCGGGGCGGTCGGGTTCAGCATCCCGACCACCGACAACTTCGGCGGCTGGATGCTCACCACGATGGCCTACACGCGGGGCGGGCGGATGGAGGCCCAGCAGGGCGGCAAGTGGGTCTCCTCGGTCACCAACGACGCCACCACGCAGACGCTGCAGTGGCTCTCCGCCCTGCGCTGGGACGACAAGACGACCGGCACCACCTCGGTGATCACGTCCACCGATCCGGTACAGGCGCTGGCGACCGGCAAGCTGGGCATGTCGATCGGGGCGCCCAACACGTACACGCAGTTCGTCACCACGTACCACGGCAACAAGGACGACTTCGGGGTCAGCGCGATGCCGCAGGGCGGCGGCAACGCCACGCTGTCCGGCGGCACGGTGGCCATGGTGACCGCCAAGGCCACCCAGCAGCAGGCCGAGGCGGCCGTCAAGTGGATCGACTTCGAGTACCTGCAGCCGCAGCTGGACCCGACGGTGGCCGTCGCGCAGGCCAAGGCGCAGTCGGCCCAGGAGGGCGCCGTGGTCGGCCTGCCCGCGGTGCCGCTGTTCGACCAGGCCAGCACCGACCAGATCGCCGCCGCGGTCAAGCCGTACGCCACCGTGCCGGTCGACAACTTCACCAAGTACCTGACCGACACCCGCAAGCTGACCTACGTGTCCGAGCCCCCGGTCGGCGCGCAGGACCTCTACCACGCGCTGGACCCGGTGGTGCAGGCGCTGCTCAGCCAGAAGAACGCCGACCTGAACGCCAAGCTGGCCAGCGCCCAGAAGACCATCAACGGCACCCTGCAGCGGCTCCAGCCGTGAGCGGGCGCGCGCCTCAGATCGGACCGCGGCGTCGCGAGGGTCAGACATGAGTTCGGTCAATCAGACGGTGCCCCTCGACCGGCCCAGCCGGCCGGTCGGGGAGGCACCGGCCCCGCGGCAACCCGGCCGCCAGCCCGGCGGCCAGCGCGGCCGGTGGCGTGCCGCGTGGGGTTCGCAGCGACGCACCGGCGACTGGATCGGGTGGCTGTTCCTGGTGCCCGTGCTGCTGGTGTTCGCCTACTTCGCCTGGTGGCCGATCCTGCGCGGCCTGGTGCTGGCGGTCCAGCAGACCAACCTGGTGCAGCCGGCGCGGTACGTGGGTCTGGAAAACTTCCAGCGGCTGTTCGCCGACCCGCTGCTGCCCACCGCGGTGCGCAACACCGCCTGGTTCGCCCTGCTGTCGCTGGTACTGGGGTTCCCGGTACCGCTGGTGCTGTCGGTGCTGATGAACGAGATCCGGCGCGCCGCCGCCGTGTTCCGCGTGCTGGTGTACCTGCCGGCCGTGGTGCCCCCGGTGGTGTCGGTGCTGTTGTGGAAGTGGTTCTACCAACCCGACACCGGCCTGTTCAACCAGGTGCTCGGCCTGGTCGGGCTGGGTCCGGTGCGGTGGCTGGACTCCCCTTCCACGGCGATGGTCTCCATCGTGCTGGAGGCGATCTGGGCCGGTGCCGGCGCCACGGTGCTCATCTACCTGGCCGCGCTGTCCTCCGTACCCGAGGAGCTGTACGAGGCCGCGGAGCTCGACGGCGCCTCGATCCCGAGGCGGGCGTGGCACGTGACCCTGCCGCAGCTGCGCGGCGTCATCCTCATCATCCTGCTGCTGCAGATGCTCGGCGCGTTCCAGCTGTTCGCCGAGCCGTTCGTGTTCACCGGTGGCGGCCCGGACAACTCCACCACCACCGTGCTGCTGCTGGTCTTCCAGTACGCCTTCGTCGACGGCGACTACGGCGGCGCGGCGGCGCTCAGCGTCCTGCTGGCCGCGGCGCTGGCAATCCTGTCCGCGGTGTATCTGCGGGTGACCAGGGGGTGGACCTCGTCATGACCGAGAACCTCGGGCGCGGGCTGATCTCGTCCAGGGACCGGCGCCGGCCGGCGGTGCGCGTCGTGTGGACCGCGATCCGGGTGGCGCTGGGCGCCGCGCTGGTCGTCGGCGGGGCTGGACCGCTGTACTGGACGCTCAAGGGCTCGCTGTCCGACACCAACCAGCTGCTGCGCCATCCGCTGGCGTTGTGGCCGTGGCCCATGCGGGCGGGCAACCTGCCGGACGCCTGGCAGGCCCTGCGCATCGGGCACTTCCTGCTCAACACCGTGGTGCTGGTGGCCGGCTCCTGGTTCGTCCAGCTGTTCGTCGCCATCACCGCCGGGTACGCACTGTCGATCCTGCGGCCCCGGTTCTCCCGGGTGGTGCACGCGGGCATCATGGTGACCCTGTTCGTGCCGGGCAGCGTGTCGCTGGTGGCGCTGTACCTGACCGTGCTGCACCTTCCGCTGTTCGGCGTGTCGATCGCCAACTCGCCGCTGGCGGTGTGGCTGCCGGCCGGCGCGCACGCGTTCAACATCCTGATCGTCAAGCAGTTCTTCGACGGCCTGCCCAGGGAGCTGATCGAGGCGGCCCGGGTCGACGGCGCCGGACCGCTGGCGATCGCCTGGCGCATCGTGCTGCCCATGTCCCGCCCGATCCTGGCCGTCGTGTCGCTGTTCGCCGTCATGAACGAATGGAAGAACTTTCTGTGGCCCATGGTGGCCATCTCCGACTCCGACAAGCAGCCGCTGGCCGTCGCCCTGCCGAAGATCGCCGGGGCGTCCGACCAGGCGTTGCTCATCGCCGGCCTGCTGATCGCCAGCCTGCCGCCGGTGCTGCTGTTCCTGGCGTTCCAGCGCCAGATCACACGAGGAGTCCGGTTCACCGGACTGAAGGGGTGAGTCCATGCATCTACGTCCCGGGTGGCGCCGGCTCGGCGTCTGCGCCGCCGCTGTCGTCCTGAGTACGGGGATCCTCGCCGTACCGCCGGCCTCGGCGGACGCTCCCGCCCTGACCATCACCGCTCCCACGCTCGTGTTCACCAAGGGAGACACGCACATCGCGGTCGCCACCCCGGCCACCAAGGTGGCCTACATCGTCACCGACGAGCAGAGCCTGAACGTCACCTCGGGCACCAGCGACATCTCCGGGGGCACCGGAAGCATCGACCTGAGCTCGCTCGGCCCCGGCTACTACAACCTGACCGTCGGGGCCGGCGCCACTCTCGACAAGACCACCTTCGCCGTGCTGTCCTCGCTGCCGAGCGGCGCGATCTCGCCGTCCTCGCCGTTCGGCATCGGCATGCACGCCACCCAGGACTCCAATGCCGGACTGATCCCGACCGTCGCGCAGGTCGGCTTCGGCACCGTGCGCTTCGACCTCAAGTGGGCCGACGCGGAGCAGTCTCCCGGCGTGTACAACTTCCCGTCCAATGTGGACGCGGTGGTGAACGCCTTCGACCAGTACGGCATCACACCGCTGCCGATCGCGAACTACACCAACCCGCTGTACGACGGCGGCAACACGCCCAGCAGCCCGACCGGGCTCGCGGCCATGGCCAAGTTCATGAGCCAGATAGTGACCCACTACCCGTCGGTCAAGGGCATCGAGGTCTTCAACGAGTTCAACGAGAAGACCTTCAACAACACCGGCTGCCTGACCGCGGCCTGCTACGCGCCGATGCTGGCCACCGCGTACGCCCAGCTCAAGGCCGACCACCCGAACGTCACCGTGGCCGGGCCGTCCACCTTCCAGCAGTCGCCCACGGCCTTCCTCGACGACCTGTGGAACCTCGGCGGCCTGAACAACCTCGACACGGTCAGCGTCCACCCCTACCTCTACCCGAGCGCCCCCGAGGGGCTGGTACCGCTGCTGTCCGGGATCAACGCGTCCATCCGCGCCCACAACAATGGGAAGAGCAAGCCGATCTGGATCACCGAGGACGGCTGGACCAACGGCACCAACCCCAGCAGCGTCGACGAGGCCACCAGCGCCGACGACCTGATCCGCGCCGAAGCCCTGGCGATGGCCAACGGGGTCACCCAGTTCGACTGGTACGACCTGGTCAACGACGGCACCGACCCGACCAACGTGGAGCACAACTTCGGCCTCATGCGCCTGCCCACCGCCGGGGAGACCGCCGTGACGCCCAAGCCGGCGCTGGTCACCCAGGCGGTCACCATCCGGCAGCTGGCCGGCCTGACGTTCTCCGGTGACGACGGGCTGCCCACGCCCGCGTACTCGGAGCGCTTCGGCTCCGGCGCGGCCACCACCCGGGTGATGTGGTCGTCCAGCCCGACCGCCGTCACGCTGTCCGCCAAGGCGCCGGTGACGGTGACCGACGAGTACGGCCGCGCCACCCAGCTGGCCCCCGACAACGGTACGGTCACCGTCGACCTGACCCAGCACCCGGTGTTCGTCAAGGGCTCGGCGACCAACGTTCGGGTCGCGGCGACGCCGAGATTCTCCGCCACCGTCTGGCCGGCCGTCGCGGTGGGCGACACGGCCCCGGCGACCCTGACCGTGGACCGCCGGCACAGCGGCGGGAGGCCGGGCCTGGCCACGTTCCGCTTCGGCGACGCCACCTACACCGTGCCGTCGCGCCCCAACCGCGTCACCACGGCCAGCGTGGACCTGCCGGCCTCGACGGTGCTGGGCAAGCGCGACCTGGTCGGGCAGGCCGGGCTGGGCAAGAAGGCCAGCGCGCGGCTGGTGACGACCACCCAGACGGTCACCGCCAACACGATGAGCGTCCAACCGGCGGTGACCACCACCCCGTTCGGCGCGAGCCTGGCGGTGAACATCGCCAACAACCGCCACTCGGGCAGCACGACGATCAGCAGCATCGACTGGTCGGTGGGTGCGGACAGCGGCACGCTGACCTCGGTGCCGGACGTCGCCCCCGGCACCACCGCCACGGTGAACATCCCGGCGCCGTCGGCTGCGCCGTGGCAGTCCTACCCCTTCAAGGTGACGGTCAACGTGGCCGGCGCGGCCTCGATGGTGCAGTCGGGGCAGACCGGGTTCGATCCGATCACGCCGGACGGCAGCACCACGATGCCACCGATCGACCTGGCCACCGACGGCAAGGCGACCTACACCCCGCGCCCGTACGGCGGTGCCGCCGACCTGTCCGGGACCGTGGCGCTGCACTCCAGCGCGGGCGGCCTGCACGTGAGCGCCGACATCACCGACGACGTGCTCTCCCAGAAGAACCCGGCCTCGACCATGTACCTCGGCGACTCCCTCCAGGTGGCGGTCACCCCGGCGCTGCCGGGAGCCTCGCCCAACCGGGTCGAGTTCGGCATCGGGCAGACCTCGGCCGGGCCGCAGGTGTACTGCTTCGCCGCCGCGGCGGGCCAGTCCACCGGCCTTGTCGACGGCACCGGCGTGCAGGTCACCCGTACCGGGACCGTGACGCACTACGACGTGACGCTGCCGTGGGACCGGCTCGGCTTCGCCGCGGCGCCCAGCGCACCGTTCGGCATCTCGGTACTGGTCAACGACGACGACAGCGACGGCTTCACCCGGCCGGGCTTCATCGAGTGGGGCAGCGGCATCGCGACCAGCAAGTCGACGGCGCTGACCTACCCGGCCGAACTCGCCACGCCGTAACCCGACCGGTGGCACCTGTCGCCCGTCGCGCCACACGGCGGCAGAGCAACCGGACCGCGGTGCCGGCGGACCTCGTGTCCGCCGGCACCGCCGTGTCCATCGGCACCGCTTCCGCTCACCGGTGTGGCGGCACCCCGAGAGCTTTTTCGCGCAGTGGTGAGGGCGCGGCGGCTTCCCCTCGTACGCCCTGGAACAGCGTGTCCACCAGCCGGTCGGCGAACTGTTCGGTCAGCGGGAGGTCCGGGATCAGCAGGCGGTGGTAGCAGGCGCCCCACAGCTGGTCGACGAGCCCCTCGCTGTCCACGTCCTTCCGCAGCTGCCCGGCGGCCTTGGCCGCGTCCAGCCGCTGCACGGCCAGCGCCCGCCGGGGACCGCTGTAGCGCTCCCGCCATGCGGCCATCAGGTCGCCGTCGGTCTGCGCGGCGCCGAGCAGCTCCCGAACCACCCGTCCGGCGCTGGTCCGGGTGGCCAGCCGCACCCAGTTGCGCAGCTGGCTGCGCAGGTCCGCCTCGATGTCGCCGGTGTCCGGAAAGGCCAGCACCGGGCTGGTGGCCGCGAAGTAACCGTCGAAGGCCAGCGCGCCCCGGGACGGCCACCACTTGTGCACCGTGACCCGGCTGGCCCCGGCCCGCTCGGCCACCTTCTCCACGGTGAAGCCGGCCATCCCCTCCTCCAGCAGCAACTCCCCCGCCGCCGTGAGGATCTCGGCGCGCACCTCGTCGGCGGGGCGGCGCCCGCGACCGCGACGGATCGGTGTGCCCATCGTCACCCCATCAGGAATATGGCCACTGTGTTCATTTAAAGCTAGTGTACAGCGTGTTCATAAGTTACCGCAGCACCTAGGGAGGCCGCCATGCGCGCCGCCGTTCTCACCGCCACCGAAACGCCCCTCGATCTGGTCGAACGGGAGATCCCCACGCCCGGCCCGGGCGAGATCCTCGTTCGCGTCACCGCCTGCGGCATGTGCTTCACCGAGGTGAACCTGCTCCACGGCGCGTACCCCTTCGCCCGGTTCCCGGTGGTGCCCGGCCACGAGATCACCGGTGTGGTCGAGGCGCTCGGCCCCGGCGTCGACTTCCCGGCCGTCGGCACCCGCGTGGGCGCCCAGTTCCTCTACTCCTCCTGCGGCCACTGCGACTACTGCGTGCGCGGCGACCAGATCCTGTGCCTGAGCAAGCGGATCACCGGCATCGGCGTCGACGGCGGCTACGCGGAGTACTTCATCGGCAGGGCCGGCTTCGTCACCCCGCTGCCGGAGGGCCTGGACCCGGTGGCCGCGGCCCCGCTGATGTGCGCGGGCATCACCGCGTTCAACGGGCTACGCCGCGCCGGCGCCACCGCCGGGTCCCGGGTGGCGGTCGTGGGCTCCGGCGGCGTGGGCAACCTGGCCATCCGGTTCGCGTTGGCCATGGGCGCCCGGGTCGCGGTCGTCAACCGCTCCCGCGCCGGCGAGGAGGACCTGCTGGGGCTGGGCGTCGAGCGCGTGATCGCCTCGGGTGAGACCGACCCCGCCGCGGCGCTGAAGTCCTGGGGCGGCGCCGACCTGGTCGCGAACGCCTCCCCGAGCACCGAGGCCGCCGCGGCCACCCTGGGCGGGCTCGCCCCGGACGGGACGCTGCTGCTGCTCGGCTACGGGCACAACCCGCTGGTGCTGCCCACCATGCCGATGATTCTCAACCGCCTGCACGTGATGGCCTCCCCGTCGGGCTCGCCGCACGACCTGCGCGACACCCTCGCGTTCGCGGCCACGCACGGCATCCTGCCGGAGGTGACCCCGGTGTCGCTGGACGCGGCCCCGGGCGCCCTGGCCGACATGACCGCCGGCACCTCGCACGGCCGCCACGTCATCACCTTCTGACCTCGCCCGCCGACCCATCCGGGAGCCACATCAACATGTCCAAGATCATTCTTATCACCGGCGCCTCCAGCGGCTTCGGCGCGCTGTCCGCCCGGGCCCTGGCCCGGGCCGGGCACACCGTGTACGCCGGCATGCGCGACCTCGCCGGGCGCAACGCCGGCGCGGCGGACGAGGCCAGGCGGTACGCCGCCGCGAACGGCGTCGACCTGCGCACCGTCGAACTCGACGTCTCCTCCCAGCCCTCGGTGGACGCCGCCATCGCCGCGGTGCTCCACGGCTCCGGCCGCATCGACGTGGTCATGCACAACGCCGGGCACATGGTGACCGGCCCGGCCGAGGCGTTCACCCCGGAGGAGATCGCCGCCGTCTACGACACCAACGTGCTGGGCACCCAGCGGGTCAACCGGGCCGTGCTGCCGCACCTGCGGGCCGCCGGCCGGGGCCTGCTGCTCTGGATCGGTAGCAGCAGCACCCGGGGCGGTACCCCGCCGTACCTGGCGCCGTACTTCGCGGCCAAGGCGGGCATGGACGCGTTGGCCGTCAGCTACGCGGCCGAGCTGGCCCGGTTCGGCATCGAGACGTCGATCGTGGTGCCCGGCTCGTTCACCAGCGGCACCAACCACTTCGCCAACTCCGGCCACCCCGCCGACGGGGCCACGGTCGCCGCGTACGACGAGCGCTACCCCGGCCTCATGGAGCAGGTCTCCGCGCGGCTGGCGGCGCTGGCCCCGCCGGACGCCGATGTCGCCCAGGTCGCCGACGCGGTGGTGCGCGTCGTGGACCAGCCGGAGGGCAGCCGCCCGTTCCGGGTTCACGTCGATCCGGCCAACGACGGCTCGGAAGAGGTTAGCGTGGTGGCCGACCGCATCCGCGTCGAGTTCCTGCGCCGCATCGGCCTGGACGACGTGCTCACCCCGGGCGCCTGAGGGAGCTACGCCATGACCACCACCCTGCCGGCGCCCGCACAGGCGCTGATCGACGCCGCGAACCGCGGCGACCTCGAAGGGTTCCTCGACGCCTTCACCGACCACGGCGTGGTCGACGACTGGGGCCGCGAGTTCCGCGGTCGCTCGGCCATCCGGGGCTGGAGCGACGGGGAGTTCATCGGGGTACGGGTGTCCCTCGAGGTCACCGGGGTGACCGGCGGCGGCGACGAGTACACGGTCACCGCCCAGGTCGGCGGCGACGGCTTCAACGGCCCGAGCCACTTCTCGTTCCGGATCAGCGGCTCGCACGTGACCCGGATGACCATCCGGGCCTGACCCCGGGCCCGTGGCCCCCGCCGACCGATCAGCTGGCGGGGGCCGCGGTCGTCGTCTGATACTCGTCGGGCCAGCCGGCCGGGATGCGCTCCAGCACCCCGCCGGCGAAGACCTCCCGCAGCCCCAGCGGCTTGAGGTGCACGTAGCCGATGTGGCAGTCGCACACGGCGTTGGTGCAGCCACGGGGGGCCAGCGCCGAGCGCCACGAACCGTCGTACAGGTTGCCGATCGGGGTCGGGATGAAGTGGCAGCGCCGCACCGTGCCGTCGCCGAGCACCGACACCACCGTCTCGCCGGCGTGGCAGGGCCGGTCCAGCGACAGGTGCGGGCGCACGCTGTAACCGAACAGCGGGTCCAGCGCCGTCCAGTCGGCCTCCTGCTCCGGCGGGTACCGGTGGCCCTCGGCGGCGTTGACCCACAGGTACGTCTCGGGCGGCAGGGCGGCCCGCAGCGCCCGGGCCGGCGCCAGGTGCTCGGGCAGCCCGACGACGCCGACGGAGAACCGCACGCCCAACTCGTCCAGTCGCCGGCAGCGCGCCAGGAACCGGTCCTGGGTCACCTGCCCGGGGTGGTAGGTCGCCCAGAGGGCCACCGCGTCCCGGTCGGCCTCGGCCAGCCAGTCCGGCCGGGCCGCCAGGTTGGTCTGGATGGCGACCCGGCTCAGGTGCGGCAGCCGGGACAGCGCGACTATCGCGTCCCGGTACCAGCGGCGGGTCAGCCCCTCGCCCCACGGCGTGAACAGCACCGACAGCCCCACGTCCCGGCTGGCCTCGGCCCAGGAGACGAAGCGCTCCAGCGCCTCGCGGTCGGCGCGCAGCAGCTCCGGCGGGTCGTGCCGCTTGGCGAACGGGCAGTACGGGCAGTCGTAGTTGCAGCTGGCCAGCGGGCCCCGGTAGAGGATCGACAGGTTCACCGCAGCGCGTACCCGTCCATCGCCGAGCGCACCGCGCCGGAGACCAGCCACGGGCCGATCAGGTCGGAGCGGGCCATCCCCTCCGCGGTGAGCCGGTCGCCCTCCTCGTCCAGCCAGCCCCGCTCGCACAGCCGCGCCAGCTCCGGGAAGTCGTCCTGGTGCGCGGCGCCGAAGCGGGTCCGGTAGGCCGCGGCGTCGACCCCGTCGGCACGCAGCAACGACTTGATCAGCCAGCGACGGCGCTGCTCGGCGTCGTCGAGCCGGTAGCCGACCTCGGCGACGTCGAAATCGGCGGCCGGGCGGGCGAGGTAGTCGTCGATGACCGCCCGGACCCGCGACACCGCCACCGCGTAGTCGAACGAGTAGTGCAGTCCGGCCGTGTACGAGCGGGCGCCGCAGCCCAGCCCGACCGAGCCGTCGTCCTGGCAGGAGTAGTCGGGCCCGTCCGGCGCCGGTACGTCGGCCCGCCGGAACTGGCGCATCGACTCCTGCCGGTACCCGGCGTCGGTGAGCACCTCCACCGCCTCCCGGTACCGGGCCAGCCGCTGCGCGTCCCAGTCCGCCTGGTCGGCGGCGCGCCGGCCCAGGCCGGTCAGCGGCCGCACGTACAGCGGGTAGAGGTACAGCTCCTCGGGCCGCCAGGCCAGCGCGGCGTCGAGGCTGGCGCGCCACGTCGTCGCGGTCTGCCCGTCGATGCCGTAGATCAGGTCGATGTTCAGGGTCGGGGCCCCGGCGTCCCGGATCGCGGCCAGCGCCCGCTCGACCTCGACCCGGCGCTGCGGGCGGACCGCCGCCCGGGCCTCGGTGTCGAGGAAGCTCTGCACGCCGATGCTGATCCGGGTCGCGCCGCGGGCCACGAGCACCGACAGCCGGTCGGGGGTGGCCGTGGCGGGTGAGGTCTCCACCGCCAGCGGCAGCCGACCCAGCGGCGCCCCCATCGTGGCGGCCGCGATGTCGCACAGCTCGTCCAGCTCCCCGGCGGTGAGGTAGGTGGGGGTGCCGCCGCCGAACGCGACCCGGGCGAAGCCCGCGTCCGCGCCCAGCGCCGCCCGGACCCGCCCGGCCTGCCGGCGCAACTGCGCCAGGTAGGCGGTCACCTGCTCGGCCGGCGGCCGGGCCCGGGTGAACAGGTTGCAGAACCCGCAGCGCATCTCGCAGAAGGGCAGGTGCACGTACAGCATCAGCGCGTCGCGCGGCTCGGCCGCCCACACCTCGGACAGCGGCGGACGTGGCCGCAGCGGCCGGTACGCGGTCTTGTGCGGGTACGCGTAGAGGTAGCCCTGGTACGGCGAGCCGTCGAGCATCACCACTCCTGTCGGTCGAGCGTGAACTGGGCGTACGGCACCGTCCACACCACCTCGTGACCGAGGCGGTGCCCGTGCTGGCCGTCCTCCCCGTAGGCCGTGCCGTGGTCGGAGCAGACGATGGTGAACACCGGGCGCCCCCGGCCGGCCACCAGCCCGAACAGCCGGGGCAGGCGCGCGTCGACGTAGCGCAGGGCCTCGGCGTGGCTGTCCACGCCGTCCTCGGCCGCGCCGGGCAGGTAGTGGCGGTTGGGTTGGTGGATGGCCGCGACGTTGAGGAAGGTGAACAGCGGCCGGCCCTCCGGCAGCCGCGCCAACACCTCGGCCAGCCGGTCGAGCTGTGCGTCCAGGCAGCCGTGGGCGGTCACCCCGAAGCTCGGCTCCCAGTGCGCCTCGGCGAACAGGCCGGGCAGCACCGCGCCGAGCGGGCTGCGCCGGTTGAAGAAGCCGACCCCGCCCAGGCACAGCGTGTGGTAGCCGGCGCCGGCCAGCGCGGTGGGCAGGTCGGGCTCGTCGAACACCCAGGTGTCGCCGCCGGTGGTCTCGCTGCCCGGGAACCGGGCGGCGAACAGCCGCTCGTGCGGGCCGCCCTCGACCGGCGTCGGTAGGAAGCCCGCGAAGAACGCGTGGTGCGCCGCGTACGTGAAGCTGGCCGGCGTGTGCCGCCGCTCCCATCGCCCGCCCGGCAGCACCGCGGCCAGGTGCGGGGTGCGCCCCGAGTCGACCAGCTCGGCGGCAACGTCATAGCGCAGCGTGTCGAGGGTGACGAACAGCAGGTCGTGGCCGCCGATCAGGTCGCGCACGACACCTCCCCGGCCCGGCACCAGCGCTCGTACTCCCCGGTGGCCAGGGCCAGCAGCTGCGCGGCGTAGGTGTCCCGCCCCTCGGCGAGCACCCCGGGCAGCAGGTCCCCGAACGCGTTGACCTCGGCGACGGCGTGCCGCCGCCAGCCCGCCAGGAACATCAGGTCCACGCCGACCTGCAGGGTACGGCGGAAACACGCGGCCACCCGCACACAGGTCTCCATCGCCGCCGCCCAGCCGACCGGCCCCACCGCGGCGCGCACCGCGCCGAGGTCGCCGCGGGCGTTGCCCAGGTGCAGGTTGGTCAGCGGGGTGCGGCTGGCCCGGACCACCGCGTGGCTGGGCCGGCCGGCGATCACGACCACCCGCAGGTCGATGGTCCGCTCACCGAGCCCGGCCTTGGGCAGCCACCGCTCGACGTGCAGCCGGTCGGGCGCCAGCCGGTCCACGATCGCCGCCACGTCGGCCTCCCGGTCGTAGCGGCGCACCCGCAGCGAGTTGTACAGCCGGTCCCCGGCCAGCTCGACCGAGGTGATCGCGCTGACCCGCGCCCCGGCGGTCGCCAGGGCCAGCACCCCGGACGCCGAGGAGCCGTGCGCCGGCTTCACGAACACCCGCGCGAGGCCGGCCTCGCGCATCGCCGCACGCAGCTCCGCGTAGCCGCGCACCGGCGGCAGGGCGGCCGGCACCGGCACCCCGGCCGCGTCGAGCACCGCGTGGCAGCGCCGCTTGTCACACATGACCGCCACGTCGTCGGGCCGGTTGAGCAGGCTGGCCGCGCCGGCCGCCAACCGGTCCAGCGCCGCGCGCAGCCCGTCGTACCAGGCGGCGGTGCCGACGATCTCGCCCGGCTCGCAGGCCCGGGCCGCACCGCGCAGCAGCCGGTCGACCTCGGCGTCCTCGCCGGGTGAGTCGACCCGGACCAGGGCGCCCGGCCCCGGCGCGGGGGCGCCGGTCAGCAGGGACCGCCAGGGCAGCACCACCGGCGGCGGGGCGCCCACAGCGCGGGCGGCGTCGCGGAACAGCGCCACGCGCCGGTTGTCCGGGTTACCGACCACCGTCACCGCCGCGCCAGCCACCGCCGCGCCAGCCACCGCCGCACCAGCCACCGCCGCACCAGCCACCGCCGCGCTCGCGGGCTCCGTGGCCGCCGTCGGTGTCGCCGCCGTCTGCGTGGCCGCCGTCTGCGTCGCCGCCGTTCGTGTCGCCGCCGTTCGTGTCGCCCGCGCCACTCCGGTTACTCCGACACCGCGGTGTAGCGGCCGTACTCGCCCTCGACCTGCTGGTCGGAGACGTCCACCTCGACGCCGGGCAGCTCGGCCACGAGGCGCGCGGCCATTCGCTCGGACAGGTAGTTGCGGCGTAGGTCGAGCCGGCGCAGGTGGGTCAGCGGCCGCCCGGACAGCAGCGCCTCGCCGCCCTCGTCGCCCATGACTCCCAGCGACAGGTCCAGCTCCTCCAGCCGGGCGACCAGCGGCGCCCCGTCGACCGCGCCCGCGACCCGGTCGGCGATCTCGGCGTTACGCAGGCCAAGCGCGCGCAGCGCGGGAAACCGGGCACCGTCCAGCAGCGGACCGAGGTCGGCGACGCCGACGTCCCCGCCGTAGCGCGGGGTGCCCAACCACAGTTCGAGGCGTTCGAGGCCGGGCAGGTCGGCGTCGATGACGGCGCGGAGCATCTCGGCGGGCAGGCCGCCACCCTCCAGGGCCAGCTCGCGCAGGCCGGTGTGGCGCACCCGGCCGAGACTCAGCCCTCCGGTGCCGCGCACCCGCAGAATCCGCAGGTTGGGGTACGCGGCCAGCAGCGGGGTGAGGTCGCCCTGCCGGATCCAGGAGACCTCGCACTCGTCGGCCGTGATGTCGCCCAGGAAGAGAGCCTTGAGCGAGGTGAGCCGGTCCGCTGCCGCGCACAGCTGGGCGATCGGGGCGTCGTCGAACGCGGCGTACCCCCAGGTGCCGACCACCAGCGCGGTGACCGAGGCCGCGTCGACCTCGTCGAGAAAGTCCTCCAACGCGTCGTGGAAGGCGGCGTTGGATCCGAACTCGGTGCCGCCGTCGTACTCCCAGAGGCACACCCGCCACGCCACCGGTCCGTCGACGGACCGCAGCTCCGTGTCCGGCTCCACGTTCACCACGGGAAGGCCGGCGAAGGTGGTGGCCCACCCGCTGAAGCTCATCGCCGGCTCACTCCGACACCGCGGTGTACCGTCCGTGCTCGTCCTCGGTCTGCTGGTCGGACAGGTCCACCTCGACTCCGGGCAGCTCCGCGACGAAGCGGGCGGCCATCGGCTCCGACAGGTAGTTGTGGTGCAGATCGAGCCGGCGCAGGTGGGTCAGCGGCTTGCCGGACAGCAGCACCTCGGCGTCCGCGTCGACGAGCGTCCCCTGGGACAGGTCGAGCGACTTCAGGGCGGTCAGGACCGGCGCGGTCGCCACCGCGGCGGCCACCTTATCGGCGATCTCCGCGTCGCACAGGGCCAGGTGGCGCAGCCGGGGCCACTTGTCTGCGGCGAGGATCGACCCGAGGTCGGCGATCGTCGCGTCGCCGCCGTACTCCTCCTCGCCCAGCCACAGCTCCAGGTGGGTCAGCTCCGGCAGCTCACTCTCGCCGACCGCGCGCACCACGGAGGCGGGCAGGCCGCCGGACTCGAAGGCCAGCTCGCGCAGTGCCGCGTGGCGCACCGGGCTCAGCTTCAGCCCGTCGCCCTCGCTCCCCCGGCCGCCGCGCACCCGCAGCACCTCCAGCCCCGGCCACGCCGCCAGCAGCGGGGTGATGTCCCGATGGCAGATCCAGGAGATCTCGCACTCTTCGAAGGTCATCTCGCCGAGGAACAGCGCCCGCAACCCCGGCAGCCGGGGCGCGAGCGCGGTCAGCAGGTCGATCGGCGGCGCTTCCTCGTACGCGCTGCCCCAGTTGCCGATGATCAGCGCGCGCACCGAGTCGCCGGGCACCCGCTCCAGCCAGCCCTCCACCAGCTCGCCGAAGTCCGCGGCGTCGGCCTCGAAGTCCTCCAGCGCGAGCCGCCAGGCGACCGAGGCGGGGTCGTCGGGAAGGGGCTCGGGCAGTTCGTCATCGTCCTCGTCCGGCAGTTCGAAGTTCACCACCGGCAGTCCGGCAAACGATGACACATGGTCACTGATGCTCACGTGCACCTCCGCGATCGGCGATCCTGCGGGCAGCACGCTAACAAGCGCCACCGACAGTTCCGTCGGCGCACCAACGTGTTGTGCGCGAATCGGCGCCAGACGGCCGCGCACCCCTGGACCCGGCCGCATCGGTGTAACTATCGTGTCGGGCATGGACCCTTACATCGCGAACCCGCTGGCATGGCAGGAAAGCTGGGACCGTCAACAGGAGGCATACCTGCCGGATCGGGAGCACCGCATCGCGAGCATGCTCGACGCCGTCGACGCGGTGGTGGGCGACGACGCCGCGCCCCGGGTGCTCGACCTGGCCGGGGGCACCGGCTCCATCTCGCTGCGGACCCTGGCCCGGTTCCCGTCCGCCCGGATGACCCTGGTCGACCTGGACCCGGCGCTGCTGGCCATCGCGGCCGCGTCGCTCGGCGATCGGGCCACCATCGTCACGGCGGACCTGCGGCGCCCCGACTGGCGGGCCGACCTGGCGCCCGGCACGTACGACGCCGTGCTGACCGCCACCGCGCTGCACTGGCTGCCGGCGAATCGGGTCGCCGACCTGTACGCCGAGATCCATGAGCTGCTGCGCCCCGGCGGGGTGTTCGTCAACGCCGACCACATGCCCGACGACGGGCTGCCCGGCCTGTCCAAGCGGCTGGTCGAGCGGGCCGACCGCCGGCGCGAGCAGCGGTACGCGGCCGGGGTGGTGCTGTCCTGGTCGGCGTGGTGGGAGCACGTGGCCGGCGACCCGGCGCTGGCCCCGCTGGTCCGGCGCCGGTTCGAGATCTTCCCCGCCGGGCCGCACACGGAGTGGACCCCGCCCATCTCCTGGCATGTCGACACCCTGCGCTCGGCCGGCTTCACCGAGGTCGGCCCGCTGTGGCGGGGCGGGGCGGACGCCGCCGTCGCCGGGGTGTGCTGACCCGTCCGACGCGGCTCACTCGCCGAGCGGCGTCACGTCCAACTCCGCCAGCCGCTCCGGGTCACCGGTCACCTCGATGGCCGCGATCCGGCCGCCGATGATGACGAGTTCGAGGACCACCACTATCCGCTCGCCGGCCCGGCCCACGGCGCCCACCGTGCCGTCGATCAGCGCCGGCACCGCGCCCCGCGCGCGGCCGGACAGGAAGCGGGCCACCGCCTCCTGACCACGTACCGCGCCGGAGCCGCCCAGGCGTGCGGCGGCGTCGTCGGCGCGCAGCACCACGTCCGGGTCGAGCAGGGCGAGCAACGTGGCGAACTCGCCCTGCCGCGCCGCGGCGAAGAACGCGTCGACGATCTTCCGCCGGCGGGACGGATCGGCGTCGGCCAGAGCGGCACCGGGCCCGGTGTCGCCGGCCGCCACCCGGCGGCGCGCTCGGCTGGCCAGTTGCCGGGTCGCGGCCGGGCTGCGCCCGGCGATGGGCGCGATCTCCTCGAACGAGACCGCGAACATGTCGTGCAGCACGAAGGCCAGCCGCTCGACCGGGGCGAGGGTGTCCAGGATGACGAGCAGTGCGCTGCCGACCGAGTCGGCCAGCACCGCCTCCCCCTCCGGGTCTGCGGCGGCGCGCGGCTCGACCCCGCCGTCCAGCGGCTCCTCGCGGCGGGAGGCGCGCGAGCGCAGCAGGTCCAGGCAGATCCGGCCGACCACGGTGGTCAGCCAGGCGGCGAGGTTGTTCACCTCGCCGGGATCGGCCCGGATCAGCCGCAGCCAGGCATCCTGGACGACATCGTCGGCCTCGGCGCCGGAGCCGAGCATCCGGTAGGCCATCGCCCGCAGGCGCGGTCGTTCCCGCTCGAACCGCTCCGCCAGCCCGTCGTTCCCGCTCACGGTCGTGTCCCCATTCCCTTGTCGACCGGTCTGGCTCGGCCCGTCCGGCGCCGCGCGACGAACCCGCACCAGTCGCCCGACCGGTCTGGCTCGGCCCGTCCGACGCCGCGCGACGAACCCAGAGGTGACCGGGGCCACATTTGTCACACTCGCCCGCCGGGACCCGTCGTGACAACGACGAACCAGGGCGCCCCGGTGCGACACGGGCACCGGGCGCCCGCCACGATACCCGAGGAGGCGGTCTTGACCGCACGAATGAACAACCCACTGGCTGTGCTGTCCGAGGGCATGCCTGCCGTCGGTATCCTCAACAAGGCGGCACTGTCCGCCGGGGTCCCGGAGTCCACGCTTGGCCTGGTCCACCTGCGGGCGAGCCAGATCAACGGATGCGGCCCGTGCGCGGACTCTGGCGCACGGATGGCCAAGAGGAAGGGCGAGACCGACGAGCGCCTGTTCGCGGTGGCGACCTGGCGGGAGACTCCGTACTTCACCGACGCCGAGCGGGCCGCCCTGGCCCTGGCCGAGTCGGCCACCCGGCTGGCCGACCGGGCCGACGCGGTGCCCGACGAGGTCTGGGACGAGGCGGCCAAGCACTTCAACGAGCGCGAGTTGGCGGCGATCGTGCTGTGGATCGCGACCACCAACTTCTTCAACCGCCTCAACGTCACCACCCGGCAGCAGGCGCCACAGAACTGGAGCTGACCCGCACCGGCCGGGCCGCGTCGCCGAACCGCGGCACGACCCGGCCGCGGTTCGACGGCCGGGTCGCGACCCGGCCGCTGTGCGCCGACGACCCTGCGCGGCACCGGAAACCCGGGGCGGCACCGCAGACCCGGGGCGGCACCGCAAACCCGGGGCAGCAGCGCCAACCCGGGGCAGCAGCGCCAACCCGGGGCAGCAGCGCCAACCCGGGGCAGCAGCGCCAACCCGGGGCAGCAGCGCCAACCCGGGGCGGCAGCGCGGAAACCCGGTCGCGGCCGAGCGGTCGGCGCGGGGATCATTCGTGGGGTGAACCTCTTGCTCCGCGGGATCGTCGGGTCGACCGCCTACGGGCTGGCCGGTCCGCGCTCCGACGTGGACCGGCTGGGCGTGTACGCGGCGCCCACGCTCGACTTCGCCCGGCTGGATCCGGTGACCGACCGCGAGTGGACCATCGTGCGCCACGACCCCTCCGACGTGACGCTGCACGAGGCGGGCAAGTTCTGCCGGCTGGCGCGCGGCGGCAACCCGACTGTCACCGAGGCGATGTGGCTGCCGGCGGAGCTGTACGAGGTCCGCACCGAGCTGGGCGACGAGCTGATCGCGATCCGGTCGGCGTTCCTCTGTGCCGAACGGGTCAGGCTCGCCTACCTCGGCTACGTCGAGAAGCAGCGCGTCCGGTTCGTCAACAAGACCGAGTCCGGACCCGAGCACCGCGCCCGGACCGAGAAGCACGCGCGGCACATCCTGCGGCTGCTCGACCAGGGCCTCGGGCTGTACGCGACCGGCCGGCTGGAGGTCCGGCTGGACGATCCCGACCGGTACGTCGAGTTCGGCCGCCGGGCCGCGGCCGACCCCGCGGTGCTCGACACCGCGCTGGCCGGGGCCCGGGAGAGGTTCGCCGCCGTCCGCTCGCCCCTGCCCGACGAGCCCGACGAGGCCGCGATCCAAGCGTGGTTGCTGCGGGTACGCCGCGCCAACCTGCCGGCCGAAACGGTCGGCGCGGTTGAGACGGTCGGCGCGGTTGAGACGGTCGGCGCGGTTGAGACGGTCGGCCGGGCGCATCGACGCCGGCCCGTTCGGGATCATTGACCCGTGGCGCACGACGTTGTAGTGGTGGATGTGGATGGCACCGTCGCACTGATGGGCAAGGGAGAGCCCGGCAGGCGACGGCCGTTCGAGTGGCATCGGGTGGGCGAGGACGACCCGAACCAGCCCGTCATCGACCTGGTGGAGATTCTCCGTGCGCACTACCCGATCGTCTACGTGTCGGGCCGGGACGAGGTGTGCCGCCACGCAAC
This sequence comes from Rugosimonospora acidiphila, assembly GCF_039543385.1. Classification (NCBI taxonomy): domain Bacteria; kingdom Bacillati; phylum Actinomycetota; class Actinomycetes; order Micromonosporales; family Micromonosporaceae; genus Rugosimonospora; species Rugosimonospora acidiphila. The sequence continues at coordinate 95,239 of NZ_BAABJQ010000020.1, forward strand.
ACAGCGATGGCTGGAGCGGCACGGCGCCATCCGGCCGGGCGAGCCGCTGTTCATGCGCCCGGCGGGCGACAGCCGCCCGGACGACCAGGTCAAGCTGGAGATCTATAAACGGGACATCGAGCCCCGCTACCGGGTGGTGTACGTGCTGGACGACCGGGACCGCGTCGTACGCGCCTGGCGCAGCGTCGGGTTGACGGTGTTGCAGGTCGCGGAGGGCAACTTCTGAACCTCGCCCGCGTCCCTGGGAACGGGACGCGGGCGAGAGTGGTGACCGCTCAGCGCGAGTGGGTCAGCGCTGGCACAGCCAGTCGGAGCAGTGCAGCGGAGAGACGGTGACCGGGTCGGTCTGCTTGCTGGTGTACGCCGTCGGCGCGTAGCCGGCGGCGCTGCCGGTGACCCGCACCGAGATGCGCTCGTTGCGCATGCCGGTGGTGAGCGTGAAGGTCGGCGCGGTCGCGCCGGGGATGACGCGATCGTCGGTGAGCCACTGGTAGGTGAACGTCACGCCGCGCGTCTTCCAGTTACCGGTCTTGACCTTCAGCGTCTTGCCGGCCACCGCGTTGCCGTTGATGGTCGGCTTCACGCCGACGACCGGCGGTCCGGTGGGCGTCGGGCTGGCCGGGGCGGGCGGCAGCTGTCCGGGGTCGAGCAGGCCGGGGTCCGGCGGGACGAGCCTGGAGATCTCCGGCATGGAAGACGAACTCGTGGTCGGCAGGCCGTACTTGACGTCCTCCTCGGCGCCCACGTCGCCGGCGTGGTAGTAGGACCAGTCCAGGACGCTGCCGTCACCGTTCATGATGCGGATGCCGCGCTCGCCGGCGTTGGCCATGCCCGCCTGGCCGGTGACGTGGTAGACGGGCACGCTCGGGTCGGCGAGGAAGTGCGCGCGGAAGTCCGCGTCGCTGTACCCGGTGCTGTTGACGTTTCCGCTCGTGTACTGCACCCAGAACACGGCCGCGCCGCGCGCCGGGACGACGGCGTCCTCGGCCACCTTGAGGATGACGTCACGCGAGGTGGCGGTGTCGTCAACGAAGATGTAGTGGAACGTGATCCCCTGCTTGCCGAGGTCGATGTCGGCGTCCGTGGTGTTGGCGACCTCGAAGAACTCGAAGTTGTCGTCGCTGGTGTTGTCCGGATCGATCTCGCTGACGTACACCGGCGGGATGACGGCCGGGCCGGTCGGCCCCACCGTCGGAGAGCTCGACGGAGTGGGCGACGCCGTGGGGGTCGCGGTCGGGCTCGGGGAGCCGGTCGGCGGCGTCGGGCCTCCGGTGCCAGGCAGCTGTCCGGGGTCGAGCACACCGGGGTTGGGGTCGGCGAGCGTCTCGAACTTCGTCATCGACTGGACCGACGCGTCGGCCGGCACGGCGAACTTCGCGTCCTGGTCGGGGGCGACATCGCCGGCGCCGTAGTAGGACCAGTCCAGGACGGTGTCGCCCTTGACGATCCGGACCGCCCGCTCGCCGGTGTTGGCCATGCCGGGCTGACCGGTGACGTGGTAGACGGGGGTGGCCGGGTCGGCGCCAAAATGGCTGAGGAACTCCGCGTCGGTGTACTGGGTGCTGTCCACAGTGGTGCTGGTGTACTGCAGCCAGAACACCGCCGCGCCGTGCGCGGGGACGACGGCGTCCTCGGCCACGGTCAGCGGCACATCCTTCGTGGTGTCACCGCTGTCGACGTACGCGTAGTTGAAGCTGAACCCGCTCTGCCGGAGGTTGATGTCGGCGTCGGTGGTGTTGGCGACCTCGAAGAACTCGAAGTTGTCATAGCTGGTGTTGTCCGGGTCGATCTCGCTCACGAACAGCGGGGGCGGCGACGCGCTGTCGTCGGCGTTGGCATCGACCGCGAACGCCGTTCCCGCGATCGCTCCGCCGGCAATCAGCATGGTGGCGACGACGCTTCCAGCTCTGTATCGGAACCGGGAGCCCGAGCGACGAGAAGCACCAGACATATTTGATCCGTTCGCTGATGTACGGGAAGTGTGGGCGATCGAGTTTAGAACCGGTGACACGGCCGGAACTGGTCCGCGACGTGAACGGTAGGGGTGGTGGCCGTGACCAACGGCGCGCGACTCGACGCCGCACGGTTCGGGTATGCGGGCGCGTCGCCAAGCGATCATCAAACCGACACCGGGCCATTGCGTCGCTGTACCTCAGACTTCAGCAACGGCCGACAGTCTCCTCGTGCCCGGACCCACGTGCGTAGCCGGGCCTTTCGGTGAGGAGAAACCCGTGGTCGAAATGACCCGTCGGAGACTGCTTGGACGCGCCGCTGCGGCCGGTGCCCTCGGCGTCGGCGCATCGCTGCTGCCCGGGACGGTGCAGAAGGCGCTCGCGAATCCGCCTCAGAAGCCCGGTCGGCTCAGCGACATCAAGCACATCGTCATGCTGATGCAGGAGAACCGGTCGTTCGACCACTACTTCGGCACGCTGTCCGGCGTCCGGGGCTTCGACGACCCGAACGCGCTCAAGCTGCCGAACGGCAAGTCGGTCTTCTACCAGCCCGACTCGGTGAACCCCGACGGGTACCTGCTGCCGTTCCATCTCGACACCAAGTCGACGTCCGCGCAGGCGATCCCGTCCACCAGTCACGCGTGGAACGTGCAGCATCAGGCCTGGAACAACGGGAAGATGGACAGTTGGCTGCCCGCGCACCGCACGGCGGACAAGGCCAACGGTCCCTACGTGATGGGCTACTACACCCGCCAGGACATCCCGTTCCAGTTCGCGCTCGCCGACGCGTTCACGATCTGCGACAACTATCACTGCTCGATGATGGGCCCGACCTGGCCCAACCGGATGTACTGGATGACCGGCACCTGCGACCCCGACGGGGAGAACGGCGGCCCGATCACCAGTAACATCGCGCCCGCGGGCGGCTACACCTGGACGACGTACGCCGAGCGCCTTGAGGCGGCCGGGGTCTCCTGGAAGGTCTACTCCGAAGCCGACGACTACGGCTGCAACATGCTGAAGAACTTCAAGAACTTCCAGGAGGCGTCGACCGACTCGCCGCTCTACCAGAAGGGCATCGCCTCCGCCCCGCGCGGAAGCTTCGAGTACGACGCCATCAACGACAACCTGCCGCAGGTGAGCTGGATCATCTGCACCAGTACCGAGTCGGAGCACCCCGATTACATGCCGGCCGCCGGCGCGGCCTACGTCGCGTCGAAGATCGGGGCGATCGCGGCCAACCCCGAGGTGTGGGCGAAGACCCTGTTCATTCTCAACTACGACGAGAACGACGGTCTCTTCGACCACGTCGTCCCGCCGACCCCGCCGGCCGGGACCCCCAACGAGTTCATCTCGGGACAGCCGGTGGGTGGCGGCTTCCGGGTGCCGTGCATCCTCATCTCCCCCTGGACGGCTGGTGGTTGGGTGGCCAGCGAGCCGTTCGACCACACCTCGTGCATCCGGCTGCTGGAGGAGTGGACGGGCGTCAAGGAGCCCAACATCAGTGACTGGCGGCGGGAGACCTTCGGCGACCTGACCTCGGCGCTGCGGATGAACGGCAAGGCCAAGGCCCCCGTGCTGCCGGACACCTCGGGCCCGCTGATCCTGGCGAACTACGAGGTCGGCCAGCTTCCGGCGCCGACCCTGCCGGGCGCCGCCCAGTCGTTGCCGAAGCAGGAGTCCGGCAAGCGGCCGCGCACCTCGTAGGCCGCGCACCTCGTAGGCCGCGCACCCCGTAGGCCGCGCACTCCGTAATCGGAACCCCGCCGAAGAGGCCGCCGGCTACTCGCCCAGCGCGATGGCCGAGCCGGCCTCCTCGCCGGGGTGCGCTCAGGAGGTCGCGGCCGGCGGCAGATCCTCCGGGTACTCGATATCGACGATCTCCGGGAACTCGCCGCCGGTCCCGTCGCCGCCCGGGTCGGTGCCGCCCGGGTCGGTGCCGCCCGGGTCGGTGCCGCTCAGGTCGGTGCCGCCCGGGTCGATGCCGTCCTCGCTCGGCGTCTGGCGATCGTCGAGCCAGCGCCTGCGCGACCACCACCGGGAGTGCACGCAGCGGCCCCGCCACAGCAGCGTCATCCGCTGGGCGCCGATGAACGACGCCGCCAGTCCGCTGGCGGTACCCAGGCGGCAATCGGCCCCGACGACGTCGACCCCCGCCACGGCCACGCCCAGATCGACCACCGCGCCGCTACTTGTGCCACCCGACACGAGCATCACCGACGGGCCGCCCTCGGCGACCTCGGTCACCACTATCCACTCGCGCCGCCAGATCTTCTTCTCGTACCTCGACAGGATCTGCTCGTCGAGCGCGTCCACGTTCGTGATGCGCCGCACGGCCACCGCCTTGGCTCGCAGCACGAACGCGCCCTGGCGAGAGAAGTCCACCCGCATGCCGATGTTGCCGCCGACCACGCCGGTCAGCACCGGATCCAGTGGAGCCGCGAGCCGCACGTGGACCTGCGCCCCGTCGTACGAGCTGCAGTCGTAGTCGACCGGCGTTCCGCCCGCGTCGACGGCGTACCCGATGCCCAGCGCGTCGAGCGTGGTCGACTTCGACCAGCCGCCGTCGTCGAGCACCCCCACGTCGCCCAACTCCATCGGCGTTCCCGGCAGCCACACCGGCAGCCGCTCCAGGCGGTTGCGGACCTCGTGCCACAGGCTGTCCACCAGTTGGTTCACTGCGCACCTCCGTCGATCGCGGGCTGCGGACGAATCGGGCTCGGCTCCACGCGCATCCCGCTGAAGGCGTGCATCGAGTACAGCAGGCCGACCGGGTTCCCGTGGTCCTGCAGGAGCCGCCACTTGGCCTCCTGGAGCGCCTCGCCCACGCTCGCGCGCTGAGTCATCAGGTGCGTGTAGAAGCACTTCGACATCTTCGCGGCGAGGCGATCGGGCACGTTGGCGGCGGTACCGATGATGCCCCGGTTGTGGTTCGCGTGGAACGGCTTGAGCAGCGTGGCCGCGCTCGCCGGATCCATCACGGCGGTCCCGCAGGCGTTGAGGAAGGCCAGCGGCCGGTCTGGCCACAGCGCCGTCGAACCGGCCTTCAGGCCACACTCCATCAGCTCTCGCATCAGGGAGTTCAGCGAAATCATCATGCGCTGCCGCCGCTCGTCCGCCAGCCGATAGGCGAGCGTGCCCCCGGCGGTGCCACCGGCCTCGCAGTGGCAGGCGAAGTGAACGATCTGATCGGGGTGGTCGCCGGGAGTACCGTTCGGTTCCAGCGACGGCTCGAACAGCTGCTGGGCGAGCGTGGGCGCCGCGGAATCCGTCACGTCTTGGGGATACGGTCCCCTGAGCCGGAAGACGTCACCCCTGGCCTGGAAGAAACCCACCTCGTCGCGCGCGCCGCCGAGGGTCGCGTCGTACACCACCCGGACCGGTACCCGCCGCCAGCCGTCGAGGGAGTCGGTGTTCAGCGCCCGCGAAGGGTCCTGCCGTTCCACCACCGACGCGAACCCGGTGAACCGCAGCGCGCAACGTTCGAGTTCGAGGTTGTCCCGCACGTTGACCGGACCGTCCGGGCCGAACAACGCGAGCAACTCCCAGGGAAAGTAGTTCTCGCCTTCCGACACGACGTGAATCAACGGAGTCGGTGCCTGCCGGTTCCGCCACGTCGGGCAGGCCGCGACCAGGAACTCCCTCAGCCGCACCGCACCCCACACCGGGTCGGACAGCGCGTTCGACAGGAAATCCAGGCCGGCGCGGCGGATCGCCTCCAGCACCGCGCCCGCCTCCGCCGGCCGCAACCGGCGCCGGTCGGTGATGCCCGCGAACGCCGAACCCAGGCTCCGGCCGAGTTCGGCGCACTGGCCGCGTACCACGTCGGGGTCGGCGAGCCGGATCCGCTCCGGCGCTCCGCCCGCCGGTGTGGACAGGCTCAGCGTCCGGCCATCCGCCTCGGTCACGACGGTCACGTTCGGCCGTGCCGACGTCGCCCCGTACATCAGACCGCTTCCGGTTCGACGGCGACGAGTTGAATCGGCATCGCCTGCAGCAGCCGGCCCGAGGAGAACAGGGCGATCCGCAGGCTGTACTGGTCGGCCGCCCCGGCTCGCAGACTGGTGCGGTACCGCACCGTTCCGCCGTCCGGCTTGCAACTCGTGGCCAGCCGCGGGTCCGACACCTCGAGGAACGGCGCGTCGACGGTCAGCGTCACGTCGACACTGGCCGCACTCGGACCCGTGGTCACCACGAACGGCAGGCAGACCGTGGCGACACCGGTGCTCGGCTGCCAGCCCTCCGCGACCACGAACGCGTCCCGCCCGGTCCGCACCAGTACCGTCAGCTCGCACGCGCGCCCGACGGGTATCCGCCACACCGGCGGCACGCCGGCCTCCTCCGCCACCGCCTCGGCCAGCCTGGCAGTGATGCCGCCGCGAAAGGCGACCGGCTCGGCCGGCACCAGTATCTGCCGGAACTCGTTCTGCATCCGGTCGGCCACCGCGCTGCCCAGGCGGGCGGCCAGCCCTTCGGTGGCCGACCTCGACAGGGTGAACGGGCTGGCCGCCGCGGCCGGCGGCGCCTGGCGCGGTTGCGCCGCGTCGACGTCCGTGAAGGTCGCGGCACCGGCGGGTGTCCGGTCCCGCCCGCGGTCGTAGTGGTCGAACGTGTCGAGCACCCGGTCGAGCACGGACCAGTCCTGGTTCTCGCCCAGCGCCGTCGCGGCATCCATCATCAGCTCCCGGGCGCCGTGCAGGTCCCCGGCTGCCAGCCGCAGTTCGCCCTCGGCCCGGCGCAGCCGCGCGGCGAGCGGCAGCAGCACCTCGGGTCGCTCGCCGAGGTCCAGCAGCGACAGGTACTCGCTCTCGGTGACGCGCGCCAGGTGCTCGGCCTCGGTCGGCCGGCCGAAGGCGAGCATCGCCCGGGTCAGCAGGCTGTGCGCCCGAACGAGCCCGATGGGGTTGTCCATCCGGCGGAAGGTCACCGCCGCGTCGGCCGCTCGGCGGACCGCCCTGGCCGCCGCCTCCTTCGCCTCGGGTGCCGTCGGGTCGCCGGCGAGGCTCCGGTTGCGCTCGTCGAGTTGCAGGCGTGCCAGCCGGTACTGGACGGTCGCCACCCGCCGCAGGTCACCGTCCACGAATCGCAGCGCCTGGCTCAGGTAGTCCTCGGCGTTGCACCAATCGCCACGCCGCCGGGCCGCCTCGGCGAGCGAGAGGAGCACGCGGTACCGGGTGGCGTCGGGGAGTTCGGAGTCCTGCAGTTGGTCGAAGGTCGCCTCCGGGGTATCCACCTGGTATGCGTCCGCGATCAGGATGCGGAGCAGCTTCTGCTCCTCCTCGTCCTTGTCGGCCTCGGCCAGATCCAGGGCCCGCTCCAGATACTCGATCGCCTGCCGGTAACAGGCCGCCTGCAGGAACGCCTCGCCGAGCTTGCGGGTGGCCTCCGCGACCCGGTCCCGTTCCGGCCGCTGCCAGGCTGGCCGGGGCGCGGCGGTGCCGTTCGCCCCGGCCACCTGCCTGGCCAGTTCGGCCGCCTCGGTCAGGCACTCCTCGGCGTCGCGGTAGCGCTCCACCGCGATCAGGAAGGTGGCCTTGGCGAGCAGCACGTCCACCGTCGCGAGACCGCCGCGGTCCTCTTCGGCCGCCCGCAACGCCTGCGCGTACGCGTCCAGCGTCTCGTCCGGGCTCACCCCGGCCGCCACGCAGCCGCCCAGCCACACGCTGATCCGCCAGCTGTCGCTGCCCGCCCGCGACAGCGCCATCACCCGCAGCAGGTTCGGGTACTCGGTGCGGACCCACGCCTCGGGGTGAGCCGCGATGCGCTTCGGGAGCGTCGACTCGCCGTTGTGCCACCGGGGCAGCACCCGCACCCGCAACTCCGGGTGCTGCTCGTGGAGCACCACCGAGACAAGCTCGTGGTACGCCTCGTCCAGCGCGGTACGCGCGTTGTCCCCCTCGCCCTCCGGTAACCGGCTCGCGTGCTCGTCGGCGTACAGCTTGACCAGCGGATGGAACCGGTACCGAGCGGTCTCCGAGGCCTCGTCCCGCCCGGCGTCCTCCAGGAACTTCGCGGCGGTCAGCCGGTCGATCAGCGCCTCCGCCTCGGCGGCCGGCAGGTCCTCCATCAGCGGCCGCAGCACCCACGGCACGAACGTGGCGGACGAGACCAGCGACAACAAGGCGAACGCGCGCTGCTCCTCGGGCAGTAGGCGCTCGTACTCCGTCTCCAGGTGCCCCCGCAGCGACCGGCCGGGCTGATCCAGCCGGTCCAGCCGGGCTCCGGGGGCGCGCAGCAGGTCGGCGACGTGGCAGATGTCCGTACCGTCGTCGAAGACACGCTCGGCGGCGGAGCGGATGGCGAGCGGCAGCCGGCCGCACAGGTACACGATCTCGGCGGCGCACTCGGGCTGGTTGCCGTCGTGGGTGTGCGACACGGCCCGGAAGATCGACATCGCATCGTCGTCGTCCGGCAGATCCAGCGCGTACGAACTCGCCGGCATCGGGTCGGACAGCATCAGGTCGCGGCGGCTGGTGACGATGACGGCGGTCGCCGGATCGCTCGGCAGCACGTGCCGCACCTGGTCGGCGTGGCGGGCCGCGTCGAAGATGAACAGGATCTGCTTCTTCGCGGTCAGGGACCGGAAGATGAGCGCCTTGTCGACGGTCGCCTCGGGCACCGGCTCCGTCCAGCCGAGGGCGAGTAGGAGCTCCTTCAGAATCTCGTTGGGGGTACGGACCGCGCCCGCGGTGCCCATGTTCACGAACAACTGGCCGTCCGGGTACTGGCCGGCGAGGCGGCGCGCCAACTCCTCGGCGAGCGCGCTCTTGCCGACGCCGGGCATGCCGTGTAGCAACAGTACGACCGGCCCGACCTGCCGGACGGACTCCGGGTCCGGGGAGGCGGGCCGGGCGCGGACCCGTCGCCGCCGGCCCGCCGGTTGGGGCACCGCCCGAGCGAGCCGCGCCGTGTCGTGCACCTGCCGCAGGATGGCAAGCTCGGTCTCCCGGCCGCTGAACAGATTGTTGCCGGGCGGCAGCGTGGGGACCGACTGGGCACCGCGCCCCAGCCGGAGCCTCGCGCCGACCCAGCGCCAACGGTCACGGGCGGCGCGGCCGGCCTTCGCGTCGCCAACCCGTCGCTTCGGGGAGCGCGGCCCGGCCGGCCTCTCCGGCCGCGCCTCCGGTGGCACCTCGAGCAGCAGGACGGCCGCCGCGCTGAGCACGCCCACCAGGGCCAGGGCCGCCACCTGCAGCCCGCCCGGGAAGCGGTCGTACACGACGCTCAGAACCGTGACGACGGCGCCCACCAGGGCGGCGAGGCGGGATCGGAAGCGGCGGAGCTGAGCGAGCGTGCGCCGTAGGGTCCAGCGTACTGACATGGTCTCACCCCACTGTCGTGTCCGATCGTTGCGGCGCCGGCCAGCTGACCGGACGTGACAGGCCCGGCTCCGACCCGGCGTTCGGCTGGGCGACCGGCTGTTCCTTCTCCGTGAACAGGCGCAACGGCTCGGACGGGTACCCGGACTCCACCGTCCACAGCCGGCGGGTGGCCCTCCTTCTGTTCTCGTCGTCACCCAGCAGGGCGAAGGCTTCTTCGGCGGTACTGAGCAGGTCGATCGCCTGGGCGACCCGGTCGTTCCGCTCGCCGCGTTCATTCCGCTTCGCGCCATCGGCGCGTTCGGCGCGCTCGTACGCGTCCGCCAACGCCAGCGCGCACTGGGCCTGGATCCAGCGGTCGCCGCATCGGCGGAAGGTGCCGTGGCTCTCCTCCAGCGCGACGATCGCCCGGGAGAGACTGCCGTCCGCCAGGTACGCCCGGCCGATGACCAGCCGGGCATGCGCCGCCCCGTACCGGTGGCGCAGCGCGGTGAACCCGTCCAGCGCCGAGGTGCCGAGCGTCCGGCTCTGGTCGGGCTCCTGGGCGTCGAGGGCGACCAGGGCGTGCTCCAGGCGGATCCAGGGACGCCACAGCCGCAGGTCGGGCAGCCTGAGCGTGTGTCTCTCGGCATCGGCGAGGCACTGGCTGGCCTCGGCCCGGTACCGCATGTCGCTGCTCTGATTGCCGCACGCGCGCAGCACCCGGGCCCGGGCCAGCAGTACCCCCGGAAGGTGCCGCTGCCCCGTCATCCCCTGGCTCGCGCAGACCGCCTCGGCCTCCTTGACGTAGCTCAGGCCGTCCTCCAGTTCGGCGGTACCCGCCAGCGCGACGGTGAGTTCGCGTAGCACCCGGACCCGCTCCAGCGGATCATCGAGCCGCCGGGCGACCTCGAGCGCGCGGTGCAGGTGCAACAACGCGTCGTCGACGAGGTTCTGCTGGCGTAGCAGCGTCCCCGAGATCCGCAGCGCCCTGGTCAGCGTGTGATCGGACCCCGCGCCGAGTTGCACGGCCTCCTTCGCGCACGCCCAGCCCTCGTCGATCCAGCCCAGTTCGGAGTGGACCTCGGCGAGCGCCGCCAGGGTCAGTGCCTCGTCGGCCGCGAACCCGGCGTCGTCGGCGCGGGTCGAGGCCCGCGCCCGGCAGAGCGCCACGGTTTCCCGGCTCCGGTTCAGGGCGTCCTCGAGTTCACCGTTGTCGAGGAGTTGGTAGACGTTCTCCCGTAGGTATGCCTCGGTGCTGCGCCGCGCACGCTGTTGCCGTTCGATGTCGACCTGGTTCAGGGCCTCCCGCCGCTGCTGGTCGCTCAGCGTGCCGCTCGCGGCCGCGCGGACGTAGGCCTGCACGTAGGCCGGCATGTGGAAGGTGGACAGGCCCGAGCTGTCGTCGTACCGACGCTTCACGAAACGTATCCGGGCCAGCCGGTCGAGCAGTTGCTTCGCGACGAGTTCCGTCACCGCCACCGAGCCGACCCGGCTGCCCTCGAACAGGGCGACAAGGATCCAGTCGTCGATCCGTCCGTCGTCGATGAGGCCCAGCAGGATGGCGGCCATCCGCTCCTGACCGGTCATCAGCGAGAAGCAGAGGTTGAGGATGCCGGGAAAGGCGATCTGCTCGACGTCTCCGTGGGCGACGGGCTGCGCCGTCATCTGGTCCACGGCCACCTTCCGCGTCCAGTTCTTGCGGATCGTCAGCGCCGTGCCGGCCATGTGCAGGGCCATGGGGTACCCGTGCGCCTCGCGGACGACCCGCGCGGCGAACTCCGGCTCGGCCGCCACCCACCCACCGCCGATCAGCGTGTCGAGCAGCGCCGTGGCGTCGTCGTCGACCAGAGGCAGCAGCCGCAGCCCCGACCAGGACCGCTGAGGCGACCGCGGTTCGGACTGGGAAGTGATGATGACCGTGCACCGGTTGCCCGCGGGCAACAGCGGCGCGATCGCGTCGAAATCGCTCACGTCGTCAAAGATGATCAAAAGCCGACTGCGGAGGCTGACCCGCCGGTACCACTGGCCGTAGTCCTCTCTGCGCTCCGGCACCGGGTCCTTCGGCCCGGCCAGGGCGCGCACGAGCATGGCCAGCGCGTCGTCGATGCTGCTGAGCACGTCGACCTGGACCAGCAGTTGCCCGTCCGGGTAGTCGTCCGCGATCAGGTGCGCCACGTTGGTGGCGAGCGCGGTCTTGCCAATCCCGGAGCCGCCGCTGATCAACGCGACTCTCGGGCCGGACCGGCGATCGGACGACGACAGATATCCCCACAGCTGCGCCAGCTGCTGGTGCCGGCCCTGCAACGGTCCCGGCGGCGGCGGTAGATCGGCGGGCGCGATGCGTTGCCGGCGCCGGCCACCGGCGGTGTGGTCGAGCCCGACGGGCACCACCGGAGGAGCCAACAGCTGCCGGCGGCGCACCAGAAACAGCGCCAGGTGGGTCAAAAGCACGCCGACGAGTACGGCGGCGGCTATGCCGTATCGCCCCGCGACCGCGATACCGAGATAGTCCACGGCCGCGAATACGATCATCGGAATACCGAGAACGGTGACAAGGGTGACGAGATTGCCGGCTTTCGGACTGGCTAGGTCACGCATGTGCTCTCCCGCTTCACTGGGTGCTCACATCATGCAGTGGTCCAGCAAACCAAGCCAGGACTATTGGCCCTTCTGGATTGATTGCGACCGACTCGTCTACCGGGACGCGGGCCGATCACACAGCCGCAATTGGCACCTTCGGTCGCCGTACCCGGACTTTCGCCGCCCGACTTCCGCACACTCGGCGCGAGCCTGTCCGCCGCCCGACAAATATTGGTGAATCAATTATCCCCGCGATAGCGACCAACACCAGCGGCGGCGACAGCGTTGCGGTGCCCATCGAGGTTCATTCCTTCGCCAGGAGCACGATCTTGCCGCGTACAGGTCCGACCTCGATCTCGTGGTGGGCATCCGCCGCGGGTAGCGAATGCGGTGTGCGCCGTAGGTACCGGCGGCCCTCTGGTCGGCGGTGGTGCCGATGCATTCGGGGTTGTCGACCAGGTCGAGTGACACGCGGACCGCGTCGTCGCCGATACAGTCGCGGTGGTCCCGGATTGTCCGCCAAACGTCCGAGCCCTGAGCCTCGGCCGGCCAGCGATGCCGCTGGCGGCTTTGTGCTGTCATCGCTCGTGGCGATCGTTGCCGGTGGGTGTCATTGCCTGCGGTGGTAGATGTTGCGGCGGGGTTGCTGGTCGGGGTCGAGGTATCGGGGTGGGATGAACTCGGGTAGCCCGTCGGAGGCGATCCTGACCTGCCAGTCGCCCTGGTGGATCACCCGATGGTGGTGTGCGCACAGCAGCACCCCGTTGTCGAGGCTGGTGGGGCCGTCATCCAGCCAGCTGACGAGGTGGTGCCCGTCGCACCACCTCGGTGGGCGATCACAGCCCGGAAACGCGCAACCCCGATCGCGTAGCACCAGGGCTCGGCGGATCGGGCCGGTGAACAGGCGCCGTTCCCGGCCGAGGTCCAGGACCTGACCCGTGCTGCCCAGCACGGCGGGCACGATCCGGGCATCGCAGGCCAGCCGGCGGGCGGCGGCGGGGCTGAGCACGGTGCCATCGTCCAGGGTGGCGGCGCCGATCTGCCGGCGTAGGGTGTCCAGGTCGACGGTGACGGTCACCTGCGGCCGATCCCCACCATTGTCGGGCAACTCCCCGCCGGCCAACGCCAGCCGGCACACCTCCACCAGGGCGTCCGCGCGTCGCTGCTCCGGGCTACGCAACCCCGCCTCATCAACCGGTCGGGGTGCGCACAACGGATCGATCGCCGCCCGCACCACGGCGGCGGACTCCTGATCCAGCCACCCGGTCAACCGCACCCCCGCCTGGCCCGGCACATCGGTCAGGTACAGACACCGGTCCGCGTGGGCACGGTCCTCGTCCCGGGCCAACTGTTGCGCGGCCTGTTCCTCGGCGACCTCCGGGGCAACCACGTCCAGCAGTCGACCGGTCAGCCGACCCAACTCCCTGGGCCCGAACACCGCACACTGCCCAACCAGAAACTCCTCCCCCTCGGGGCGGACCCCGGCGGGAAGAGTCGGGACAGCAGCCGCGATCACCCGCGCCTGCTCAAGATTGACCGTCCCGGCCGCCAACCCCTCCACCGTCCTCGGCAACCCGCCGTGCAACGCCGCGGCGAGCCTCACCTGACGCGCCGCCGTACCCCCATACAACCGATACCGGTCACGCAACCACGCGGTCGTCGTCGTAGCACCCTGCCGCCGGGCAAGGTCCCGCCCATCGACCTCCCGAACCAAACCCAACCGCACCGCGTCCAACCGCGACGCCAACGCATACGCCCGATCCAAACAGTCAATCAACACCTGCGGGGACTGAGCCCAGACCGACGCGTGCGCGAGCGACCGCACCGCCTGCTCCAGCTCGATCAACGGATCCCCGTCCACGAACCAACGCTACCGACGGGGTACGACACTAATGATGGCCGTGAGGCTGATCGTGTGCAATGGAGCGGGCCGGGCCTACGATCGTCCGGGCGCCGACCGAGCGACCGGCTCAGGCACCGAACCGCTCAGCGAAGTTGCGGATGAACCGCTCGGTCGCCCCGCCCGCGAGCACCTGGCGAACCTCACCGAATTTCGCCACCATGGTGCGCGCCTAGGGCAGGTCGCCCGACACCGCCAGGCAAACGGCCAGGGCTCCGTACTCGACCTGCGATTGCGGCCGTCCGCGCAGGGCTTCCATCAGACTCGGCAACGTCTGATTGGCCACTCCGTCCACCTGGTCGGGCGACCGCACGCGCCAGCGGAAGCACGTGGATGTCAACGGCTCGTCGGTGACCCGCCGCCGATCCGTCGCGATCCGTACGGTATCCGGTGGCACCCGCTGCGCCAGGAGTCTTGCCCGCTGGGTGCTGCTCGCCAGCGTCTCCGCCAATTCCGAGCCGAGCTCCCGGCTCGCCAGTCGCTCGGCGACCGTCGTGTCCTGCGCGGTGAGTAGGACACGAACGATTCGCACGTCGGCGCCCATCGCCCGCTCGAACATTCCGGTGGTCACGGGCAACACGCTGAGGGTGTTCGTGTAGATCAGCCGGCGGTATCCGAGAAGGCGATAGTTTACCCAGACGGCCGTCACATTGCGTTCGGCGATTTTCGAACGATCCGGATCCCCGTCCGGCGCCGGATGTACCTGCCCCATGAAGTCGCCCTCGACAATGGCGTGCGCGACGGCCGCGGCCCGCAGTCGCGCGGAGACCTCCCAACCCACCGTCGTCTTGCCAACGCCGGCACGACCCCCGATGAGTAACACCTCCGCGCGATTCATGCGGGTAGCGTGCCAGCCTCGGCCGGCCGACGCGATCCGATATTCCCCGCCGTCGGCGGGCCGCGCGCCACTCGACACCAACGGATGCCGGTCGGGGCTCGAGCATCCAGCGGTACCCGGCGGTGCCCGGTGGATGACAGCATGGGCTCGTGAGGTTGACAACGGTCATCGCGCTCGGCGGCGCACTGCTCCTTACGGGATGCGACGGAAGCAGTCCGTCCGGCGCGGCCTCGCCCGCGTCCTCCCCGGCACCCAGCGCCGCGTTGATGGTCACCAGCAGCGCGTTCGCTGCCGGCGCGCGGATTCCGGACGAGTACACCTGTCGCGCCGCGGGCATTGTGCCGCCGCTGTCCTGGACCGGCGACCCGCGCTCGGCGGCGGCGCTCGCGGTGGTGGTTCACGACCCCGACGCGCCGAACGGCGACTACGTGCACTGGGTGGTGTACGACCTGCCGGCCGGCACCACGTCACTGGCCGCGAGCGCGCTGCCGGCCGGCGCCAAGCAGGCACGCAACTCGGGTGGTACGACGGGCTGGACCCCGCCCTGCCCGCCCAGCGGCATCCACCACTACCACTTCGTGGTCTACGCGCTAAGCTCCCCGACCGGGCTGGCGGCCGGGGCCGCGACCAACGCGGCCCGAAAGGCGATAGCCGACCGGGCCGTCGCCTCGGGCGAACTCGTCGGCACCGTCAACGGCTGAGGCTCCGCCCCCGGCGGCGCCGACCGTCCGGAGGCGCGGTTGACCGTCCGGCCGCCCGCGCCCCCGTCACCGCCCGGCCCCACCCCGTCACCGGCTGGGACTCCGAAGCCCACCCCGTCGTCAGGCGATGCCGGCGGAGGTGAGGAAGTCGCGCACCACCCGCTGGAACAGCTCGGGCTCCTCGAGCTGCGGCGAGTGGCCCGAGTTCTCGAAGACGACCAGCCGGGCGTCCGGAATCAGGTCGGCGATGGCCCGCGAGGCCGGCACGGGCGTGCGCCAGTCGTGCCGGCCGACGGTCACCAGCGTCGGGCAGGTGATCGACGGCAGCTTCGGCTTGAGGTCGTAGCGCGGCATGTTCTGTCCGAAGGCCGCGTTGTGCGTGCGGTAGTGGAACCGGGTGGCGGCCAGCTTCGCCGCGTCCCGGGCCGGGTCGTGGTCGTGGTCGTAGAGCGGCAGGATGGCCGCCCAGTACTCGCGCAGCTGCTCGTTGCTCTCGAAGCGACCGGTGCCGATCCGCTCGATCGCCCACTCCGGAATGACCGTGCGGTCGGTGGTTCGGGCCCGCCGCACCGCCAGGTGGTCGTGTGCGGTGTCGGCGGCCGTGTCGCGCAGGACCAGGGCGTCCACCCGGTCCGGGTGGGCGATGGCGTACTCCATGGCGATGAACCCGCCGTACGAACCGCCGGCCATCACGATGCGCTCGTAGCCGAAGCGTTCCCGGATCGCGTCGACGTCGGCGACCCACTGCTCGTGCGTGAACGGCTCGTCGTCGCTGGATTCGCCGGAGCCTCGGGCGTCGAACACGATGACGCGCAGCCGGTCGGCGAACCCGCCGAACGAGCGCGCCGGCTCCGCCCGGGAGCCCAGCCCCGGCGCCCCGTGGTGGACGATCATCGCCGGCGCGTCCTCGGGCCCGTACGCCTCGACGACCAGCTCGGCGCCGTTGATCTTCATCCGCTCCGTCATGGCGCGCAGCTCACCAGACCTCTCGAAGGACCCGCACGATGTTGCCGCCGATGACCTTGGCGATCTCGTCGTCGGAGTAGTCGTGCGCGACCAGCCAGCCGACGATGTTGCCGAAGCACTCCGCCGGGTTCTCCATGCCGGACACGTACGGCACCCGCGGGTGGTCGACCGTGCCGTGCGCCTTACCGATCGCCAGGTGCTGGGTGAAGCTGTTGTGCAGCCCGACGTGGTCGCCGAAGTTGGTGTCCGGGCCGAACCCGACGTGGTCGATGCCGACCAGGTCCACGCAGTACACGAAGTGGTCCATCACCGACTCGATGGAGTGGTGCGGGTGCTCCGGCGAGAGCGTGGTGTGCGGCGCCGCCTCGATGCCGATCACACCGCCGCGCTCGGCGCAGGCCCGGATCACCTCGTCCGGCTTCATCCGCGGGGTGTTCCACACCGATCGGGCGCCGGCGTGGGTGATGAACACCGGCACGCGGCTCGCCTCGATGACCTGCATCGAGGTCAGGTCCCCCGAGTGCGAGACGTCGATGGCGATGCCCAGCCGGTTCATCCGGTCCACGGCGCGCCGGCCGAAGTGGGTCAGCCCGCCGTCGCGCTCCTCGGACAGCCCGGAGCCGAGCATGTTCGCCTGGCTGTAGGCGATGCCCATCTGGCGCACGCCGAAGCCGTACAGGATGTCGATGCGGTCCAGCTCGTTCTCGATCATCGTGGCCGCCTCCAGGCCGGCCACCAGGGCCACCCTGCCGTCGCGCTTCGCCTCGAAGATCTGCTCCAGCGTGGTCGCCAGCACCACGTAGTCCTGCTTGGCGACATCGGCAAGGCGCAGGCCGATGTCGTAGATGACGTCGTCCCACTTCCAGGCGTGCTCGCTGGTGACGCAGCCGGTGCCGTTCATGAAGTTGTCGAACACGGCGGTCATCCCCGAGCGCGCCAGCCCCTCGAAGCCGAAGGCGTTGCGACCGGTCCGGTTGTAGTCGCGCAGCTGGCTCACGTCGGCCGGCAGAATCTTGGGGTGCTCGTGCAGCGAGATCGCCGTGTGCTCCCTCAGCAGGCGGTCGACGCGCTGCCACTGCGTGTCCGACAGCCCCAGGTCGTGCTCGGGTACCCGCCCGATCTCCGGAGCCAGTTCGAACACTTTGTAATCACGACGTGGCTCAAGGTAGTCAAATGATCGGTAGCCACGGTATCCGGCTGCTGCTTCCCGCACGCGCGCTCCCCTCAACAGAGGTCAGACCTCTTACCAGATGCAGGCTATACCTCCGCCGCCCGGATGATCGAGCCGTGGCCGTCGCGGCTTACGATGCGGTGCGCTGTCCAACGTGATCAACACCTGGGAGGCTCGCCATGCAGTACCGCACGCTCGGCCGCACCGGTCTGTCGGTGTCCGAGGTCGGCTTCGGCGCCTGGGGCATCGGCTCCTCGGGCTGGATCGGGGCGGACGAGGACGAATCGCTGCGCGCTCTGCACCGGGCCATCGAACTGGGCGCCAATGTCATCGACACCGCCCGCGGGTACGGCGACAGCGAGCGCATCGTCGGCCGAGTGGTGCGCGAGCACCGCGGCGAGACGATCCACGTGGCCACCAAGGTGCCGCCGAAGAACCGGCTGTGGCCGGCGCCGAACGGCATCGACCCGATGGAGGCGTTCCCGGGCGAGCACATCCGCACCAGCCTGGAGACGAGCCTGCGGGCCTCCCGGCTGGACGCGTTCGACGTGCTGCAGTTCCACGTGTGGAGCGACGAGTGGGTGGGGCGCGGCGACTGGCTGGAGACCATCCAGGCGCTCAAGCAGGAGGGGAAGATCCGCTTCTTCGGCATCTCCAACAACGACCACGAGCCGGCCAACGCGGTAAAGCTGGTCCGGTCCGGGCTGGTCGACACGGTACAGGTCATCTACAACGTGTTCGACCAGGCGCCGGAGGAGGAGCTGCTGCCGGCCTGCGCCGAGCACGGCGTGGGGGTGATCGTGCGGGTGCCGCTGGACGAGGGCGGGCTGACCGGCAGCATCACCGAGGACAGCACGTTCCCCGAGGGGGATTTCCGCAACCGGTACTTCGCCGGCGACCGGCGCGCCCAGGTGCGGCGCCGCGCCGAGGCGATCGTCGCCGACCTGGGCATCCGGCCGGACGAGCTGGCCGAGACCGCGCTGCGGTTCACGCTGTCCTCCCCGGCGGTGTCCACCGTGATCCCGGGCATGCGCACGGTACGCAATGTGGAGCGGAACACGGCCATCGGCGACGGTCGTGGGCTGCCCGAACAGCGGCGCGCGGCCCTGGTGGCGCACCGCTGGGACCGCAACTTCTACCAGCCGGACGCGTGACGCTTCTGGAGGCCACCCCCGGCGGAGCCCGGTAGCGGTTTCGCGGGTCGGCGGCCCGACCGGTCTGGCTCGGCGCGGCTGGCGCCGGGCCTCGACCCGGGCCAGTCGCCGGCGCCGCCCCGCGGGACCACTACCCTGATGAGGTGACGCCGCCGTCGACCCCGCCATCGCTGCTGGTGGTGGACGGCAACAGCCTGTTGCACCGGGCCTACCACGCGGCGGCCACCGGGCAGTTGCTCGACGGGGCGGGCCGGGCGGTGTGGGGGTTGAAGGGGCTGATCGGGTACGTGGCCCGGGCCGCGGCCCGGCTGCGCCCGGACGCGGTGGTCGTCGGCTTCGACTGCCCGGACCACTCAGCGCGCAAGAATGACTACCCGGAGTACAAGGCGCAGCGGCCACAGAAGCCGGCCGACCTCGCCGATCAGCTTGCCGACGCCCCGGACCTGCTGCGCGCGGCCGGCATCGCCACCGTGGTGCCGCACGCCTACGAGGCCGACGACGTGCTCGCCAGCTCGGCCGCGGCCGCCCGGCGCCACGGCTGGCGGGCGGTGCTGATGACCAGCGACCGGGACGCGTTCGCGCTCATCGACCCATCGACGTCGGTGCTGCGCGTGCGCAATGGCGGGTTCGACCAGGCCGTGCTGGTCAACGCCGCGTCCCTGGCGGAGAACTACGGCGTCACCCCCTCGCAGTACCGCGACTACGCCGCGCTGCGCGGCGATCCCTCGGACAACCTGCGCGGGGTGCCGGGCTTCGGCTCGGCCACCTCCGCCCGGCTGCTGGCCGAGTTCGGCAGCCTGGAGCGGGCCTGGGCGGCCTGGGACGGCGGGGACGAACAGGCCGTCCGCTCGGTGGTGGGCGAGCGCTCGGGTGGGCAGTTCGGCTCGCCGGCCGCCCGGGAGACGGTGCGGCGCAACCGCCGGCTCATGGCCATGCGCGACGACCTGCCGATACCGGCCCTGGACACGCTGCGGCTGCCGCTCGACCTCGCGGTGATGAAGCGCGCGCTGGCCGGTCGCGGCATCATCCTCGGGCCGTCGCTGTGGGCGCTGACCGGCGGCTCGCCGCCGGACGCCCAGGCCGTCGCGCCGGCTCCCCAGCAGTGGGTGCGGGCCGGCGGCCCGCGCCGGCGCCGGGAGCCCCTGCCCGGACAGCTCAGCCTGTTCTGACGCTCTCGCTCTCGGGCCAGCGGCGCAGCAGCACCGCGCTGTTGAAGCCATCGAAGCCGCGCGCCCCGACGAGCGCGAGGTCGGTGCGCTGTTGCCGCTGCTCGCGGACGAAGTCCAGCTCGCAGCCGGGGGCCGGGCGATCCGTTCCGGCGGTCGCCGGCAGCAGCCCGTGCCGCATCGCCAGCAGCGCGTTGGCCACGTCCAGGGCCGCCCCGCCCTGGTGGGCCCGGCCGGTCAGCGGCTTCTGCGTGGTCACCGGCGGCGAGCAGCCGAACACGGCACGCAGCGCCTGGGCCTCGGCGAGGTCGTACCCGGGCACCCCGAGCGCGTCCGGCACCACCAGCCCCACCTCGTCCGGCCGGGCCCCGGCCCGCCGCAGCGCCAGCGCCATGGCCCGGGCGTACTGCGTCGGATCGTGCGCCTGCCGGTCGTGGGTGTGGTGGGCGTCGGTGTGGTGCGCGTCGGTGTGGTGCGCGTCGTGCGTCGCCCCCCAGCCGGCCACCTCGCCGTAGATGGTCGCGCCCCGCTCCCGCGCGTGGTCGAGCTCCTCGACGACGAACACCGCGCCGCCCTCGCCGGGCACGTAACCACCGGCCGCCACGTCGAACGGCCGGTAGGCCCCATCCGGGTCGGTGCCGCTGCTGAGCAGGCCGCCACGCAGCTGGCAGGCCAACGCGTACGGGCTCAGCGGGCACTCGGTGCCCCCGGCGATGACCACCGGGGTACCCCGCCGGATCATGCGTACCGCCTGGGCCAGGCTGTCCAGGCCGCCGGCGGTCTCCGACACCAGTACCCCGCACGGACCCTTGAACTGGTGGTGAATGGAGAGCTGGCCGACGCTGGCGGCGTAGAACCAGGCGATCGACTGGTACGCGCCGACCGTGCGCGACGGCTGGCTCCACAGCCGCTGCAGCTCCCGCTGGCCGAACAGGTTGCCGCCCGACGAACTGGCCAGTACCACCCCCACGCCGTACGGATCGTCGGTCACCTCGGCCAGCCCGGCGTCCTGCAGAGCGAGCCGGGTGGCCGCGAACCCGAGGTGCGTCCAGCGGTCGGTCTGCACCACCCGCCGGCTGTCGGCCCACTCCAGCGCGTCGAACTCAGTGATCTCGCCGGCCAGCGTGGTCGGGTACCGCGCCGGATCGAACAGGGTGATCCGCCGCAACGCGCTCTCCCCGGCCAGCACCCGCTTCCAGTGCGCGTCCACCCCGACCCCGGTCGGGGCGACCACCCCGACCCCGGTGACAACCGCCCGCTGACGCTCGCTCATCGCACCGCCTCCGTGAGCCGCCGGAAGACCATTGCCGACTGAAATCCGCCGAATCCGCTGCCCACCGACAGTGCGACGTTCACGTCCACCTCGCGCGCGGTGTTGGGGACGTAGTCCAGGTCGCACTCCGGGTCGCGGGTGGCCCAGTTGGCGGTCGGCGGCACGACTCCGGTCTCGATGGCCAGCGCGCAGGCGGCCATCTCGATCGAGCCGATCGCGCCGAGCGAGTGGCCCACCATCGACTTGATGGAGCTGATCGGCAGCTCGTACGCCGTCTCACCGAGCGCCCGCTTGAACGCGGCCGTCTCGTGCCGATCGTTCTGCCGGGTGCCCGAGCCGTGCGCGCTGATGTACGACACGTCGCTCGGGTTGAGCCGGGCCTCGTCCAGCGCCGCCGTGATGGCCAGCGCCATCTCCGCGCCGTCGGGCCGCAGGCCGGTCATGTGGTACCCGTTGCTGCGGTTGGCGTAGCCGACCACCTCGCAGTAGATGGGCGCCCGGCGCCGGCGGGCGTGCTCCAACTCCTCCAGCACGAGCACCGCGGCCCCCTCGGCGAGCACGAACCCGGTCCGGTTGCCGTCGAACGGCCGGGAGGCGTGCGCCGGGTCGTCGTTGGCGGCAGTGGTGGCCTTGATGGCGTCGAACGACGCGACGGTCACCGGCGAGATCGGGGTGTCCGACGCGCCGGCCAGCATCACGTCCGCCTCGTCGTCGCAGATGAGCTGGTGGGCGTGGCCGATCGCGTCGATGCCCGAGGTGCAGCCCGTGGAGACCACCTGGGCCGGCCCGTGCAGCCCGTGTCGGCAGGCGACGTCGGCGGCCAGGCTGCTCGGGATCAGCGCCTGGTAGAGGAACGGCATGGTGCGCTGGTGGTCGACCAGCCACTGGGCGCCGGAGTCGCTGGCCACCACGTACTCCCGCTCCAGCGCCATGGTGCCGCCCACGGCCGAGCCGAGCACGACCCCGGTCCGCTGCCGGGTCGCCTCGTCCGTACCCAGCCCGCTGTCGGCCAGCGCCTCGATCGAGGCGGCCAGCGCGAACTGCACGTACCGGTCGGCGCGCTGCCGCTCCAGGCAGGTCAGCCCGGCCGCCACCGCGTCGAAGTCGCACTCGGCCGCGATCTGCGAACGGAACGGGGACGGGTCGAAGAAGGTGATCCGCCGGGTGGAGGTCCGCCCCTCGGTGACGGTGGCCCAGAACCGGTCGCGGGTGACCCCACCGGGGGCCACCACGCCGATCCCGGTCACCACCGTGCGCCGGCGTGTCATGTCGAGGTCTCCGCCGGCGCGGCCGCGACCGGGGCGGACTCGGTGTCCACGTGGCCCAGCTCCGGCCGGGGTGCCAGCGGACCCAGGTGGAAGACGGCCTCGGCCGGTTCGGTACCGGCGTTGCGCAGCCGGTGCCGGGTATGCCTCGGGATGAACAGCCCCTCGCCCGGGCTCAGCGAGATGGGTTGATCGTCCAGGTCGACCGTGATCTCGCCACGGGTGACGTAGAGGAACTCCTCGCTGTAGGGGTGGTAGTGCTCGCCGATCCGCTCCCCCGGCCGCAGGGTCGCCACGCCCATGAAGCCCGAGGTGCTGCCCACGGTCTTGGGACCCAGCAACACCCGCAGCTCGCCGCCGCGCCGCCGGTCCACGGGTACCTCCGCCACGGCGATCACCCGCCCGGCCTCCCCAGCCGCCGCCTGACTCACCGGCGCCTCACTCACCGGCGCCTCACTCATCGCCGCCTGGCTCATCGCCGCCTCGGTCATCGCCGTCTCACTCATCGCTGCCTCCCGGTACCGTGGCCGGCCGCTGGGCCGCCGCGCGCTCCACGCGTTCGCGGATGACGTCCAGTTGCGGGCGCGAGTTGGTGTTGAGCCGCTCGGTCATCTGCCGGTTGTTCACCGGGGCGGTCGGGCGCATGGAGAAGTCCTGGACCCAGGTCATCCGCACGCCCTCGGGCAGTTCGTCGTAGCGCCAGAAGATGCGCATGTACTCGAACGGCCCGGTCTCCACCCGGTGCGCCCGCACCTCGTGCCGTACCGGGTCGCAGGTGCGCTCGCTGACCCAGGTCCAGCTGATCCCGTTCTCGTCGGGCACCATGGTCAGCCGGAACAGGACGGTGTCGCCGTTGCGCTCCAGTACCTGGACGTCGGCGTACTCGGTGAACAGGTCGGTCCACCGCTCGACGTCGTTGGTCATCCGCCAGACCAACTCCAGCGGCGCGTCGATGACCACGCTGTTCTCGGTGTGTCCCGGCGGATCGGGATTCGTCGCCTCCTCGGTCGGCTGGGCCGACCCGGTGGACTCACTCGGGCGCGCCGACGCGGTGGATTCGGTCGGCTCCGAGGCGGTGCGCTGAGCCGGCGCGGCGGGGCCGGTCGAGGAGGGCGGTGTCGCCAGCGGAGGATCGGTCGGGCTCGTCGCCGCGCCGTCCAGCACGCCGGCGACCTCGTCGATGGTGAGCTGGCCGGCGTTCTCCGGCACCCGCACGCCGTAGCGGTCGGCCACCACGGCCTCCAGCTCCAGCAGGGCGAGCGAGTCCAGGCCGAGCTCGGTCAGGGTCGCGTCCGGCGCCGCCGCGGCGGCGTCGGGATCCAGTCCGCAGTTGCTCACCAGGATCGCGGTGATTTCACCGGACGCGGCCTGCCGCCGGTCCGAGGTGTTGAGAGTCATCTGGTCTCCCCAGCCGTCAGTGGGTTGCGTCCATCAGTCGCTCGACCAGTGCGGTCGAGTAGCGCCCCTTGCGGAACGCCGCGTCGTCGAGAATCCGGCGCAGGAACGGGATGGTGGTGCGTACGCCCGCGCCGGCGATGTCGAACTCGTACAGCGCCCGGTCCATCCGGTCGAGGGCGAGATCGCGCTCGGGTGCCCAGACAATGACCTTGGCGAGCAGCGAGTCGTAGTACGGGCCGACCAGGTAGCCGGCGTAGCCGTGGGTGTCCACCCGGGTGAACGGGCCGCCCGGCGGTTGGAACCGGTCGAGGCGCCCGGGCGCGGGTGCGAAGCCCCGCTCCGGATCCTCCGCGTTGACCCGGCACTCCACCGCGGTGCCCCGCAGCCGGATCTCGTCCTGCCGCATCCGCAGCGGTATGCCGGCCGCGATGTGCAGCTGCTCGTGTACCAGGTCGATGCCGCTGATCATCTCGGTCACCGGGTGTTCCACCTGGATGCGGCAGTTGGCCTCGATGAAGCGGAAGTTCTCCGCCTCGTCCACCAGGAACTCGAAGGTGCCCGCGCCGCAGTAGCCCACGGCGAGCGCCCCACGCACGGCGGCGTCGGCGATGGCGTCCAGGGTGCGGGCGCACAACCCCGTCGCCGGGCCCTCCTCCACCAGCTTCTGGTGCCGGCGCTGCACCGAACAGTCCCGGGTGCCCAGGTGCACACCGTTGCCGTACGAGTCGCAGAGCACCTGCACCTCGATGTGCCGGGCGTTGACCAGGTAGCTCTCCAGGTACACCCGGTTGTCGCCGAATGTGGCCTGCGCGGCCAGTTGGGTGCGCGCGTACGCCTCGACGAGCTCGGACGGCGACCAGACCACCGCCATCCCGCGCCCTCCGCCGCCCGCGACGCTCTTGATGATCACCGGGTAGCCGATCTCCTCGGCCACGGCGCGGGCGGCCGCCGCGCTGGTCACCGGCTCGGTGCTGCCGGGCGAGAGCGGTAGGCCGGCCTCGGCCATCAGGGTGCGCGCCCGCGCCTTGTCGCCGAAGCCGCGCACCACCTCCGGCCCGGGGCCGATGAAGACCAGCCCGGCCTCCTCGCACACCTCGGCGAAGTCGGGGTCCTCGGAGAGGAACCCATAGCCCGGGTGGATCGCCTCGGCGCCGGTCTGCCGGGCCGCCTCGATGATCGCCGGGGTGTTCAGGTAGCTGTGCCGGCTGGCCGGCGGCCCGATCCGGACGGCCTCGTCGGCCAGCCGTACCGCGGCCGAGTCGGCGTCCGCCGTTGAGTAGACGGCCACCGTGCGCACGCCGAGTTCCCGGCACGCGCGGACGACCCGTAGCGCGATTTCGCCGCGATTGGCGATCAGTATCTTCTCGAACATCGACGCGCCCCTCCCCCGCCACTCACGCCGGCGCCAGTGCGATCAACGCCTGCCCGAACTCGACCGGCTGGCCGTCGTCGACGAGTACGTCGAGCACCCGGCCGGCCTGGCCGGCGGTGATCTCGTTCATCAGCTTCATCGCCTCGACGATGCCGATCACTTTCCCGGGTTCGATCAGATCGCCGACCGCCACGAACGGCGCCGCGCCCGGCTCGGCGGCCCGGTAGAAGGTGCCGACCATCGGCGACACGATGCTGGACTGTCCGGCCCGTTTCGCCGGCTCGGCCGGGTCCCGCTGCGCCGGCGCGGTGCCGTTCACGGCTACCGGTGCCGGCTCGGCGGGTGGCGCGGCGGCCGGTCGCGCCGGCCCGGCGACCGTTGTCTCGCCGTGCCATTCGACCTCGACGGCCGCGTCGCCGCGGGTGATCTGGATGCGCCGCAGCGGGCCGGTCACCTCGGCCGCGAGCAGCCGGGCCTGCTGGCGCAGTACCGCCAGCACGCCATCGTCATCGTCCGGATTATTCATGGATGCTCCCCAGTTCGGCGTGGACCCGATCGCCGGCGGCACAGAACCGGCGGAACCGCTCCCGGCGGCGCCTCACCAGTTCCTGGCCGGGTACGTCAAGCAGCGGCGCGAGCGTCCGCGTGAGGGTGTCGCGCAATCCGCCGGCCCCGGCCGGCTCGTCGACTATCCCGTCGATCACCCTCATCCGCAGCAGCTCGGGCGCGGTCAGGCCGAGCGCGTCGGCGGCCCGTGGCGCGGCGGCCGGATCGTTCCACAGGATCGCGGCGCAGCCCTCCGGGCTGATCACCGAGTAGACCGCGTCGTGCAGCATCAGTACCCGGTCGGCTACGGCCAGAGCGAGCGCTCCCCCGCTGCCGCCCTCGCCGGTGATGACGGCGACGACGGGCACCGGCAGGTCGGCCATGGTCGACATGCTCTCCGCGATGGCGGCGGCCTGACCCTGCTCCTCGGCCTGGATGCCCGGGCTGGCGCCCGGGGTGTCGATGATGGTGACCAGCGGCAGCCCGAGCCGGGCCGCCAGTCGCATCACCCGCACCGCCTTGCGGTAGCCCGCCGGGCTGGCCATGCCGAAGTTGCGGTCCAACAGTTCCGCGGTGCGGTGGCCCTTCTGGTGCCCGATCACCGCCAGGTGGATCCCGTCGAGGCGGGCGAGGCCCGCCACGATGGCCGGGCAGTCGGCGCTGAACCGGTCGCCGTGCAGCTCGACGAAGCCGTCGAAGTCCGTGGCCAGATAGTCCAATGTGGTCGGTCGGTCGGGGTGCCGCGCGGCGCGCACCACCCCAAACGCGCCGCCCGGGGACGGCGCCCGCGCCGCCGCGCCGGCCGGCAGCGCGAGTTCGGTCCGGCCGGGCCGCGGCGACGTCGACCCGGTCGCCGGCGCGGCCGGCTTCACCGGCGCGTCGAGCGCCGGCCACGGCTCGGGCCCGGGCGTCGCCGCGGACAGCAGCGCGCGCAGCGTCGGTCGCAGCGCCCGGCGCTCCACCACCATGTCCACGTGACCGTGACGGAACAGGAAGTCGGCGGTCTGGAAGCCGGCGGGCAGGGTCTGGCGCAGCGTCTGCTGAATCACCCGAGGACCCGCGAAGCCCATCCGGGCGCCATTCTCGGCGATGATCACGTCGGTCGCGGTGGCGAAGGACGCGGCCACGCCGCCGTACGTGGGATCGGTGATGACGCTGACGCTGAGCAGCCCGGCGCGCCGCAGCCCGGCGAGCGCCTGGACCGTCGTGGCCATCTGCATGAGCGAGAGCACGCCCTCCTGCATGCGGGCCCCACCGGAGGCGGTCACCACGACGAACGGCAGCCGCCGCGCCTGCGCCCGCTCCACCGCGCGCACGATCAGCTCACCGGTTACCGAACCAAGGCTGCCGCCGAGGAACCGGAAGTCCATCGCGGCGACCACCAGGCGGTGGCCGTCGATGGACGCCTCGCCGCACAGCACCGCCTCGGTCAGGCCGGTGGACGCGCGCGCGGCGGCCACCCGTTGCGGGTACGCGACCAGGTCGACGAACCCGAGCGGATCCACCGGTGCGACGTCGGCGGCGAACGGCGCGAAGCTGCCGGGGTCGACGAGCTGCTCGATGCGCTCGGTCGCGCCGAGCCGGCGGTGGTCACCGCACTCGGGGCACACTCCCAGATTGCGGTGTAGCCGTTTGCGGTACAGCAGCGTCGCGCACGACCCGCAGCGCACCCAGGACTGCCGCTCCGCGGTGGCCGGGCCGGTCATGGCCGGCACCTCACGGACAGCGGTGCGTGGCGACGGTACCCGTGCCGGGTCGGGGTGCTGGGTGGACAGTGGATGGTCGCCGGGCACGGCGAGAGGTAGGGAACGGCGGCGGGTTCCGGGCCCGCGCCGATCGGTGATCGGTCCATGTACTCCCCCAAGGTGGATCGCCGCACCACCGTGGAACGAGGGGTGTCAATCGCCTGTCACAGAAAACTCACAGGTTCCGTCGAACTATGACGCTGGGGTGACGCCCCGTGCCGCAGGATGGGTCCTGCGGCAGGCGATCCCCTCGCAGGTCAAGCCGGGTTTTTATGGGTAAGGATTCGGTCACACCCCCGCCCGAACCGTTGACGCAGCGTAGTAGCGATTGATAACGTTCGTCACGCTTTGATGGGTAAGCGGGGGTGTTCGATCGGGGCCCCCCGGTTGCCCGGAGCGGTGTCGCACCAGCCACCTCCGGCAGCGCGGCTTTCCACATGAGAGCTTCCGTGCAGGGGGTTCAACGATGGCCTCTGAGAACAGCGTGCCGGCTTCCGCGCGGAAGAGACCTCGGCCCGCCCCCGACGGCGACGCCGACATCCATTTGCTGCTGCTCGGCGGCTTCCGGCTGCTGCACGACGGCAAGCCCATGGCGGTACCGCGCGGCCTGCAGCGCACCATCGCGCTGATCGGCCTGCGCCCCGGCGCCACCCGCACCCACCTGGCCGGGCTGCTGTGGCCCGACACCCCGGAGGAGCGCGCGCTGTCCTCGCTGCGCACCGCGCTGTGGCGGCTGCGCCAGGATCGCGCCTGCCCGATCGTGACCGCCGGCGACACCGTGCGCCTCCATCCGATGGTTCACGTCGACGTCGACGAACTCGTGCGGGCCGCGACCGAGGTCAACCACGGCGACGATCCGCGGCGGGCCACCCCGGTGCTCGCCGCCGGCCGGCACGACCTGCTGCCCGGCTGGTACGACGACTGGGTGCTGTTGGAACGGGAACGCATCAGGCAGTTGCGGCTGCATCTGCTGGACGAGACGGCCCGCGCCCACCTGCGTGCCGGCGAGCACGGCGCGGCGCTGCAGGCCGCACTTGAGGCGATCGCCGCGGAGCCGCTCCGGGAGACCCCCCACCGACTGGTTGTCGAGACCCACCTTGCCGAGGGGAACGCCTACGAGGCGCTGCACGCGTTCTACGTCTACCGCGATCTCCTCCTCCGGGAGTTGCAACTGGAGCCGTCCGCGGCGATGTACGGACTGATCAACGACATCCTCTCTCCGATCTGTACGCCCGAGCAGCAGCGCCGCCCTCGTCCGGGTATCGATCCCCTGCGGAACACCCGGCCGGTCTGACCGCCGCGAGCACATCGACAGGCGTTTTTGGCGACGACAGGCGTTTGGGCGACGACAGGCGTTTTGGCGACACCGACAGCGATCCTGCGCGGCCCGGCGTCCCCGCACCGTCACCGGTAACGCCTCACGCCGATCGATGCGTGGTGACGGTAGAAAGACGCGGCGGCCGGCAAGGTCGCTGCCGTCGGGTCCGGTCGCGAGGGCCGGACGGTACCGGTGGTAGGAGGTCAACATCGCTACCTGTGCCCGTCCGCCGGGATATCTCAACTACCTAAGGAGCAGCTATGACCTTCCGAAGCGTGATTGTCGCTCGCATCGTTCCGGGCAGCGAGAGCAAGGTCGGCGATGTCTTCGGGTACTACGACAGGACCACCCGCCCGCAGGATAGCGGTGTCATCGGCCGCAGCCTGCTGTCGCTGGACGACCTGTACATCCACGTGATCGAGCGCAACGTCGACCCGAAGACGCTGGAGCGGCCCCGGGGGCTGCCCGCCTTCCAACAGATCGCCGAGGCCATCGCGCCGTACGTCACGCCGTACCCGAAGAACTGGAAGGTTCCGTCCGACTCCGTGGCCCACGAGTTCTACAGCTGGGAGGCGCCGGAGCAGCCGGCGATGTCCTCGCCCGACACCAACCAACTGGTCATCGTCGCGCACATCAAGCCCGGGGCCGAGCCCGAGGTCGCGAACATCTTCCGCGAGTCCGACGAGGGGCCGCTGCCGGCGAAGATGGGCGTCACCGGGCGCTGGCTGTATTCGAACGACGACGTGTACCTGCACCTGATGGAGCGCACCGACGCGGCCTTCGCCGACGTCGCACAGGAGAACCGCGAGGTGCCCGCGTTCGCCAAGATCATGGACGACCTGAGGCCGTACATCAGCCCGTACAGCCCGCAGACCTGGCACAGCCCGGAAGACGCGGTGGCCAAGGAGTTCTACCACTGGCGGGCCGAGGACTGATGACCGGGACCCGATCCGTGTCCCGCCGCGGCGGGCGGTGCCACCCGGCGACGGGCGGACCGCCCGGCCGCGCCGCCGAGGAGTGCCGGTGATCAGGACCATGCTGCGGGTACGCGCGCACCAGGGGCGCGAGGACGCCGTCCAGGCCGCGTGGCACGCCGTCGCCGGCCGGATCGGCGCGCTGCCCGGCAACCTCCTGCGGCAGCTGCTCCTGGACGCCAGCGACCCCCGCTCGTTCGTGGTCGTCACGGAGTGGGACGGCGAGCCCGCGCTGCGGGACTACGAGGACGGTCCGGTCGCCGCCAGCCTCGGCGAGGCGCTGCGCCCGCTGCGCGAGACGCCCTCGGCCCGGCCGGCCGGGTCCGCCCCGGACGGCTACCGGGTGATGCTCGGCCCCGAGGGGCTCGGCCCCGAGCGGCGCGAGTCGAGGATCTGCGTGGACGTCGAGGTCACCGTGCCGGCCGACCGGCGCGGTGAGTTCGAGCGCGGGTACGCGCAGGTCCTCGCCCGGATGGCCGGGGTGCCCGGGTACGTGCGCGAGGACCTGCTGCGCGAGCCCGGCTCGGACATCTACCACATCTTCGCCGAGTGGAGCAGCGAGGCACAGTTCTTCAGCTGGATCGGCAACCCCGCGCACGCGCAGGAGGAGGCGGGCCCGATCGCGCCGTTCCTGCTCGACTTCCGGCGCCGCCTGTTCCACCTGCCGGCGCACCCGCCCCACCTCCCGGCGCGCCCCTCGCACCTGCCGGCGTACGCCCTTCACCCACCGGCGAAACCCCAGCACAGGCCAGAACCCAGCATCGGCAAGGAGACCGACGTGGACAGGACAACGGACGTACTCATCGTGGGGGCGGGACCCACCGGCCTGACCGTCGCCGTCGAGCTGGCCCGGCGCGGCATCGACTGCCAGGTGGTGGAGCGGCTCGCCACGCCGCCCGGGCAGGCCGACAAGGCGATCGGCGTGCACTGCCGCACGATGGAGATCTGGGACGAGCAGGGGGTCGTGCGCGACGCGATGGACGCCGGCATCTGGCTGACCGGCCAGATGGTTTTCGTCAACGGCGAGCAGACCCACCGGATGAGCTGGGAACTGCCGGAGCTGCCGTACGCGCACCTCGGCCTGCCGCAGTACGAGACCGAGCGCATCCTCACCGAGCGGCTGGAAAGCCTCGGCGTACGCCCGAGTCGCGGGGCCGAGCTGATCGCGTTCACCCAGGACGACGACGGCGTGCTGGCCACCCTGGCGCTGCCCGCCGGCGGCGAGCACACGATCCGGGCCAAGTACCTGGTCGGCTGCGACGGCGCGCACAGCAGGGTGCGGGAGTTGCTCGGGTTGACGTTCTCCGGCGGGCTGGGCCATTTCCCGCAGCTGTTCATGCTCGGTGACGTGGACGTCGAATGGGACATGCCCGAGGGGCACCTGCTGCGGTTCATGCACGAGACCGACGGCCGGATGGACAACATGCTGGTGTGCGTGCCGCTGCGCGGCGAGTCCCGGTACCGGATAGCGACGCTGGCGCCGGCGAGGTTCTTCGCGCAGACCGGCGGGAAGGACGCCCCGCCCGGGTTCAGCGAGGAACTCGCCGAGCCGACCCTCGCCGACGTGCAGGCCGCCCTGGCCCAGCTCGCCCCGGCCGGTACCCGAGCGTCGAACCTGCGGTGGTCGTCGGTGTTCCGGATCAGCCACGGCATCGTCGACCGGTACCGCGACCGGCGAGTGTTCGTCGCCGGCGACGCGGCACACCTGCACCCGCCGGCGGGCGGCCAGGGTATGAACACCGGCATCCAGGACGCCTGGAACCTCGCCTGGAAGCTGGCCCTGGCGGTGCGCGGAATGGCCTCCCCCGGCCTGCTGGACAGCTACGAGGCCGAACGGCGCCCGGAGGGCGAGGAGATCGTCGGGCGTGCGGTGCGGATGGCCTTCACCGACGAGTTGGACCGCGAGGACCTCAAGCGCCAGTTCCTGCAGGAAATGTCGATGCTGCTCAGTTACGCGGACAGCCCGATGGTCGGCGAGTCGGTGTCCACTTCGGACACGCCGTGGGGCGGCCCCCGACCCGGGGATCGCGCGCCCGACGCCGCCGGCCTGTACCGCCGAGGGGTCGGGCACCCGCTGCGGCTGCACGACCTGACCCGCGGCACCCGGCACACGCTGCTGGTCTACGCCGACCGATCGGCCGGCGAGGCGGTGACCGCCGCCCTGGAGAAGCTGTGCGCCGACGTCCGCGAGCAGGCCTGCGGCGAACTCGACGCGTACCTGATCGTCAGCTCGGACGCCCGCGTGCCGTGGATGCTCGACCCACCCGTGATCCGCGACAACGCCGACGGGTTCCGTAACACGTACGCCGTCACCGGCACCGCGCTGTATCTGGTGCGCCCGGACGGGCACATCGGGTTCCGCAGCCGGCCGATCGACGCCGACGCGCTTCGCGGCCACCTGCAGACCGTGTTCGGTGGTGCGCGATGACGGTACGCACGGTGCTGGCCATGCGCGCCCGGGAGGGCTGCGAGCAACGGTTCGAGAAGGAGTGGCTGGAGGCGGCCGAGGAGATCCGCGCGCTGGACGGGTGCCTGAGCCAGGACCTGATCCGCGACGCCGACGACCCGCGCAGCTACCTCATCATCAGCGACTGGGCCGACCGGGAGCGGCTGGACGCCTTCGGTCGCAGCGTTCACCGCGACCGGCTGCTGCGCGTGATCCGTGACCTTCGGGAATCCGCGCAGCGCAACACCTACCAGGTCCTGCACAGCGTCCACCGCGAGCCCGAGGAGTCTCGATGACCGACCAGGTAGTACCCCCGTCGGAGTTCTACACCGACGATTTCGCCGCCGACCCCTACCCCGCCTTCGCGCGGCTGCGCCAGGACACACCCGTGTGTCCGGTCGGCGGCCCGCGCTTCGACTCGTACCTCATCACCCGCTTCGAGGACGCGAAGGTGGCGCTGAACGATCCCCGGCTGTCCAAGGACCTCTACGGCCCCGAACAGCACTACCTGCGCATCTTCGGGCCGAACTCGGAGGGGTTGAACAAGAACATGCTCAACTCCGACCCACCGGAGCACAGCAGGCTCCGCCAGGTGGTGTCGCAGGCGTTCACCTCGCGCCGCATCGAGGCGCTGCGCCCGAGGGTGGCCGAGACCGTGGACAACCTGCTCGACAAGATCATCCCGCAGGGCCAGTCCGACCTGATGCACGACTTCGCCATTCCGCTGCCGATGATGGTGATCTGCCAGCTGCTCGGCATCCCGGAGACCGACCACGAGCGGGTACTGGGCTGGACCCAGGTCATCCGCACGTCCGGGTCGTCCAGCCGCCCCCCGGAGGAGGAGCGGGCCGCCGTACAGCTGGCCCAGCTGCGGCTGCACCAGTACCTCACCAGCCTCGTCCAGTACAAGCGCGCGCACCCCGGCGACGACCTGATCGGTGCGCTGGTCGACGCCTGCGACAACGAGGGGAAGCTGTCCGAACGGGAACTGGTCACCACCACGTTCCTGCTGCTGTTCGCCGGGCACCAGACGACCGCCGACTTCATCGGCAACGCGACGGTGGCGCTGCTGACCAACCCGGACCAGCTGGACCTGCTGCGCACCAGACCGGAACTGCTCCCCTCCGCGGTCGAGGAACTGCTCCGGTTCGACGGCCCGCTGCCGGTGGCCAGCCCCAGGATCGCCACGGAGGACGTCGAGTACCAGGGGGTGCACATCCCCCGCGGGTCGATCGTCGGCGTGGTCATCAACGCGGCGAACCACGATCCGGCGCAGTTCGCCGACCCGGACCGGTTGGACCTGAGCCGGGTACGCGGTCCGCACATCGGCTTCGGTCACGGGGTCCACTACTGCCTGGGGGTGTCGCTGGCCAGAATGGAGGGGCAGATCGGCATCGGGGCGCTGCTGCGCCGGCTGCCGGGACTGCGCCTGGCGGTACCGGCGGACCAGCTGCGCCGGCTACCGGCGGCGTCGCCGTTCCGCGGCCTGCTGGAGCTCCCGGTCGAGTTCACCACCTGACCCGGTCCGGTCAGGGTGCCGCTACCCGGTGGCGCCGCAGGTGTGCCATCACCGCGTGGTTGGCCTCCCAGCCGTCAGGGAACTTCGCCGGTACGTTGAGGTGTACCGGCTCCGTCGAGGGGTGCGCGTCCAGCAGCTCCGTGATCCCCGCCCGGGCGACCACGACGCACGCGTGCCGGTGCCGGGAGGTGAGCACGCACAGCCGCCCGGACTCCAGGTGGAACGCGGTCGCGTCCCGCCGGCCCGACAGCGGGTGCAGCACGATCGTCACGTCGTACTCCCGGCCCTGCAGCCGGTTCGCCGTGTCCACCGTGATGCCGTCGCCGGCCGGACCGAGCGCGGCACGGATCGCCGCCACCTGATCCCGGTGCGCCGCCCCGATCGCTATCCGGTCCGCGGTCACCGGCGCGCCCCGTTCGGACCGCTCCGAGTAGGCCACCGCCCCGCGCTCCAGCATCCGCACCGCGAGCTGGGCGCAGGCCGTCGCGGCCTGCCCGTCGGTGCGTACCGCGTGCCGGGCCGGCAGTTCGTAGAGCGCCCAGCCGGTCTCGGCCGCCAGTTCCACCGCCTCGTCCAGCGGCCCGCGCCGCGACGTGGCCGTGGTCAACGACAGCCGCCGCTGTCCCGGCCCGGTGCCGGAGGTGAACCCGGTGAACGGGTAGAACGCCTCGGAGACCACCGGCGAGGCGGTGTGCGGCAGGCGCCAGGAGACCGGCAGCCGGTGCACCGGAAGCGGGTTGTGCCGCAGCAGCATGGCCACCGCGCTCTGCATCGGGTCCCAGGTGAGCCCGGTCCACCGGTCGATGTCCACGGTGGAGAACGGGTCCAACTGACCGGGGTCGCCGACGAACAGGGCGCGGTCGAACCGGTTGGCGATGCGCAGCAGCATGTCCGAGCGCATCTGGTACGCCTCGTCGACGATCGCCCACCGCCAGGAGCCGTCGGTGACGGTGGCCCACTTGGCGGCAGTACCGATGAGCACCCGCCGGCCGGGAAGGTCGGTGGCCTTCGCCCCCACGGTGACCGCCGCCCGGTCCAGGATCCGCGCGGAGGGCTGGTAGTCCTGAGCGGAGAGCCGGCCGATGGTCAGCCCCGGCACGGCGTCGGCGAGCCGGACGGCCAGGTCGTCGACCTGCTCGTTGGTCTGCGCCACGATGATGAGCGGGTCACCGCCGCCGGCGAGTTCGGCGGCGGCGCGGACCACCAGGGTGGACTTGCCGGCGCCGGGTGGGGAGTCGACCACCACGCCGCGGTGGGCGCCGGAGTCCAGGTCGGCGAGCACGTCCGGCAGGACGTCGGTGGCGCTCACCCGAGCGCCTCCGCGCGCAGCCGGGCGGCCAGCCGCAACAGCTCGGCCGCCTCGACCTGCTCCGGGTCCGGCGCCACGGTGCCCTCGGCGAGGCCGAGCGCCCGGTCCACCGTGTCGACGCCGCCGAGGTCGTCGCGGACCGTCCGGCCCAGCGTCGCGGTGTGGCCGTGCGCCTCGTCCCGGCAGAAGTACGCCAGGTCGCAGCTGCCCAGGCACTCTGGCGCGTACCGGGCGTCGAGTCGGTCCAGCGCGTGCACGAGGTCGGGCACCGGCCGGCGCGGCACCCCGGCCGGATCGGGGGCGAGATCCAGGGTCAGCTGGTCGGGCAGCTCGGCGACGAGGTCGCCGATGCGCGACAGGCGGGACAGCTGCCGGCGCAGCACGGTCAGCTGCTTGCGCACGTCGACCCGGGCGGCGGTGGGCCGGTTGGCGAAGTTCTCGGGGCAGACCAACACCACCTCGTCGGCCACCGTCTCCGGCCCGTACCCGAGTTCGGCGAGCAGGCCGCGCAGCGCCAGCACGTACACCGCGGCCTGGGTGACCGCCGCGGCCACCTTGTCCCCGTCGGCCTGGCCGTCGATGATCGCGAACGACTTCACCTCGACCACCCAGAACTGGCCGCGCACCTGGAAGGCGATCAGGTCCGGCTCCAGGTAGGCCGGCCGCCCGCCGACGTCCAGCCGCAGCATCGGGTGGTCGAACAGGGTGCCGGCGTCGTCGCCGGCCTCGGCGGCCCGGGCCAGCAGCCGGCGGGTGCGGGCGTGACGCGCCTCGCGGGTGTCGTCACCGTCCACCGGCTCCAGGTCGTCGTAGGACACCCGCGGGATCGGCAGGTCCAGCTGCTCGCGCAGCAGTCGCAGCAGTTCGGCGCAGCCGTCCGCCTTGACCTGGGACTCGAACGCGTTGCCCCGGGTGATGGCGTACCGGGACTGCCCGGCCTGCACGGGGAAGCCGATATGGGCGGCCAGCCGCTGCTTGTCGAGTCCGGCCGCGTCCAGCACCGCCCGGCGGGCGCACCCGGGATTGCTGGTCAGCGCCGCGATCGTGCGCGCGTTGTGATCCAGCGGCTTCGCGGTGCCGCGGATGCGTTCCAGTCGTACCTCAGTGTCGTTCACGGCTCTCGTACGGCGCTCCAGCCTCTTCCGGCAATGATCAGTCGCATGGTAGCCGGCGGTGCCCAGGTTGGTTGACGTCCGCGCGCCGAGTCCTCACCCGGAATCGCGTTCGGCCGCGTCGCGGGACCGGGCGGACGGGTGCCGTGCGGACGACTGCGTCATGGTGCGGTAGACCTGGCCCGGCCTCATGGCCGGCTGGCTCAGCGGGTGGGCGCGCTCGGGCCGGATGCTGTCGAGGAACAGTTCGACATTGCGGCGCCACGCGCGCGGGGCGATCGCGCGGGTGACCTCCGCGACCCGGCCGTTCGACAACATGATGAAGATCAGGTCCTCGACGGTGAAGTCGGCGCGGATGGCGCCCGAGTCCCGGGCGGAGTCGAACAGCTCCTCGATGCGCCGCTGGATCTGCGCGCGGATCGCCAGGAGCCTCGGCGCCCGGTCGTAGGGGGTGGTCATCAGGTTGAGGTAGCCGCCCCGCTCCGCCTCGAGCGCGCAGGTCGCCATGAGGTAGTCCGCGACCCCCGCCCACCGGTCGGGGTTGGCCACCGCCCGCTCGGCCAGCTCGAGTTGGGTGAGCAGCGGCTGTTCGAGTACCGCCTCCCACAGCTGGTCACGAGAGGGAAAATGCCGGTACAGGGTGCCCGGCCCGACCCCGGCCGCGCTGGCGATCCTGTCCATGGGCACGGTGAGCCCCTCGGCGGCGAACAACTCCCGTGCCGTGTCGAGGATTTTGTCCCGGTTACGCACACTGTCGCTGCGTTCGGCGCAGGAGTTCTCAGATGTTCATCGCCACCATCGTCGTCAGCCTCGTCTTCGCCGCCCTGCTCCTGGTCTCCGCCGCCGGGAAGCTGCGGCGCTCCCCGTCCCAGGTCGGCACGTTGGAACGGGTCGGCGCCCTCGGGATCGCACCGGTCCTCGCGGTCCTCGAAATCGCCGGTGCCGTCGGGCTGGCCGCCGGCCTGGCCTGGTGGCCGCTCGGGATCGCGGCCGGCGTGGGCCTCGCGCTCTACTTCATCGGCGCGGCCGGCGCCCACCTCCGGGTGCGCGACCGTACGATCGCCGCACCCGTGGTGCTGCTGGTGGTTTCGCTCGCCGCCATCGCGCCGCGCCTCGCGTCGGCCTGACCGTGGGGCAGTGGCCGGCGCCTCTTCCCGAGGCGGCGGCTCAACCCACCGGCACCCGGGCGCGCAGCCGCTTTCCCCAGAACAGCGAGCGCGGGCGGTTCTTGTCGTAGTCCCACGGGAACCGGGTGCAGTGGCCGCCGAGCAGCCGGAAATGTGCCAGGGCACGCTTGCGCTCCCCGGTGTAGCTGAACCAGCCGGCGGCGTAGTTGTGGGCCAGGTAGTCGGCGGGCCGCTGGCAGGGTTCCATCGTCATCAGGTCGGCGGCCCGCCGGGCCTCGTCGCGCGCCTGCTCGTCCTGGAACACGTCCGCGTGGGCGAGGCGGTCGCGCCGCCACCACTCGAAGTTGGCGACGAACAGCAGCGAGTGGAGCGGGGATCCGGGCGCGGCGGCGGCCGTCCACTTGCCCACCTGCTCCCTCATCACCTCCACCGGCGTGCCCCACATCGGGGACAGTGAGTACACGGCCTGGTAGTACCCGGCCAGGTGGCCGGGCGAGCACAGCTCCAGCCTGGCCAGCCGGTTGAGCGTCTCCTGCGCGCCGACCTGCTGGCCGCGCGCCATGTGCAGCAGGTACAGCCACGGCGTCGGGTCGGTCGGCGCCAACTGCGCCGCGGCCCGGCACAGCGACTCCGCGTGCCCGAGCACCGAGACGAACTCGGCCAGCCGCCGCCCCTCGGTCTGCGACGCCAGCCGGGCGCCCCGGACCTCCCAGGCCCGCAGCACCTCCACCGCGCCGCGCAGGAGCAGGGCGCTCGGATCGCCGGGCCGGGTGGACAACCACGCGTCCAGGCCCGGCGGCACCCTGCCGCGCGTGCCCCGCACGATGGTGGCCGCCGCCACGGCGACCCGGTCCGACCGGTCCTCCCCGTCGACCACACCGTCGGTCAGGGTGCCGCACAACGGTCCCCAGTTGTTCGGAACGCGGGCGGCGTCGCGCACCGCGCTCAGCTCCGGCCGCCCGTACGTGATATCCAGCGTGACCATCGGTTCCCCCACACCCCGGCCGCACCGTGGCGACCCGGCCGGATCATATCCACGGTGCCGCCCGGCGCACAGGCCCCCCGATCGCAGGAACCTCAGGTCCGTGCGGAACCACGCGAACACGTCGAACTGGGTCAGGGTGTGCCGTCACGCATGCGCCCCGGGGCCGGCGACGCCGCCTGGGTGCGGCCGGTGCCCCGGGCGGCCGGTGCCCGCCGCGAGCAGGCACCGGCCGCCGACCGCGGCGGGGGGATCAGTTGGCGACCACGACCGGCCGGGTGACCGTGTACTTCTGGCCGAACTCGTCGGTGGCGGTGGCCAGCAGGGTGTGCCGGCCGTTGGTCAGCGTGGTCGTGTCCAGGGTGAACGTCACGGTTCCGGGCTTCGGCTGGTACTGGTACTGCAGCCCACCGCCGTCCACGCGCAGGTCGTAGGCCCGCAGCCCGGTACCGGTCAGCTGCACCGCGATCTGAACCTGCCCGCCGACGGCCTGCCCGTCCCCGGGTGTGCTGAACGCGACGCCGGGCAGCCCGACGTTGCCGCCGCGCAACGACACCGTGAGGTTCGGGTCCCAGTTCATGCTGAACGGGGTGTTGCGATCGGCGGACAGCACGCCATCGTTCACGTACAGCGGGGCGGCCTGGACCGCGGAGACCCGTGGCCCGCCGGCGTTGTCGGTGAAGTACACGATGTAGGCGCTGCCGCCCTGGGACAGGAAGAACGGGTGGTTGCCGTTGGCGCTGTCGTTGGTGCGGGTCCCGGGGTCTCCCAGCAGTGGTGTGCTCTGGATCGTCCAGGTCGAAAGGTCGGTCGAGCGGTACACGTTGATGGGCGGGCCGGCCGTGCCCATCCAGTAGAACCCGTCGTACCAGAACACCTGGGGCGCTTCCTGGCCCTTGTTGGTCAGCACCGGCCCGTTGACCGTCCAGTTGGTCAGGTCGTCGGAGTCGGCGGAGTAGATGTGCGAGCTGTGCCCCTCGTCCTTGAACCACATGCGCCACCTGTGCGCCGAGCCCTGCGGCAGCGGGTAGATGCACGGGTCGATGACGTTGCCGCTGGACAGCGTCAGCGGGCCGATGAACTCCCAGTTCCACAGGTTGTCGGAGGTGTAGTGCAGGATCGTCCGGACGGTGGTCCAGTTGATCGGCACGCCGGTGATGAAGACGACGAACATGTGGTACTTGCTGCCGTCCCACAGGATCTCGGGTGCCCAGTAGGTGTTGCGGCCCGGCTGGTAGCTCAGCCCCTCGGCGACCCCCCGGTACAGCCAGGTCCGGCCACCGTCCGAGCTGGACGCGATGCCGATGTCGCTGCCGTGTACCCAGGCGACGCCCTGCCCGGCCACGTTGGCCCGGCGCCCGGTGTAGAACATCCACCACTCGCCGGTCTGCCGGTTGTAGATGACCGTGGGGTCCGACGCGCCATCGAAGATGGGGTCGCGGAACAGCGGCGCCGGAGGCTGGTTCGGCACGGTCGCGGCCGGAGTCACCGCCGCCGTGGTCGCCGCGCCGGTCGAGTCGGGCGAGGTGGACGCCGGCGCGGCGTTGGCGGACTGGGCGGCGATCAGCCCCAGTGCGGTACCGGCGCCGATGGCCGCCCCACCTTGTAGCAATCTCCTGCGGGGAATCGGTCCTGTCATCGCAACCCCTCTCTGTGCGGGCGCGTCCGGCTCGGCCCGACGCACGCGCTGTCGTGTCACCACCTGCTCGGGTGCTCGAATTGTTAGCGGTAACTTCAATCACGTCAAGAGTGATCTCTTCGTCCATGACGTGTCTTCGCTGCTGCGAGCGGCGATGGCGGCCCACCGGGTGCGCGACGCAGGGTTCCAGAAAGGCAAATACATGTTACCGTTAACAACGGTGCCCTGGCCGACCCGGCGCCGTGCACGACCACCGCGAAGGCCGCCGGGCCGGCCGCGCCCATGCTCGTCGCGATGGGCGCACCTCGGCGGGGAGCGCGCTTCGTCGGGCGCTTCGTCAAGGAGCGCGCTTCGTCAAGGAGCGCGGTCGAGCCGGGTCGTGGTGAGTGCGAGCGTCGCCGACATCCGTCCCGGCCCGCCGACGCCGAGGTCAGCCGCTACGACGCCGTCGCCCGACTGTCCCGGGCGCGCCGATCGCGCCGATCCCCGTACGACCGCGACCAGGCCCTCGCCGCCGATCCGGTATAAGTAGTGCACCGTTGACGCGCGATAAGGAGCGTAATTACCAATGATTGCCACCCTTCCCGACATTCTCCTCGCGGACGGCGCCAAGCAACAGATCGCCGCCGACTGCCAGGCACTGGTCGGGCAGGAGCTCTCCGCCAAGTCCGGGATGTCGGCCGCCGCCCTCAAGGTGGCCTACAAGGCAGTGACCGCGTTCGCCCCGGGCTACTACCAGTCCACCGTCGAGGACATGGTTCCCGACCTGCTGACCCAGCTGCAGCCGTTCTGGGCGGACTTCCACGCCGCCGGGGGCGGCGGACAGTTCGGCGACTACCTCGTGGGGCGCGGCGACGAGGTGTCGGAGGCCATGCTCGGCGTGACCGACAACCTGGCGAAGCAGTCGGAGCGCCCCACCATCGCCAAGGCATACGGCGCGGTGCGCGGTGGCGCGAGCAAGCACATCGAGGCGGCGCTGCCGGCCGTCGGCGCGCTGGTGGAGAAGCACGCGGGCTGACCGCGTCCCGGCCCGCGCGGCCGTGCGCACCATCCCGCCGCACGATCCCGCACTCCGACACCGCGGTGGCCACGTCCCAAGGCGAGAAGCCGGGGCGTGGCCACTGTCGTTCACGCGGCGTCACTCAACCGGCGCAGCGGTTGGCGCCGGGCGGCGGCGCGTCGGAGCCGGTTGGCGGCACGTCGGAGCCGGTTGGCGGCACGTCGGGTGGCGGCACGTCGGGTGGCCGCACGTCGGGTGGTCCGGGGGCGGGTGGCGGCGGGGCGGGTGGTCCGGCGGGGCGGGTGGTCCGGCGAGCCGGCGATCAGGGGATCCGCGCGACCGCGCCGTAGCAGCCGATCGCTTCGGCCGGCGGCCGAGGCGGTGGCTCGTTCTCGGACCGCCATTCGGACACGCCACGGATGCCGGGGTCGATGAGCTCGAGCCCGTCGAAGAACGCGGCGAACTGCACTCTGGTGCGGACCTGGAACGGCTCGTCCCGGACGATCTGGTCGAGCCGCGCGGCAGTGTGCGGGGGCACGAAGTCGGCCGTGGCGTGCGACATCACCAGGCAGCTGCCCGGGGCTAGGGCACGCACGAGCGAGCCGACCAGGTCATACGGGCGCTGGGCGTCGGGGAAGAAGTGCAGGACGGCGACGAGCATCAGCGCCACAGGCTGCGACAGGTCGAGGGTGCGCCGCAGGTCGGGGTGCTCCAGGATGTCCCCGGGCCGGTGCAGGTCGGCCTCGAGGTAGGCGGTCGCGCCCTCCTCCGAACCGGTGAGCAGTTCCTTGGCGTGCATCAGCACGATGGGGTCGTTGTCGACATACACGACGCGGGACTCGGGGGCGATGCCCTGCGCGACCTCGTGCGTGTTGGGGCTGGTCGGGATGCCGCTGCCGACGTCGAGGAACTGCCGGATCCCGCTGCGCGCCAGCTCGGCCACCGCCCGGCGCATGAACCGCCGGTTCTCGACGACCGTGGTGCGGGCGGCGGGGAACGCGGCGATCATCCGGTCCCCGGATTCCCGGTCGGCCGGGAAGTTGGTGGTCCCGCCCAGCAGATAGTCGTAGCGCCGGGCCGGATGGGGGATCGTGGTGTCGATCCGCGACATCGAGGGCAGGGGGTCGGCTGACATCCTTCCGATCGTAGCGGTCCCCGGCCGTTGGCGCTCACCGTTGTCGATATGATCGGTCGCCATCG
Source organism: Rugosimonospora acidiphila (assembly GCF_039543385.1). Taxonomy (NCBI): domain Bacteria; kingdom Bacillati; phylum Actinomycetota; class Actinomycetes; order Micromonosporales; family Micromonosporaceae; genus Rugosimonospora; species Rugosimonospora acidiphila. The sequence goes on from NZ_BAABJQ010000020.1 coordinate 137,193, forward strand.
GTCCACGGTGGACAGCATCCCAGGATTCAGTGCAGGGGCAACGTCCCGACGACCTCGCCCTCGAACACCTCGCCCGTGGGTTGGAAGCCCATCCGCAGGTAGAACCCCTCCGGGCCGGTCGCCCCGGGAATCCACAGCACGGCGGCGCGGTCGAAGCCCCGGTGCCGCCCCTCGGCCAGGACCGCCTCCACGGCGAAGCGACCGTAGCCCTTGCCCTGATGGCCGGCGGCGATGTTCAGTCGCCAGATTCCGCAGCGAAAGAACTCGACCGGCGGGTCGGGGTCGAACGCGCCCATCACGAACCCGACCAGCTCGTCAGCGTCATAGACCAGGCGCGGCCACGCGATGTCCGGCGAGGCGTACGCCTCGGCCAGCGAGACGGCGACAGGTGCCACGAAGGACTCCTGGTCCGGCCGGATCGCCAGGCGGCAGGCGCTGCCAACGTTGTCGGGGGTAATCGGTTCCAGGCGCGGATTCGGCGGCATGCCGCACGCTAACACCGCCCTGCTCCGCCCGCCCACCCCGCGTTTCCGCCCGCTCCGCGTTGCCCGACCGCCCCGCGTTGCCCCGCCCGGCCCTGTCCCGAGTCACCCAACCGCTCGGTCACGTGCCGCAGCGCGGAGCGCGACGAGAGGCGCGCGTCACACCCGCACCGGCGCTGGGCCACCTCACGTTCCGCCGAGCCGCGGCGTCAACACTGCATAACCGTCAACCCAACGAGGAGATCGCCATGACCTCACGTCTCAGCTACGGCAACCCTCTCGCAATCGCGTTCGTGAAGCACATCAACGCGGCGGGAAAGGTCGTCGCGGATTCGAGCCTGCCGGCCGCGACGCAGGAACTGGTGAAGATCCGGGCCAGCCAGATCAACGGCTGCGGCGCCTGCCTCGACATCCACACCAAGGAGGCCGCGCGAGCCGGAGAGTCTTCGGTGCGTCTCAACCTGGTCGCGGCCTGGCGGGAGGCAACGGTGTTCACCGAGGCCGAGCGGGCGGCCCTGGAACTGGCCGAACAGGGCAGCCGCATCGCCGACGCCGCCGGTGGCGTCACGGACGAGGCATGGGCGAACGCCGTCAAGCACTACGACGAGGAGCAGCTGGCGGCATTGGTCGCCCTCATCGCTCTGATCAACACCTACAACCGCCTGAACGTCATCACCCAGCAGCCGGCCGGCGAGTACCAGCCGGGTCAGCTCGGCTAACCGGGCCAGTTCGGCTAACCGGGCCAGTTCGGCTTACCGGGCCAGCGCGGCCGGCCGCGCGCCGGGCCCGCCCAGGCACCGGCCCCGCCCGGGGGCAGCGCGGCCGGATCGGGTCGCGGCGCGGGCGCACGCCCTCCAACGCCTCCCCAGGGCCGGCGGCCTACCGGTTGGGCGCCGGCCCTCGGGCCCCGGTCGTCGCGGTCGCGGGGCCGGGGCGCGCCGAGGGCCCGGGCGAGCGGTCCGACCGACCTCGAAGGGAGTCGCGGATGCCCTACGCGTAGTTCGCCGTCACCATCGCCACGATCGTGGCGAACGCCGGTGTGGGCATCGCCGATCTGGCGCGGGCAAGGTTCGTCCTCGCCACCTCGGCCAGCGTGAGGGTGCCGCCCACCTGGCTACCCACCCTGAGGATTCTCAAAATCGCCGGAGCGGTCGGCATTCCGCTTGGGCTGCTCGGCGCTCAACCCATCGCAATCGCGGCGGCCATCGGCCTCATCCTCTTCTTCGTAGGGGCGGTCGTCGCGCACCTTCGCGCTCGCGCGCTCCGGGCGATCGTCGGCCCGGGGCGGTATCTTGCCCTGGCCGTCGCATCACTGATTTTGCTTGTGGCGCGGTGAGTTCGCTCGACATCGGCCCTCACCCCGACGATCCCGCCCGCGGCTGAGCCTAGTCTTGCGACGTGGACCCTCATCAGCTGAGTCGTGAGCAGGCGCGCCAGATCGCGGTGCGGGCCCAGTGGCTGCACCGGGACGCGCCGCCCGATCTGCTGGGGCTGGTCCGGCAGCTGACCCTGCTGCAGGTGGACCTGACCCCGGCCGTCGCGCCCAGCGCCGATCTGGTGGCCTGGAGCCGGCTCCGGTCGTCGTACTCCCCCACCGATCTCGAATCGGCGCTGGAGAATCAGACCCTGCTGGAGTTGCGGGGCCTGATCCGGCCGGCCGAGGATCTGGCGCTGTACCGGGCGGAGATGGCCGACTGGGACAAGGGCGGCGACGCGGGCGGCTGGCAGGCGGCACAACGGGACTGGGTCGCGGTCAACGAGGGCTGCCGGCGGGACATCCTCCACCGGTTGCGTAGCGACGGTCCGCTGCCGGCCCGGAACATCCCGGATACCTGCGAAGTGCCGTGGCGGTCGACAGGCTGGACCAACAACCGCAACGTGCTGCGTCTGCTGGAATTCATGGAGGCACGCGGCGAGGTGGCCGTGGTGGGGCGGGAGGCCAGCCGGGACCGGCTCTGGGACCTGGCCGAACGCGTCTTTCCCGACGACACGGTGGTTCCCGCGGCCGAGGCGCTGCGGATCCGCGCACAGCGGCGGCTGCGCTCGCTGGGTATCGCGCGCGCCAGCGGACCGGGCTGGCCGGTCGAGCCGGGACTTCTTGGCGAGATCGGCGAGCCGGCCGTGATCGAGGGCGTACGGGGTGGTTGGCTGGTCGATCCGGCCGCGCTGGATCAGCCGTTCTCCGGTCGGGCAGCGCTGCTGTCCCCCATCGACCGCCTGGTCTACGACCGCAAACGGATGGTGGAGATCTTCGAGTTCGACTACCAACTGGAGATGTACAAGCCGGCCGCCAAACGGCGCTGGGGCTACTGGGCGCTGCCGATCCTCTACGGCGACCGCCTGGTCGGCAAGCTCGACGCCACCGCCGACCGGCCGGCGAGGGTGCTGCGAGTCAACGCCATCCACCGGGACGTGCGGTTCGGCAAGGCGATGAACACCGCCATCCACGAGGAGATCGAGTCGCTGGCGACGCTGCTCGACCTCAAGCCACAACTGCCGTAACGCCAGCCACCCCTCCGGCGTCATCGGCCCGACCCGGTCGGGACGGAGTCGGCGGACTCGGTGGCACTATATCGCCCGGCGTAGTACGCTCGGCGATATAACGTAGGACGGAGTAACGCGTGGGCGACGAACTGGGCCGTTGGGCCGAGCCGGGGCTGCTGGTGCTGGCCAGCCTGGCCGACGGCGACAAGCACGGATACGCCATCACCACCGACATCGCCGATCAGGTCGGCGTGAGCCTCGGCCCGGGCACGCTGTACGCGGCGCTGAGCCGGTTGGAGGACCGGGGCCTGATCGAGGGCCTGCCCGCCGAGGGACGCCGCCGCCCGTACCGGCTGACCGCGGCCGGGGCGGCCGAACTGTCGGCCCAGGCGACCCGGATGCAGCGGCTCGCGACGCTGAGCCTGGGCCGGCTACGGACGGCCACGGCGTGACCGGCGACCCGTGGCTGGTCCGCGCCCTGCTGGCCTGCTACCCGCCGGCCTGGCGCCGCCGGTACGGCGACGAGTACGCCCAACTGCTCTGCGACCTGCGCATCCACCGGCGCCCCCGGCTGATCGTCAACTCGTTGGCGGGCGCGATACACACTCAGCTGAGTCAAGGAGGGCTCATGTCCAGCCGTTCCCCGATGACCACCGCGATCTGGGCCACCGGCCTGTTCACCGTGGCCGGTATCGGGTTCCAGAGGCTCGCCGAGGACTTCACCGGCGTGGCCGGCATCGCCTACCCGCTGCTGATCGCGGCGGCGGGGGTCGCGTTGCTCGCGCTGGTCGCCGCGGCGGCACCGACCGCGGTGGCGCTGCTACGCGGCCGGGACACCGGCGCCTGGAAGTACCTGGCCGTTCCGGTGGTCGGCGCCGCCGCCTGGTACGGCGTGCTTCGCCTGGCGCTGGCCATCTCCCACGGCCACGGCGTGCACTCCGCACCCAACGTCACCGGGTTCACGCTCGTCGCGGTCGCCGGCATCGCCGTCGTCGCGGCCACCGCCTGGGCGGCCGCCATCGTGCTGCGCCGGGTACCGGCCGACCAGCCGGCCCGCTTGCGGCCGACGGCGCTGATCGTGCTGGCCGCCGGCATGGCCACGACCACCGTCGTCGCCCTGATCTGGGGCCTGCGGGTGCACGCCAACAACCCGACCGCGTTCCACGGCGACCAGGGGATGCTGGCCACCCCGTTCGTGCCCAGTTGGATAGCGACGGTGGTACTGATGGCCGCCGCGACCGCCTTCGCCGCGATGGCCGGCCGCCGCCAGCTGAGCCCCGCCCGGTAGTGAGCCCCGCCCGGTAGTGAGCCCCGCCCGGTAGTGAGCCCCGCCCGGTAGTGAGCCCCGCCCGGTAGTGAGCCCCGCACCCCGAAACCACCTGGCCTCCCAGCCCGCCACGGTCAACCCATACCTTCCCCCAACCTGCCGGCGAACCGCCGAGAAAGGGCGATCCTCCATGTCCGCACCCGCCGCACCGGCGGCGACGATCCGCGTCGACGACCTGTCCAAGCGCTACGGCCGCCAGCAAGCGGTCGACCAGCTCACCTTCGCGGTCGACGCGGGGCAGATCTGCGCGCTGCTCGGACCCAACGGAGCCGGCAAGACCTCAACCATGCGGATGCTGGTCGGACTGTCCACACCCGACACCGGCACCGCCCGCCTCGCCGGCGAGGCGGTCAGCCTCGGCGCCCCGGTGCTGCGGCGCGTGGGTGTGCTCATCGACGGACCCGCGTTCGTACCGCACCTGAGCGGCATCAAGAACCTGAAGCTGCTGTGGGCGGCGGCCCGGCGGACCTGGCCACCGCGCGGCCTGGACGCCGCACTCGACCTGGCCGGGCTGGGCGCCGCGATCGACCGCAAGGTCAAGGGTTATTCGATGGGCATGAAGCAACGCCTCATGCTCGCCCAGGCGCTGATGCGCGTGCCCGACGTCCTGATCCTGGACGAGCCTGCCAACGGCCTGGACCCGGCCGAGGTCCGCGCCCTGCGGGAACACCTGGCGGCACTGGCAAGGGCCGGCGCCACGGTCCTGCTCTCCAGCCATCAGCTCGCCGAGGTGCAGCAACTCGCCACCCACATCGTCGTCATTCACAAGGGCCGGCTCATCAGCACCGGGCCGCTGGCCGACGCGCTCGGCGGCGCCACCGGCACCTACCGCATCCAAACCGACGACCTCGACCGGGCCCTGACCGTCCTGCGCGAAGCCCCCGGGGTGACGGCGGTCGTCGCACACAACGGAGAGGTCATCGTCACCGCGCCCACCGTGCCCGCCGGCGAACTCGTGCAGGCGCTCGTCGGCGCCCGCGTCGGCGTCATCGCGGCCAACCCGGCCCATCAATCCCTCGAAGACGCCTACCTCGCCATGACCGAAAGGCACGCCGATGCTGCGCGTTGAACTGGCCACCCAGCTGGTGCGGATCCGCACTCTGATCGCCATGGCCTTCCTCGCCGCCGTCCCGGTCATGGCCGGCCTGTCCTTCGCCCGCTACGCGGGACACCGCAACGGCAACCAGAGCGGCCTGTTCGGCGCGTCCCCCTACTCGGCGCTCAACCACACCATGGCCAGTCTCGAATTCATCATGCCGCTGCTGTTGCCGATCATCGTCGCGCTGCTCGCCGCCGTCATCGCCTCCGCCGACCGTGACTGGGGCATCCTGCGCTACCTCTACGTCGCCCCGATCACCCGGGCGCGGCTGCTGACCGCGAAACTCGCCGCCGTCGGCATCGCCACCACGCTCGCCCTCGCCTGCGTGCTGGCCGCCGGATTCGTGACCGGCCTGGCCATCTTCGGCTGGCACCCATTCCACCGCATCGGCTCCGCCGACCTGACCACCGGCGACGCCATCGCCCGCGCGCTGTCCGCCAGCGGCTACACCCTGCTGTGCATGCTCAGCATGGCCGCGATCGCGTTCACCCTCGGGCTGCTACTGCCCCATGGCGCTGAAGCCCTCGCCGCGGCCGTCGCGTTCGTCGTCGCCGCCAGCATCCTCAACGGTCAGCCCGCCCTGCACGCGCTCGCCGTGGTGCTTCCGGTGCACTACTGGCAGAACTGGGTCGGGCTGTTCGATCCGGACGGGACCGCCAACCTCACCACCGGAGTCCTCGTACAGGTCGCCACCGTGGTGCTGTGCACGGCCGTCAGCCTGGCCGTAGCGCGCCGCCGCGACCCCGCGGCGTGACCGGCGACCCGCGTCCCGACCGGCCTGCCGGACCGGCCGATACCTCAGCTACCCGGCACGCCGCCGCTACCGGCGATTCCAGCGCGCGCCGCCGTCGAAGTATCCCTTGTTGCGTTCGATGAAGGCGTCGACGGTGAGCGGCGCGACGCCCGTCAGCGTCTGGACGACGTTGTTGGTGCCGGCGAAGACGCCGTTGCGGTAGTCGATCGCGACGTTGACCAGGTGCTGGACGAAGTGCGGATCCTGGCCCTGCCGTTCGAGCGCGGCCTCGAACTCGTCGAGTTCGACCGGTGCGTAAGTGACCTGCCGATCCAGGACCCGCGTCATGGTCTCCGCCATCTGGTAATGGTTGAGTTCCACCGGACCGTACAGCGGGTAGATCTTCCCGGCGTGCCGCTGGGGATCGGCGAGGATGGCAGCGATCACCCGCCCCTGGTCCTCCGCGGCGATGGGCGCGTGCTGCGCGTCGGCGAAGGGCAGCCGAAGCTCGCCGGTCGTCCGGTCGAGGGTGCTGATGAGCCACTCGGCGAAGAACGTGGGCCGCAGGTGGGTCACCGCGCCGTCGAAATGGTCGAGCAGTCGTTCGGCGATCCAGTGCTGACGGGCGGCATTGCTGACGGCGTCGCGCCGGGCCGAGATCTGCGACATGTTGACGATCGCGGCGACGCTGTTCTCCTCGGCCGCCTGCAGGAACGTGGCGGTGGCGTCGATCAGGCCCGGCGCCACCGGATACACGAGGTATGCGGCGTCGATGTCCCTGGCGGCCCGGCTCACGGCGTCCAGGTCCAGCAGGTCCCCGACGACGATCTCGGCGCCAGCCGCGGCGAGCCGGTCGGACCGCTCGCTGGTGCGGCGGACCAGCGCGCGTACGTGATGGTCCTGCCGCAGGAGCGTGGTCGCGGCGTACTCGCCGGTCTTGCCGGTAGCGCCGGTGATCAGGATGTTGCTGGGCAAGATGTGGTTCCTTCCGATGCGGTGCTGGTGCGCCGCTACTTGGCCGCCTCGTCGCCGACGAGGTTCCCCCGCATGAGCCACGTCGGGCCCTCCGCGTAGTTGCTGGCCTCGGCGAAGAACGCGCCGAAGTAGGGGCCGCTGGCGTGCGCGTTGAACGCGTCGGCGTCGGTGTAGACCTCGTTCAGGTAGAAGAGGTTCTGGTCCTTCTCGTCGGCGATGACCTCGAAGCGGTGCGAGCCGGGCTCGTTCGCCAGGGAGTCATGCGCGGTCTTCTTGGCCGCACGGACGAAGTCGTCGCGGTGCTCCGGCTGGACGGTGAAGGAAACGAGAAATTGGTACATCGGAACAGCCTCCTCAAGAGAACGTGATGCCGGCGATACGTCGCCGCCGACGCCTGGCCGCGGACCGCCGCACGGTCAGCTGGAACCCAGTTCAGTCAGTGAACTGGGTTACCGTAACACACGCCAGTTCAGTGAGCGAACTGGTGCGATACGCTCTGAACATGTCCCTCCCCAGCACCTACGCCGACCGCAACTGCTCGCTGGCGCGGGCGTTGGAGGTCCTCGGAGAGCGGTGGACGCTCCTGATCATCCGCGACGCGTTCCACGGGGTACGCCGGTTCGGCGACTTCGCCGCTCAACTCGGGATTCCCCGCGCCAGCCTGACCAGCCGGCTGAAGTTCCTGGTCCAGGAGGGCGTGCTCGCCCGCGAGGACGACGCCGCGGGGAACGTGGAGTACCAGCTGACCGCGAAGGGCATCGCGCTGTGGCCGACCGTGCGCACGCTGATGGACTGGGGGGACGAGTTCTACTCCCCGAACGGCGCAAAGCGCGTCATGCGCCATGATCAGGACAAAGGTCTCCTCGACCGCGAGGGACGCTGCCAGGAGTGCGGGTCGGTCATCCCGGTGCCGGAGATCCAGATCGAACCCGGACCCGGATTCGAGCCAACGGGCTCCGATCACGACCCCGTGTCCCACGCGATGAACACCCCACGTCGACTCCTCGAACCGATCACGATGCCGCGTATACCCGTGACGGGCGAGCGCTAACTCGGCACGACGCGCGCCCACCCCTCGCGGCATCCGGCGGAGTGGACGGAAGGGGGTACGCTCGTAGGGTGAGTTCGGAAGTCGAACCACATCGCCGTACCGAGAGGACCGCGGACGATCTTCATCACGTCCGCGCTGGCCATCTTCACCGGCCTGGGACTGGGCTCGATCATCCTGTCCCTCGGAGCGCAGATCTCCAAGGACCCGATCCACACGCACAGCGTCTTCGTTCAAGGCCTTGTCTTGGGCATCTCCTCCGCCGTGATCGGTATCTCGGCGCTGCTGTTCCGGCCCTTTGCCCCACGCACCGCGATCATCGCCGGCGGGGCCAGCGGCGCGGCGGCACTCGCCTTCCTGGTGCCCTCGAGCCTCGCGCACTCCCTGCCGCTGTACATCGCATCGCAGATCAGATCCTCGGCGGCGCCGCCATGGGCCTCGCGCCGCTCGGTGGGATCGGGCTCATTCAGCGTGGCGCGCCAACGCGACCGGGTGACCCGACCTCACCCACCCTTCGGGCGGTCAGCCCGTCGCCGCCGCGTCCTCCAAGGCCCGCCCGTTCGTGCGCGGGCCAGCAGCCGCCGGCCAGCGTCGCGCACACCGTCAGCCTCGGCGGGTTCACCGGTCGCCAGACCATCCTCGCGGTCTGGAATATCGCCGACACCGCCAACGCCTTCTACTCCTGCATCGACGTGCAGATCGGTGGGGGCGGCGGCGGAAACTCCACCGCCGCCGCCACCGCCCGGACGCCGCTCGGCCCCGACCTGGAGCCCGACCGCGGTGTACGTGGGTGGTAACACGGTTTCCTACAACGGGCACACCTGGCAGGCCAAGTGGTGGACGCAGGGCGAAACCCCCGGCGCCTCGGACGTGTGGGCCGACCAGGGCACCTGCTCGACCGGTGCGGCCGCGCCAACCGTGACCGTGGGCACGCCACGATGACCCGCGTGGGGTTTGCTGCGCCCGGTCCTCAGCTGCTCCGGACCTCAGCTCTCGCCCGTCCTCAGCTCTCGCCGGTCCTCAGCTCTCGCCGGTCCTCAGCTGTGCCGGTTCTCGACTGTGCCGGTTCTCGACTGTGCCGGTTCTCGACTGTGCCGGTTCTCGACTGCCCGCGGTTCTCAACTGCCCGCGGTTCTCAGCGTCCGACGGTTCTCAGCGTTCGACGGTCCTCAGCGTTCGACGGTTCTCAGCTGTTGCCGGTTCTCCGGACGCCGGTTGGGGCCCCTGGGTCGGTTGCGCGTCAGCCGGCCCAGGGGGTCGTCTGCAGGGTGCCGGTGGTGCCCAGGTCGATCGGACGCGGCGGCACGACCAACTGCGCCGGATCGCCCTCCCGGGGCACGATCTGAAGGTACGCGCCGGTGACCGGCGTGCCGTTGGTGACGATGTCGTGCCACTCCAGGATGACGAACGGACCATGGCCCGGCGATGCCGTGATCGTCCCCGGATCCGGTGAGGCACCGAACGCCGGCCGGTGCGTGACGGTCACGGCAAACGGCCGCCGGTCGGCCGACAGCACCTGGATGCTCGGGTATCCGCCGACCGTGTACGGCTGCGAACCGCAGTTGACCAGGTCGAGTTCGAGGGTACGGGTACCGGCCGCGGCCTGCGGGTCTTCGGGGACGATGCGCACCCCGGACGCCGGGCAGGGCGGCGGTGAACCGTTCGCGGCCATCGTCTCGCTCGCCGATGCCGTCGCGGCGTTCACCGGCGGCGCGGCGTTCCTCGGCGGCACGGCGGCCGCGCCGCCTGCCCCGGCCCTGGCCGCTCCCGGCCCGTTGTCCGGCACCGTCCCGGGCTGCGCGCACGCGGTCAGCTGCGTCGCCAGCAGGATCGCGCCCGCCAGGGCGCCGAAAACCTTGCCCGCGATACCGTTTCCTCGCCCAGTCGACATCGCCCGTCACGATAACGGGTCCGCGCCCGCGGCGGGGCCCCAGCCCCGGCCGCGGCCCCTGCTGTGGCAACCCGGGTGGGTCGCCGGTCGCAACCGCACGACGCCAACCGGCAGGGCACCCGCGCCTCGGCCGCCACGCGCCGTACTCTCGAAATCTGCGACGGCGCTGTACGCGGCCAGCCGCAGCGGCCTGACGATGCCGCTACCCTCGCACGGGGCCGGTCGGATTCGGCCCGATAGCAGGAATTCCTGGATGCGGGCGAGCGTGTCGCTGGTACTCGTGTGCACGTGACCGGCCATGCCGAGTGACTTCGCGGTCGCGACGTGCCCCGGTGTGTCGTCGATGAAGAGGGTCCGCGGGGCGGGCGCCCACACGTTCCAGGGCCACCGTGTAGATGCGAGGGTCGGGCCTGGCATACCCGACTTCGCAGGACAGGACGATGGCATCGACCAGGTCCAGGAGGCCGGCGTTCGCCATTTTGGTGCGCAGCTGTGGCCAGGTGTTGCTCACGATGGCGGTCTTCGCCGAGTGGCGCAGGTCGTACCCGGTCGTCGTTCCTGCCGAAGAGTGCGGCGAGGAAGGCGGGTCGGGACATGCCGAGTCGGGCGCTCCACTCGCCGGCGGCAGCGGTCAGGTGGTCGGCGACGAGGACTTTCGGCGGGTGCGAGAGCTGCCGGCGGGGCGGTCCAGCGAGCGCTCGTGGCGATCGTTGCCGGTGGGTGTCATTGCCTGCGGTGGTAGATGTTGCGGCGGGGTTGTTGGTCGGGGTCAAGGTATCGGGGTGGGATGAAATCGGGTAGCCCGTCGCCGGCGATCCTGACCCGCCAGTCGCCTTGGTGGATCACCCGGTGGTGGTGTGCGCACAGCAGCACCCCGTTGTCGAGGCTGGTCGGCCCGTCATCCAGCCAACTGACGAGGTGGTGCCCGTCGCACCACCTCGGTGGGCGATCACAGCCCGGAAACGCGCAACCCCGGTCGCGTAGCACCAGGGCGCGGCGGATCGGGCCGGTGAACAGGCGCCGCTCCCGACCCACGTCCAGGACCTGACCCGTGCTGCCCAGCACGGCGGGCACGATCCGGGCATCACACGCCAGCCGGCGGGCGGCGGCCGGGCTGAGCACGGTCCCATCGTCCAACGTGGCGGCGCCGACCTGCCGGCGTAGGGTGTCCAGGTCCACGGTGACGGTCACCTGCGGCCGATCCCCACCATTGTCGGGCAACTCCCCACCGGCCAACGCCAGCCGGCACACCTCCACCAGGGCATCGGCGCGTCGCTGCTGCGGGCTACGCAACCCCGCCTCATCAACCGGTCTGGGTGCGCACAACGGATCGATCGCCGCCCGGACCACGGCGGCGGACTCCCGGTCCAGCCACCCGGTCAACCGCACCCTCGCCTGGCCCGGCACGTCCGTCAGATACAGGCACCGGTCCGCGTGGGCACGGTCCTCGTCCCGGGCCAACTGTTGCGCGGCCTGCCTCTCGACGACCTCGGGGGCGACCACGTCCAGCAGTCGACCGGTCAGCCGACCCAACTCCCTGGGCCCGAACACCGCACACTGCCCAACCAGAAACTCCTCCCCCTCGGCCCGAACATGCCCCGGCAAAGTCGGGACAGCGGCCGCGATCACCTGCGCCTGCTCAAGATTGACCGTCCCGGCCGCCAATGCCTCCACCGTCTTCGGCAACCCGCCGTGCAACGCCGCAGCGAGCCTCACCTGACGCGCCGCCGTACCCCCAGACAACCGATACCGGTCACGCAACCACGCGGTCGTCGTCGTAGCACCCTGCCGCCGGGCAAGGTCCCGCCCATCGACCTCCCGAATCAAGCCCAGCCGGACCGCGTCCAACCGCGACGCCAACGCATACGCCCGATCCAAACAGTCAATCAACACCTGCGGGGACTGAGCCCAGACCGACGCGTGCGCGAGCGACCGCACCGCGTGCTCCAGCTCGATCAACGGATCCCCGTCCACGAACCAACGCTACCGACGGGGTACGACACTAACGGCGGCGATCGGCCCTTGCCGATGGGTGATCTGTTGCGGATGGTGAACGGTGGTGAGCCGCCGGGAGCGACCCCGCGCCGCTGGGAGAACCGGGTTAGGGTGATCCGAACCTCGGTGCCGCGGCCCGCGAGGCCCGGTGCACGGTCGATCCATGGCGAATAGGGACGGGTAACGATGGCAGCAGAGCCGAACGCGGCCGACGAGAGGCCGGAGCACGGGTCGTCGATGGGGCTGGACACCAGCGTGGCGCATCCGGCCCGGGTCTACGACTACTGGCTCGGGGGCAAGGACAACTTCGCCGCCGACCGTGAGGCGGCCGAGCGAGTGCTCGCGGCAACCCCCGGTCTGCGCATCCGGGTTCGCGCGAACCGCGCGTTCCTGGCCAGGACCGTGCGGTACCTGGCCGGCGAGGCGGGCATCCGGCAGTTCCTGGACCTCGGCACCGGAATCCCGTCGGCCAACAACACGCACGAGGTGGCGCAGGCGGCTGCCCCGGCGGCGCGGGTCGTGTACGTCGACAACGATCCGATCGTGCTCACCCATGCCAGGGCGCTGCTGACCAGCATGCCGGGCGGCAGCACCGACTACCTCGACGCCGACCTGCGCGATCCGGAACGGATCCTGGCGATGGCCGGAAACATCCTGGACTTCGAGCAACCCGTCGCGGTCATGCTGCTCGGGGTCCTGCACCTCGTGCGGGACAGCGAGGATCCGTGGGGCATCGTCGAGCGCGTGATGGCGGCCGTACCGTCGGGCAGCTATCTGGCGATCTCCCACCCCGCCATGGAGATCAACCCGGGGCAGGAGGAGGCGCAGAGGCGCTACAACGAGCGGGTCTCGACGCCGCAAACCCTGCGGACCCACTCGGACGTCGAGCGGTTCTTCGCCAACCTGGAGTTGGTCGAGCCGGGCCTGGTGCAGGTCCACCAGTGGCGGCCGGAGCCCGGCGATCCCACGCCGGAGGACGGCACGAGCGCCCACGGCGGGCTGGGCCGCAAGCCCTGACACCGGCAGGGGACCGCGCGGCCCCCGATGCCCCCGCGTCGAGCGGTCCGACGCCGGAGAGGACCACCCGAACCTATACGCGGCGCAACCGGCTGGTCACCACGCCAGAAATCCGATCCCATCTCTGACGTGAACCGTCTTGCCGCCGGCGGCGTGACTCCACGACGGGAAGACGGAGTGCCGTGCCAGAGGTTGGCATACCCTCGTTGAACTTTGGGTTGCTGAACGGACAGATCCCGTTGAACCGCGCGGAAACACTTCCGCGCCGGGCGCATTCGGCATTCTCCTTCCGACGGAGCGCGTGTTTTGATCGCACGACCCAGGTGACGAGGGAAAGGGAGCTCGGGTGGACAACCAGCCTGCCGTGGCCACTCGGGACCGCAGCCCCTCGCTAACCGGCCTGCGCGCGTGGGCCGCCGGCACGGTGGTGGTTTACCACCTGTCCACCGAGGTCGGGCAGCTGCCGGTGTTCAGCGAGCTGTTCCGGTTCGGGCGGATGGGGGTCACCCTGTTCTTCGTGCTGTCCGGCTTCGTGCTGACCTACACCTATGACGGCCGGAGGATTAGCAAGCGGACGTTCTACTGGCGGCGCTTCGTCCGGATCTGGCCGCTGCACATTCTCGTGCTGGCCGGCAGCGCCGCCGTGCTCATCGCGCTGGGCGCCACGCTGTCCGCCAAACACCTGGCGCCGTCGGTGGTGCTGCTGCACGCCTGGCTGCCGAACTCCCGGATCGTCGGCGATACCGTCGGCGCTTCCTGGTCACTGTCTGACGAGGCGTTCTTCTACGCACTGTTCCCGTTCCTGCTTCCCTTCGTGGCCAAGAGGTTCCGGTACTGGCGACAGACCATCGCCATCCTGTTCGGGTGCTACGCCGCCTACTTCGTCATCGTCTCGCTGACCCTGCACGGGTACACCCAGAGTTGGGCGCTGGACTACCTGCCGGTCGTCCGGATCAGCCAGTTCATCGCCGGCATGGCGATCGGGGTGGCCTTCAAGCGCGGGGTGAAGGCGCCGGTCTCGCTGCGCATGGCGCTGCTGCTGACCATCGGGTGGGTGGCGGTGACCCTGGTGTGGGCGCGGGTGCCGTGGGACTTCCCGTTCCAGCCGTACTCCGGCTCGCAGGCGTTCGCCTTCCCGGTCTTCGCCCTGCTGATCTGGGCGCTGGCCGAGCGGGACCGGGCCGGTCGGTCGCCGTGGCTGGTCGCGTCGCCGATCGCTATCCGGCTCGGGCACTGGTCGTACGCGTGGTATCTGGCACACAAGGTGACATTCCCGGTCTGGACCCGCATCGCGGGACAACCGCACACCGGCCGGCAGATCGCGCTGGCCTGGGTGGTCATCTTCGTCAGCAGCCTGATTCTCGCCGGCCTGTTGTACCAGTTGTGGGAGAGGCCGGTCGAGCGCTGGCTCAAACCCAGGCTGCTGGGCCGGGAGGGGCCGCCCAGCGGCAGCGGTCCGACCGCCGGCGGCTCGACCGGCAGCCACCCGACCGGCGGCGATTCGCCCGATCCGTCCCCCCTGCCCGCCGCGTCCGCCGCCGGCCCGCCGTCGCCGGCCCAGGCGTGAGCGCGCCAACCGGGAACGCAGCAGCCGTGAGCGAACCGGATGGGCGGGGCGAAAGAGTAGGGCTGGCCATACCCGGGGAGTAAGGCTCGGTGGCTGGGGCAGCCGTGGGCGCCTGGCTAGCGTGGGCCCATGTCCATACAGCGTCAACCCGAGCGCCCGACCCGCGTGCTGGGCTCGTTGCGCCGCCGCGGTTTCCTTCTCTCGGCCTGGCCGTGGCGGTCACTGGCCTATCTCGCCGGCACCGCCGTCATCGCGACCCCCGTGTCGATCGCCATGGCCTGCGTCACGTTGCCCTGGCTCGCCCTGCTGGGCTGGGCGGTCAGCGGGCACGAGCGCGGCACGTCGGTGACCGTACCGGAGCTGGTCGCGGCCGTGCTCGTCGGCGCGGTACTGGTCACCACGCTGGGGCCGGCGCTGGCGATGCCGCTCGCCGCGCTGGAGCGCCGGCGGCTGGCCCTCATCGACGCGCGCCCGATCTCCTCGGGGCACCGGCCGCCCCCGCCCGGCCTGGCCGCCTGGCTGCGCGCCCGGTACACGGAGCCGGCCACCTGGCGCGAGGTGGCGTACGCGGCGTTCATGGCGTTCGTGGTGCCGGTCGGGTACGGCATCGCCGCGCTGGCGGTGTTCCTGGACCTCGTGCTCATCGCGAGCCCCTGGCTGGCCGGCGACTCCGCGAACGAGATCTCGCTCGGGCCGGCCAGGGTGATAACCGCCGGCCAGGCCGCACCGTACGCGATCGCCGGGGTCGTCCTGTTGCCGCTGGTGCCGTACCTGTTCGGGCTGCTCGCCTCGGCGCACGGCGCCGTCGCGCGGGCGCTGCTCGGCGACGCCGGACACGCCGCGCTGCGCGAGGTGTCGCGGTCCCGGGCCAGGCTGGTGGACGCCTTCGAGGCCGAGCGCAGGCGCATCGAACGCGACCTGCACGACGGCGCGCAGCACCGGCTGACCAGCCTCACGCTGCAGCTGGGGATGGCCCGCCTGGACCTGCCCGAGGGCTCGGCCGCGGCGGGGCCGCTGGCCACCGCGCACGATCAGGCGAAGGAGCTGATGGTGGTGCTGCGCGACCTCATCCACGGCATCCATCCGCAGGTGCTGTCCGATCTCGGCCTGCCCGCCGCCATCCGGGAACTGACCGGCAGGTCGCCCGTGCCGGTGACGCTGACCGTCCAGAGTGGACTCGACCAGCGCCCGCCCGAACGGCTGGAGAGCGTGGCGTACTTCGTGGTGTCCGAGGCGCTGACCAACGTGACCCGGCACGCCGGGGCGGCGCACGCGCAGGTGGACCTGTCGGGCACCGGCGGGCTGCTGGTCGTGGAGGTCCGCGACGACGGCCACGGCGGGGCGGATCCGGACGCGGGCAGCGGGCTGACCGGCCTGGCCGATCGCGTCGCCGCCGTGGGCGGCCGGCTGCTGCTCGCCAGCCCGACCGGCGGCCCCACCCTGGTCCGGGCGGAGCTTCCGTGGAACCGATGACCCGGGTCGTCCTCGCGGAGGACGGGGTGCTGCTGCGTGAGGGTCTCGCCGGGGTGCTGGCGCGGTTCGGTTTCGAGGTGGTGGCCGCGGTCGGCGACGCCGGGGCGCTCATCGACGCGGTGCGGACGGGCGAGACGGATCTGGTGGTGACCGACATCCGGATGCCGCCGGGCTTCTCCGACGAGGGACTGCGGGCCGCCGTCGAACTGCGCGATCGGCACCCGGGGCTGGCCGTCGTGGTGCTCAGCCAGTACATCCAGTACGAGTACGCGTCGGCGCTGCTGGACAGCGGCGGTGGCCGGAGCGTCGGGTACCTGCTCAAGGACCGGGTGGTGGACGTGGCCGACTTCGTCACGGCGCTGCGTACCGTGGTCGGTGGCGGAACCGTCGTCGACCACGAAGTGGTACGGCAGTTGCTGCGCCGCCCCCGCGACCCCCTGGCGACCCTGTCCGCCCGGGAGCGAGAGGTGCTCGCGCTGGTGGCCGAGGGGCACTCCAACGCGGCCATCGCGCGGCGGCTGTTCGTCACCGAGGCGGCGGTCGTCAAGCACGTCGGCAACATCCTCGCCAAGCTCGGCATCCCGCCGACCGAGGACGCGAACCGCCGGGTGCTGGCGGTGCTGGCCTACCTGCGCGCCACCGTCTGAGCCACCACCGCCTGAGCCGCCGCCCGGGCCGCCGGGCATGCCACCGGAACGGCCCAGGCGACGGCGGGCACCGCGTGATGGTTCACGAGGGCGAACGGTCGCGTCCCGAGTTCATCACCAGCTCACGCAGGCTGTCCAAAGTGGCCGACGGATTGAGGATGGCGGTACGCAGCCGCCGCAGTTCGGTGGCCGTCTCGCGGGCCTCGTAGCGCACCCGGAGCATCTCCCGGTCCAGTTCCTGAATGCGCACGCGCAGGGGCTCGATGAGAGTCAGGGCGGTGTCTGTCAGCACATCGGCGGTGTCCGCCTTGGTCTTGCGCCAACGCAAGGCCGCCGCGGTCGCGGCGCCCAGGCCCCCACCCGCGCCAATGATCGACAGCATAGATGTGATGATGTGAGTCCAGTTGCTATTCATGGTTGGTGCGCTGTCCAATGAGCGTGGTTACTTCACCGATAATCTGTGCCTTGACGGCCTGATCGAACCTGCGCAGATCCCCCCAGATCTGGGTCAGGCGCCACCAGGACCCGGCTCCCACCGCCGCGACGAACCCGCCCGCTGCCGCGCCGTCGATCCCGGCGAAGGCCACGACACCCACCGTGTACATGGCGGCGGCCGTGCCCAGCACCAAGACCGCGATGGCCTCGATCGACAGGCTCGTCTGAATGGCTCCCCGCCAGAACACGCCGAGGAGTCCGACGACACCCGAGACCGCCAGGAGGATCACCCAGACGAGCCTTACCGGCCCGGGCATCGCGGCGTCCACCGCGGGCGGGCGGGTATTGGTCAGGATCAGGATGGTGGCGACCACGAGCGCCGCGATCAACACGACCACCTCGAAGGGGTGGCGACCCGAGGTGATCCGGATCGGCGTCATGGCTCCTCCTCGCATCCGACCGGGGAGGGCTTCCCGCCGGCCGCTCCGCCGGCCCGACTCGCCGCGATCCGGGGTTCGCCGCGCCGATCCTAGGAACGACATAGGCATTACCGCCCTCACAGAGAGTCATGGATTTTTGGAAGCGCCACGCCAGGAGTTCCCAGACGATCTCGAATTAACTACTATGAGTGAAGGTAGCCCCTTCATTCTCCGAACGCCCGCGGTCCTGCGGTCGTCGTCGAACATCGGGGCTGACCTGCTGGTCGAGATAGGTGTTGAGGCTGCGGGTGGGGCAGCGCGGGCGCTTCGGCCCGCCGTTGCGTATTGGACTGACCTCTACGTTGCCGGCCATCAGGTCGGCGAAGGTCTATTACTGTTAGTAAGCGTGCCCGGGTTGGGTCTGCTTTGTCAAACGTCCACCCGACGAGCCGCATCTGCGACACTCACGCCTGTCTGTGATCCGACATGCCGGCCACCTCACTCGTTGGAGCCCGCGGCTTGCCGGCCCCACGTCGCGTTCGCGAGCAGGTCGCGCAGCCGCCGGGCGGAGCGCGGGAAGGGCGTGTCGGGCGCCGACAGCCGGTGCTCGGCGGAGTCGCTGTCGACGTCGAAGTACAGCGCGAACTCGACGCGGTTGCCGGGCTGCTGGACGAACCCGATCACGTGCTCCACGAAATCGGGGTCGTCGCCGCCGCCGTGACCGTCCACCCGGGACACCAGCCCCCACTCGGGCAGGGCCAACTCGGCGCCGTGCCGCGTCGCGAAGCTCACCCAGAACTTCAGGCCATGGTCCCCGCCGTTCACCTCGCCCCACACCGCGCGGGTGCGGGCCAGGCGCTGCCCGGCCGTGGCGGTGGCCGGGATCGGGTAGGTGCGCGGCTGCCACGAGACGTCGTACACGTCGAGCCCGATGATGTCGACGTATGAGTCGCCGGGCCAGGCCCGCTCGGCCGCGAACGACTGCGCGCCGATCGTCGGGTTCCAGAGGAACGTGAAGCGCTGCCCCGGTACCGACCGCATGACGGTGACCAGCCGCCGGAAGCAGCCGGCGAAGGCGCGCTCGTGGCCGGCGGCCGACCAGGCGTACCAGGTTCCGTTGAACTCCCAACCCGGCCGCACGATGGTGTCTGCCAGCCGGTCGGCGATCAGGTTGCCGCCCAGCGCCCGCCAGCGCGGGTCGTCGTCGCCGGCCGCACACTGCTCCAGCGTCGATCCGTCGGAGTTCACCGACCGGGCGGGCATCGGCAGCATGGGTACCGACAGCACGAGCCGGCGTCCCGAGTCACGCCACGCGTCCAGCAACCAGCTCGGGCCGGTGATGGTGTCCCAGGAGTCCGCGGGAAGGTAGTCGATGCCGTACGGCGCGGGTACCCCGGACCAGAGCTGCCACTGCGGCAGCCGGGCCGTACCCTTGGGCCCGCTGCCCAGGTAGGCGCCGAGCACCGGTCGCGACGGGCCATCGTGGAGCGCCGGATCGGACCGGTCGCGTCGCGGCGCGCAGGCCGCGACGACGGCCAGCAGCGCCAGCGTAACGAGGCTCGCCACGGTGGCGAGCCGGCTCACAGCGTGCCCGTCCGCACCAACAGGGAGACCCGGACCCCGGTCAGCCGCCACTCCTGCTGCGCGGTGAACTCGTCGTGCAGCAGGGCCGCGGTGGTCGCCGGCATCTGCGCGAACCGGTCGGCGCTGTCCGGCGCGGTGGACACGAGCCAGATACGCGGGGTCTCGCCCGCACAGCTGCCCGGCTCCTTGCACTCGAACGCGCCGAAGGTACCCAGCTGCTGCGAGGACACGGCCAGGAAGATGTCGCGCGGTGCCGGGTGCCCGCGCAGCTCGTAGGCGAACGCCCGGCGGCCGTTGCGGGCGGTACCCGCGTAGGCGACGCCGTCGGACGGCCGGAGGTGGGCGGCCACCACGCGGGCGGCGGCGCGCAGGTCCGGCTCCCCCACCACCGGGGAGCGCCGGGCTGCGTGCTGGCCCGGCACCCCGACGAAGGCGATCGCGACGGCGAGTCCGAACGTGAGGACCGGTACCAGCCACCGGGCGCCGCGCACGCGGCCCAGCGCGGCGTGCCCGACCGCGGCGGCCAGCAGGCAGTACGCCGGGAGCGTGAACAGCAGGTACCGGAACAGCAGCAGGTGCAGCACCGGGAAGGTGAGGTAGCAGAACACCGGCGGGAACAGCGCCCAGCACACCAGCATCACGGCCTTGTCCCGGGAGGCGCCGTTCCAGGCGACCAGTTCGTGTGCGGCCGTGTCCGACCCGGCACCGTCCTGCCGTACGCCGTCCGGCCACCCGTTCCCCGCCGTGGCGCGGTCCCGCGCGTCGGCGAACACCGGCGCGTACGGGCCGGCCAGCCACAGCGCGAGGGCGCCCAGCCCGGCCAGGACGAGCAGCGCGGCGGCCACCGCCCCCGAGCCGAACGTCTTGCCCGGCAGTTGGGCCAGCGCCTTGCCGTCCGCGCTGATCCAGTCGATCGCGCTCGACTCGTGGGAGCCCTTGGCGGCCAGGGGCAGCACCACGGTGACGACCACGGCCAGCGGCACGCACCAGCGCAGGATCCGGAAGTCCCGGCGGCCCCGCATCGCGCGCAGCACGAAGTACGTGTGCGACACCAGCGCGGTGAGCGCGACGAAGTGCAGCAGCGCCACCGCGGTCATCGCGGCCGCGTACCCCCACCACCGCCGCCACACCGGCCACAGCGCGGCCCGCACCAGCAGCAGTCCGGCCAGCACGGTCGCGGCCATCACCAGGGCGTACGGCCGCGCCTCCTGCCCGTACCGGCACACCGCGGGCAGGCAGGCCAGCAGCAGGCCGGCGGCCAGCCCCACGACGGTGTTGAACAGCCGCCTGCCCAGCAGCGTGGTGAGCCCGGCCGCGGCGGCCATGGCCAGGGCGGAGGGCATGCGCAGGCTGGCCGCGGAGTCCCCGAACACCGCTATCCACGCGTGCATGAACAGGTAGTACGGCGCCACCACCGCGTCCACGTGGTCCAGCAGCCGCAGCAGGTCGCCGGCCGACAGCGTGGCGGCGTACCAGGTCGCGTACTCGTCGTTCCACATCGCCCGGTGGCCGAGCCCGGGCAGCACGATGGCCAGGGTCACCGCCGCGGCGGGCAGCGCGAGCAGGGCGCTGGCCAGCCCCGAGCGCTTCATCGCGCGATGGTGGATGACCGGCGGACGTTCGACGGAGGCAGGGATCTCCAGGGTGCTGTTGACGCTGCGGGCGGTGGTGTCCATAGGGGTTACCGGGCTTCCAGTAGTGGGGCCAGCAGTGGGGTGAGCAGCTTGATGTAGGTGGCCGAGACGTGGCTGCCGTCGCGGTAGACCAGGGTGTTGCCGATCACCACCGGGCAGACCGAGCTGGTGCAGAACCACGGCGTCGGGTCGATGACCTTCACGCCCACCGCCGTCAGGGTGCCGGTGACGGCCTGGTTGCGGGAGGTGTGGATGGCCTGCGCGACCGGCAGGTCGCACCGGCGGATGTTCAGCGGGTCGCCGGAGACGCAGTCGGGCACGCTGTGCCCCCTCAGGTCGGGGGTGTCATCCATGAGGATCGAGCGGGCACCCGACGGCCGGATCGCGTTCACGGTGGACAGCCAGGCCTGCGCCCACTCTCCGTCGGTCGCCCCGTTGCCGTAGTACAACGAGGAGAGCAGCACGAGGCTCGGGCGCATCCGGTTGATCTGATCGATCGCCGAGGCGCGCCACTGCTGGCACTCGGTGTACGACTGGGCGCTGCCGGTGCGGTCCACCAGAATGGTGGCCGGGGTGCACCCCGCCTTGGCGAGCAGCGCCAGCCGCCAGTGCTGCTGCAGCGCTATCGTGTTGATCGCGTCGAACCACTGGTGGGCGTGCGAGTCACCGAAGATGACCACGATGGTCGGCGACGCCACGTCGCCACGCAGTTCGCAGCCGCGCTCGACGCTGGGCCCGACCGAGGTCTGGCCCAGCGTGGCCAGGCAGTCGCCGTCGTTCGGGTAGTCGTGCGACGCGTTAGTCAGCGGCGGCACCAGGTTGCCGGGCATGGCCGTGGCGTAGCTGCTGGTCTGGATCAGGCTGGTGAGTTGGGCCGCGTCGTCGGGGCCGGCGGTACCCGCCGACGGCGCCGCGAGCACGTGCGCGGTGTTCGTCGCGGTGCCCCGTCCCTTGACCGTGACCGGGATGCTCAGGCTCAGCAGGGCCAGCACGGCCGCGGTGGCGGTCAGCCCGCCGCCGAGCAGCAACCCGTGCCGCGGCCGGGCGCGCAGGCTGCGGTGAAAGCGGATGCGGTCCTCGATCGCGGTCAGCGACATCGCCGCGGGTACCAGGGCGGCCCCGGCCAGCGCCAGGTTGAGCGGCACCCCCGGATCGCGACCCAGCACGTACGGGGCGAGGATCAGCACCGGCCAGTGCCAGAGGTACCAGCCGTAGGACAGCCGGCCGATCTCCTGCATGAACCACCGGCGCAGCACCAGGATCGGGCCGAACCGGGGCGCCGCGGTGCCACCCGCGATCATCAGCGCGGCGCCGGCCACCGGCAGCACCGCCGCGTACCCGGGGAAGACCGTCGCGTCGTCGTAGATCAACGCGGAACACAGCACCAGCAGCAGACCGGACCAGGACAGCGCCGCGGCGGCGCTGGGGCGCAGCCGGGCCAGCCGGTCGGCCGCCAGCGCCACCAGCGCGCCGGCGGCCAGCTCCCAGGCCCGTGCCTGAATGCCGAAGTAGGCCCACGGTTCGCTGTGGCCGGTCTGCCACACGCACAGCACCAGCGACGCGCCGCCGAGCACGGACAGCGTCACCGCGGCCGAGGTCAGGCTCGCCCGCTTCGCCCAGGCCAGCGCGGCGAGCGCCAGCACCGCCGGCCAGATCAGATAGAACTGCTCCTCCACGGCCAGCGACCAGAAATGCTGCAACGGTGAAACCGCCTGCGTGGCGTCCAGATAGGACGTTCCCTGGATGGCCAGCCGCACGTTGATGAGGTAACAGATGCCGGCCAGCCCGTCGGCGGACACGGTCCTGGCGAACAGCGGCGGCGCCCAGTGCCAGGTGGCCAGGATGGTGGCCAGGGCCACCATGACCGAGGCGGGCAGCAGCCGCAGCGCCCGCCGGGCGTAGAACCGGCCGAACGCGATGCGCCCGGTGTTTGACAGCTCGCGGATCAGTTGGGTGGTGATGAGGAAGCCGGAGATGACGAAGAAGATGTCCACGCCGACGTAGCCGCCGGGCACCACGCTCAGGCCGGCGTGGTAGAGCACGACCAGCAGGATGGCGATCGCCCGCAGCCCCTCGATGTCCGGGCGGAAGTGAGTGTCCGTTCGCCTGGCCATCACGCCTCCACGCCGGCTGGGCTGAGTGTCTGTGTCTGTTGACTGGGGATGGCCAGGTCGATCACGTCGTGGTGTTCGATCCGGCGTACTCCCCGGTTGCCGAGCAGCAGCGGTATCTCGAAATACAACATCGGGATCGAGAACACCACGGTGGCCCAGACCCGCGCGCCGCCGTAGGTGAGCATCACGTGGAAGATGCCGATCCAGGTCAGCGCCAGCGAGCCGGCCAGCCAGATCCGCAGCGTACGCAGCACCCGCTTGGCGGTCGGGTTGCGTTTGGCCGCCCCGGTGGGCACCCACGCGGCGGTCCGGCCGCGGACGAAGTCGAACAGCGCGATCGCGTGGCAGAAGCCGATGAGCATCTGGATGCGCACCACCAGCGGGGACCACCGGTTCTCGGTCGCCCGGGGCATCAGTGTCGACCAGACGAACACGGTACCCACCAGCGGCAGGTAGTTCATCGGCCGGATCTGCAGCGGGAACAGCCAGAGCATCAGCAGGCCGGGGATCGGCACGGTGAACGCCGCCAGCGCGGTGGTGATGTAGTAGAGGAATCCGGTCCAGAAGCAGAGCTTCTGCTTGATCGACAGCTGGGAACGGTGGAAGTTCGAGTCGGCGAGCAGGCTCATGCTGCCGGTGCACCACCGGTACTGCTGGTTGGCGAAGCCGTCGAAGTTGTCCGGGCAGATGCCCTTGGCCAGGTTCACCGGTACGTACCGGGTACGGTAGCCGATCTTGGCGAGGTTGACCCCGGTGTGCACGTCCTCGCTGTGGCCGATCTGGGCGAACCCACCGGCCGCCCGCAGCGCGGCGCGCCGGTAGATGGCGTTGGTACCCACGCAGATCGCCGCGTCCACGGCGTCGCGGGCCGGCTGGACCCAGCGGTAGAACAGTTCCTGGGTGGCGCCGGCGGCCCGCTGGAGCCAGTTGAAGCCCGGGGTCGTCACGTCAAAGTACTGCGGCGACTGGACGATGCCGATGGTGTCGTCCTCCGCGAAGTACGGCATCAGCTCGAGGGTCATGTCGGGGCGTGGGACGAAGTCGGCGTCGAAGACGTGGATGAACTCGCCCGACGAGTGCTCGAAGCCGTACTTGAGGTTGCCCGCCTTCTTCAGCTCACCCCGGTTGGGGCGGCTCAGGTAGGTGAACCCGAACCGCTCCGCCAGGGTGGCCACCTCCTCGCGGGCGGAGTCGTCGAGGACGTACACCCTCAGCGCCCCGGGCCAGCGCAGCCCGGCCACGTGCCGGTAGGTGTTGGCGAGGATGTAGAGCGGCTCACCGGCCGAGGGCAGGAACACATCGACCGAGGGGTAGTGCCGCGGCCGGTAGGCGGCGACCCTCTCGCGGTGCCCGGCCAGGGTGCCGCGGCGCGGCCGGGTGCTGGACACCTGGCTGATCACGACGGCGATGATCTGCACCGTCATCAGCTCGTACAGCAGGCTGGTCCAGATCGAGTTCAGGGCCAGCCGGGACAGCCCGTACATCACCCCGGTGAACGCGCACAGGAAGAGCAGGAAAATCCAGCGCGCCTGCGGTCCGTAGTACTGATCCTTCTCCACCTCAGTGGGAGGCTGTGGCAGATACGGCGGGCCGGTGGGGCGGGTTCTCCTTGGCCGCGGCCGGACACGTGTGGTCACTGCCTCGTTCACCCTCAAACCTTTCTGCTGAGTTGGGCTTCAGATCACCTGGCGGAGCGGGACGGAGCGAACCTGCGGCTACCAACGGTTATCAATCAACTACGCAGGGGGACGCTAGTGGATGGCTCGGCAAACGGAGGGTCGGAAATGCTTCCCGATTTAGTGGCATCAACAACACGCCTGAGCCGCATCCCGCCGGCCGTCGCGCTCGTTAGGGGCGCTCATCACCCGGCCGCGCCCGCGACGGAGGCGCGCTCGCGCAGGCCCGTCCGACCGCACCTGGGCGCGACGAACGGGCCGACACGGACCGGGTCCGTGCGGCGTGCGTGCGGTGGGTGTGGCGCTAACCGCCGCGGTGCGCACCGGCGGCGGTGGCACCGGTGACCACCTGCGCGTCGGTGATGGTGTGCACGTCGGTCAGCGCGCCGGTGGCGGCGGTGTACCCGACGATCGCGGTGGGTGTCAGCGACGCGACCGGAACGCTGAGGATCTGGCTGCCGTCCACCGCGACGTCGAGCGTCGTCCCGACCACCGTGATGAGCACGTTGTGGGTGCCGGTGCGCAGGTTCGGCACGGCGGTCGAGGAGCCGAGTTTGGTCAGCCCGCCGCCGGCCGCGCCGGTGACCACCGCCACGAAGCTGTGCGAGTCGACACCCAGCTGCGGGTACGTCGAGAAGATGACGGCCGTGCCGGCGAGCCCGCCGAAGCCCAGGCCGCTACCGATCGAGCCCAGGCTGCCCGCCCCGCCGCTGGCCGGATTCACCAGGGCGAAGGTCGCACCGTTCGCACCGGTGCCGCCGTTCATGGACAGGCCGAACGAGGCGGCCAACCCGTCGGTGGCGACCGGCGTGGAGTAGAGGACGGAGCCCGCGGACAGGGCGCGCGCCGGAGTCAGCACCAGCGAGGCGCCGCTCATTGCGGCCGTGCCGTTGAACCGCCAGCCGCTGCCCGGCGGCGCGATCATGGTCGGGCCCGAACTGATCGACACGTTGCGCACCAGGTGCTGGTCGGTCGCCCCACCCGTACTGGCAGTGAAGGCCGGCAGGATGCTCGGCGCGAGGTGGACCGACTGGGACAGCACCTGGGTGCCGTCGATCCAGACGGTGAGCGTGCCGCCCGCGGCGCTCACCTTGACCGCGTGCGTACCGGTGCGCAGGGCCGGGATCGCCGTGGCGGCGGCCAGCCGCTCCACCGCGCCGGTGGGATTGGTGCTGAGGATGCTCACGAAGTTGGCCGACGGATCGCCGGAATTCCGGTAGGTGTCCAGGCTGACCGCGACGCCCGGCAGGCCACCGAAGCCGAGGGCGCTGCCGCCCGCGCCGATGCCCTGCGGCGTGTTGCGGGCCGCGTCGAGCATCGCGAAGGTGAGCCCGTCCGCGCCGGTACCCCCGCCGATCTCGGCGGTGAAGGAGGCGGTCAGCCCGTCGCCGGGCAGCGGCGTGGTGTAGATGGCGGTGCCGATCTTCTCCGGCTGGGCCGGAGTGAGGGCCAGCGTCGAGCCGGACATCGCCGCGGAGCCGTTGAACATCCAACCGCCCGCCAGCACGCTGGGCAGCGCGCTGCCGGACGGGGGCGCCGTGGCCGTGCCGACGACCGGGATGTCGTGCGACCCGTGCCCGTCATCCGAGCTGATCGAGTAGAACCCGTTGAACGTGCCGACGGCGCTGGGCGCGAAGGTCACCTGGATCTGCACGCTGTCGCCGGGGGTGAGCACCTGCCCCTCGGGCAGCGGCGTGTTCACCACGAACGGCAGCGCGGGCGGGGAGGCCTTGGTGATGGTGACGTTGAGGTTGCCGGTGTTCTTCACGGTCAACGTCTGGGTGGCGGTGAGCCCGACCGGTACCGAGCCGAAGTTCAGGCTCGACGGGGAGAAGGACAGCTCGGGGTGCCCGACCTGCCCGGTGCCGCTCAGCGCCACCGTACCGGTGCCGTCCGGCCCGCTGACCGAGATGGTGGAGGTATCGGTGCCCGCCGCGGTCGGCGTGTAGGTCACCGAGACGTTGACGGTCTGCCCCGGCCCCACCACCGTGCCGGTGCCGGGCAGGCCCGAGGCGGTGAACGGGCCGGTGGGCCCGGTGACGCCGGTGACCGTCTCGCCGGTGTCGCCGGTGTTGGTGAAGCTCGCGGTGAGCGACTTGCTGGCGCCCACCACCACGCCACCGAAGCCCAGCGTCGGCGGGTCGCCGGCGAATCCCGGCCGGACGGCGGTGGCCTGCAGTGCGCCGCCGAGCACCCCGGCGGTCCCGTCGGTGAAGGACAGGTCCAGCGCGCCGGTATACGAGCCGGGTGCCGTCGGCGAGAACGTGACAGGCACCTGGATCGACTCTCCGGCGGCCAGGGAGACCGGCAGCGCGGGCGGCGTGGGCACCGAGAACGGCGCGGACGTACTGACCCCGGTGACCGTGACCGGCCGCACCGCGGTGGCGGTGACGGTCGCCGTCGCGGTCTGCCCGACCGCCACCCCGCCGAAATCGGTCTGCGGGATGTTCAGCGCGGCGGTGACCGGCTGGCCGAAGCCGTACAGGCGCCCGTCGCGGGTGCCGACATAGACGCGGCCGGCGGACGACGCCGGGGTGCTGAATTTGACGCCGGTACCGATCGGAAAGCAGCGCAGCAGGTTCAGGTGGCCGCCCACCGGCACCGCGTTGTACGCGCACAGCCGGCCGTTCGCGCCGGTCGGACCGTCCACGTTGACCACCCACACCACGCCCGTACCCGGGGTGGTGCCGTCGGAAGTCACCAGCGGGGAGCCGGACGTGTACCCGAACGTCTCCGCGCTGTTGCCGGCGCTGGACAGGGTGGGTGAGCCGTTGCCGTTGACGCCGTACCGGAACGCGAGCATGGTGCCGGAGTTCTGCACGTAGTAGACCCAGCCGCCCTCGCCACCGTAGGCGGCGGGATGCCCCCACAGCCCGCGGAAGGGACCCACCCGCTGCACCACCTTGTCCCCGCCGAAGCTGCCCTGCCCCTTGCCACCGAGGTCGTCCCGGTTGAGCAGGAACACCCGGCCGTCCTTGCCCACCTCGACCATCAGGTTGGGCACCGACGGCGTGCCGAAGTACTGCGACGGCAGCGCCATCGGGCCGCCGGCCCCAAGGTCCTGGTCGTTGGTGTCCATCTCGTCGGCGTTGCTGGGGCTGAAGTAGTCCCGGGCCGACAGCGTGCCGTCGGCGGCCACGCCCAGCCGCACCACCGACTCGGACAGCTGCCCGGGCGGGCTCGCGCCGGGGCCGTCCGGCGCGGTGACGCCGTTGCCGCTGGTCAGGAAGATGCGCCCCGGCCCGTCCGAGACCAGCCCGCCGCCGCCCTGCCAGATGCCGGCCTTCTTACTGCTCGGGCCGGTCTCGTCCGCCCACATGTTGATGGCGCGGGTG
This sequence comes from Rugosimonospora acidiphila, assembly GCF_039543385.1. Lineage (NCBI taxonomy): Bacteria > Bacillati > Actinomycetota > Actinomycetes > Micromonosporales > Micromonosporaceae > Rugosimonospora > Rugosimonospora acidiphila. Next base: position 165,128 of record NZ_BAABJQ010000020.1, read on the forward strand.
TTGGTGTTGATGCCGGCCACCCAGCCGACGTAGCTGCCGTACCCGCAGTGGCTGCCGAAGCCGAGGTAGACCACTCCGCCCATCAGTAGCAGGCCGGGCCGCTGGTGCGCGCTGTAGGGCTGGAACGGGCGGGTCGGATCGTTGCTGGGCGAGCCGACGATCTGGACGGGCCAGCCCGGGCGCTCGGCGCCGTCGGTGGCGCTGACCGCGTGCAGGTACCAGTTGGGGTGCTGGGCGTCGGGCCCGTCGTTCACCTTGGTGGTGAGGTACACCGTTCCGCTGGACGGGTCGTACACGCCGGTCGAGGTGTTGCCGATGTCCGGGACCAGGTCGCCGCAGCCGATCGTGGAGGCCGGCCAGGCCGGTCCGAAATCGTCGGACCACTTCACCGCGCCGGTGACCGCGTCGAGGCCGTAGACCTTGTCGGTCTCGGTGCTCGCCACCACCGTGTCGCCGATGACCAGCGGCTGGGCGTACAGCTGGCCGTCGAGTTGGGTGGCGAAGAGCTGGCCGAAGTTGCTGCCGGTGACGACGCTGGGCGTGAGGTTGGGTTCGGCCCGGTCCCAGCTCGTACGCAGCGTGTCATCAGCCGCGGTGCGGACATCGGCGCGTGCCGGTACGGCGGTGCGCAGCTGCACCACCGTGCCGGCGACGGCGGCGACCAGCGCGAGGGCGAGCAGCCCCCGTCCCCACCGCACGTTCGCGACCCTGACCAGACGATCCATCACGTTCCCTGTCCCTCGTCGATACGGCGGTTGACGGCGGTACGCAGGCTTCTACCCGGTGCCGGTGGTGTCCGCCGTGGACAAACGAGCGGAGGGGTCGGACAGACACGTCGCGAAGCGATCGCAGCTGCCAGCGACGGTCACGCCGGTGTGCGTCCGGCGCGGATGGTACGGCGAATTCAATCAGCGTCCGCCGATGCTGCGGCTTCGGGTAACGGGCCGACCCATGCGGTTCGCGAAGTTACGTTGGAAGCTGGCCAGCGATTGCGGGCTGGAGTCGAAGCGCCAATTGCGGGAACCCGTTTCGTTGAAGAAACAGATGGTCGTGAGCCTCGGCAGATCGTCGCCGATCGCGAACAGGTCGGTCCACCACTGCGCCTTGCTGTGCGAGTCGTAGACCGGTGGGTTGATGTCCTTCGGGTCGCCGGCGTCCACACACCCGGTCTCGCCCACCCAGACACCCGCGTCGCGGCGCAGCGCGCCGACGCGGTCGTAGGCATTCGCCGTCGTGCCGGTCTTGCCGGCGAGCGTCTGCAGCGGACTCAACCACTGCCCGCTCAGTCCGTTGTAGCTGTCGTAACCGACGACATCGACATACGCACTGCCCGGGTAGAACGTCTCCAGCGGGTACGGCGTTCTGACCGGCACGTCGTTGACATTGGGACAGAAGTACCAGCGGATATTGATCGCGCGCTTGTTGGCCCGCTGCCGGGCGACCAGGTAGCGCCAGACCTGCGCGAACTGGGCCGGCGAGGTGCACTGGCTGCTCGCCACGGCCCCGGTGTACAGCGGGCTCCACGGCGTGTAGGAGCCGTTCATCTCGTGGCCGAAGCGGATGTATACGGTGGTGGGGAATGCCGCGAGGAAATCGAACCAGCCGTCGATGTACCGGTCATAGCTGCCGGCCAGGATGTCGCTGAAGCGAAGTCCGACGGTTCTGGACGGCTGCCAGGCCAGCAGGATATCGTGCCCGGTATCCGACGCGGTCCGGATCTCGGAATGCGTGACCGTCGTGCTGTCGAATGAGATGAACGTCGAATAGACATTGAATGCGCGGCCGACCTGGCGCTCGAGGGTATCGAAGTTGTAGACATTCGACCGGGTCGGCGAATAGCAGCCGAATCGCCGGTTCACCATAGCGGTCATGTCAGCGCCTCCTGGTGCTCGTTCCGGTATCGCGTCGCCGAATCCAACTCCCTCCGCCGGCCGGGCGCGGGTGGTGTTCAGAGGTCCTGTTCCGATTCTCCAAACCGGCCGGTCAATCGTCATGTCGGACTTCCGACGCTGCGCTCGCCATTCGGCGAGATGGCACATCGCGACACGGTTTCGCAACGGCAAGACCGTCGCGAGCACGATCGCACGCGCGAACCAGACCGCCGGGAATGTGAATAGTGAAATGCGTTCACTAATACCCGCTGACCGGCGGCGGATGACGCCGGGCAACCGATAAATGCGATTGCCGGACCGGCCCGCGAGTCCGCTTGCACAATCGCGAAATACACCACAAAGTGGTTTTTACTCATCGGGCCCAATGAGTTCAGTCCATCGCTCGGCCAGGTCGACGGCGCACCGGCGAAGCCTGGCCCCGCCAATCCAACTCGCTCATGGAGTCCCGCATGCACATACGCCGCATCGTCACGGTCCTCGCGCTCGCCATGGTGGGCGTGGTTTCGGTGGCGAGTCCCGCCCTGGCCTGGGCCACCACGCTCTGCGTCTGTCCTAACGCGATCACGGCGCACGTCGGTGAGCAGTTCAACGTCACGCTCACCGCGACCAACCAGGACAACGCCGGACGCGTCTACCGCATCCACTCGACCGATCTGAGTTCCTACACCGACCTGGTCTCCTGCGCCGGCTCGCCGGTCGCCGTCACCGCCTCGACCTGCGCGTCGGACGGCGGCACCGGGTACCAGACCAAGGTGCCGATCTCCTCCGCCGCCAGCGGGGAGAACGTCACCTTCACCCTGCTGGCCACCGCCGTGCATTCCACCCAGACCGTCACCGCCGAGGTCGTGGTCGGCGGCATCGTCCAGGCGAGCGCCACCTTCACCATCACCGTGCTCGACGGCCGGGCCGACCTGAAGGTGAAGCCGGCCGACGCCCGGCGCGACGCCGGCAAGCTCGCGGTCACCTTCGTCGCCGAGAACCTCGGACCCTCCTCGGACCCGCACGCGAAGGTCACGGTGAGCGCCGATTCCTGGCTCGGCGGCGTGGTGCGCGTCAACGACACCGACGGGTTCGACTGTGACCACCACGGATCGGTGGCCACCTGCACGAAGGCGCCGATGGACGCGTCACACAGCGCCCGGTTCGAGGTCGACTACCAGCCGGGGCTGCTGCTCATCGGCACGTTCGGCATCTCCATCCAGATCGACGGCACGAACGATCCGGACCTGTCCAACAACCACCGGACGCTGCGCTGCACGTTCGTGACCGGCCTGCTCAGCGGCTGCGCGTAGCTCGTCGTAGCTTCAGTAGCGGACAACCGGGCCGGCCCACCACACCACGGCGGGCCGGCCCGGCGCGTCAGCCGAGCCCGACCATCCTTCCAAGAGAAACGCGCCAAGAGACACCCACCAAAAAATCCGCCAAAAAAATCCCACCGGGTGTCGAGACGGCGGTGTCCGCTCCGAGGTACCGGTAACCAAGGGCAACAATCAACCGGGAGGGTCGACCACTATGAAGTACATGCTGCTGGCGTACACGAGCCAGGTGTCCTGGGCCGAGGTGGATGTCACGAGCGCCGAGTTCCAGGCGGTGTGCCAGTTCTACGCGGACCTCGGCAAGGAGCTCACCGAGTCCGGTGAACTGGTGCTCACCGAGGGCCTGGCCGACCCGTCGCTGACCCGCACCCTGCGCAAACGGGAGGGCGACGTGGCGGCCAGCGACGGGCCGTACGCGGAGGCCAAGGAGGTGCTGGTCAGCTTCGCGATCGTGGACTGCGACAGCCACGACCGGGCCATGGCCATCGCCGCCCGGGTCGTCGACGCGGTCGGCGACACCGTCGAGGTGCGACCCATCATGAGCGGCATGCCCGGCATCCAGGAGTAGGCGCTGTCACCCGATCGGGGCGTCGAGGACCTGCTGCGCGAGCTGGCGCCGCGGGTCCTCGGCGCGCTGGTGCGCCGGTACGGGCACTTCGACGTCGCCGAGGACGCGGTGCAGGAGGCGCTGCTGGCCGCCGCGCTGCGGTGGCCCGCCGAGGGGGTACCCGAACAGCCCCCGTCCTGGCTGATCCGGGTCGCCTCCCGACGCATGATCGATCAGCTGCGCGGCGACCAGGCGCGCCGGGCCCGGGAGGCGCAGGCCGCCGGTCGCACCCCGGTCGACCAGTTCGTGACACCCGCTGCCGATGCCCGTCCGGCCGGAGACGACTCGCTCACGCTGCTGTTCCTGTGCTGCCATCCCGCGCTGCGGCCGCCGGTACAGGCCGCGCTGACCCTGCGCGCCGTCGGCGGCCTGTCCACCGCCGAGATCGCCCGCGCCTTCCTGGTGCCCGAGCCGACCATGGCCCAGCGCATCGCCCGCGCCAAGCAGCAGATCAGGGCGTCCGGGATGCCGTTCCAGCTGCCGCCCGCGCCCGACCGGGCCGGCCGCCTGGACGTGGTCCTCCAGGTGCTGTACCTCGTCTTCAACGAGGGGTACCTGAGCACGTCCGGATCGCGGCCGGACCGGGTGGAGCTGTCGACCGAGGCGATCCGGCTGGCCCGCCTGCTGCACCGGCTGGTACCCACGGCCGGGGAGGTCGCCGGGCTGCTGGCCCTCATGCTGCTCACCGACGCCCGGCGGCCGGCGCGCACCGGCCCGGACGGCGCGATGATTCCCATGGCCGAGCAGGATCGGCGGCGGTGGGACCGGGCCGCCATCGCCGAGGGCGTCGCGCTGGTCACCGAGGCGATGTCTCACGCGCCGCTCGGCCCGTACCAGCTTCAGGCGGCGATCGCCGCGCTGCACGGCGAGGCGGAGCGCGCTGAGGACACCGACTGGCCGCAGATCCTCGCCCTGTACGGCATGCTCGACCGGATGACCGGCAACCCCGTGGTGACGCTCAACCGCGCGGTGGCCGCCGCGATGGTGCACGGACCCCGGGCCGGGCTCGCGCTGCTGGAGCCGCTGGACGCCGACCAGCGCCTGACCCGCGGTCACCGGCTCGACGCGGTACGGGCGCACCTGCTGGAGCGCTCCGGTGACCATGAGGGCGCGCTCGCGCACTATCGGGCCGCCGCCCGGCGCGCCACCAGCGTGGCCGAGCGGCGATACCTCGCCACTCAGGCCGCCCGGCTCGCCGCCGACAACGCCGCCAACGAAACCGCCAGCACCGAAACCGCCGCCACCGAAACCGCCAGCACCGAGAACTCCGCCGCCGAGAACCCCGACGCCCGACCCGCGTCCGCGGAGGCGTAGGTCGCGGATGCGTAGGTCCGGTCAGCGCTGGAGCGGTCGCGGCGACCTGCGGCGGGTCAGCAGGAGCGCGAGCCCGCCCGCGACGACCAGGGCCGCACCGGCCGTGATCGGCAGCTCGATCGAGCTGCCGGTGACCGGAAGCGCACCCTCGGCTTCATAGTCGAACACCGTCGAGGCCTCGCCCGTCGGTGTGCTGACGAGAAGTTGGGTCTGTCCGGCCGCGCACGCCGGGGCGGTGAAGGTGAGGGTGTCTCCCGTCGAGTCGACCTGGACACTGGCCGGCGGGAGATCGATGTCGCAGATCCGGACGCCGGTCTGGCCCGGCGCGAACCCGACTCCGGTGACCGTGATGGTGAAGCCGCCCTGCGTCGACCCGGACTGCGGATCGATCGAGTTGATCCCCACTATCGGCGCGGGCTCGACCGACTGCGTGGGGACGGGGCCGGCCGGGACGGTCGGGTCGTCGGGTGCCGCGTTGGCGGGTGCCGCGCCGAGGCTCGCCAGGCCCGCGAGCGCGAGCGCCAGCAACGCCGTTGATGATGTCCGCCGAAGATGTCCCATGGTGTTCTCCCCCGTATGAGATCGAGCCAGACGTTGAGCGATCTCACCCATAATCCTGTGCTTGTTCCTACTATGCACCTTGTGAGCTGTATACGGGGATTGTCCGTACTTTGTCGGGCCGGCCGGTTGCCGGCCATCGGCGCCGCCTTGTTGGCCGTCGGCTGGTTGCCCCTGGCCGGCGCGGCGCCGGCCGTCGCCGAGGGCACCCGAGCGCCGGGGCTGTCGCTGACCAAGATCGCCATCCCGACCAGCGTGTCCACGGCCGGTCAGCAGGTCACCTACCAGTTCGTGGCGACCAACACCGGCGAGGTCACCCTGAGCGGGCTGACCGTGGCCGACACCGACTTCACCGGCACCGGCACCCCACCGGTCATCACCTGCCCGGACCCCACCCTCGCCCCGAGCGACCAGGTCACCTGCACCGGCACGTACAGCGTGACCCAGGACGACCTCGACGCCGGCACCGCCATCAGCGACACCGCCACCGCCACCGGCACCACGCCCGACGGCACCGCCACCACCTCGTCACCGTCCACCGCCACCGTCGACATCACCGCCGCCCCGTCGCTGAGCCTGGTCAAGTCCGCGATCCCTAGTACGGTGACCGCCGCCGGGCAGGTGATCACCTACTCGTTCCTGGTCATCAACAACGGCACCGTCACCGTCAGCGGCCTGGTCATCACCGAAACCGCGTTCAGCGGCACCGGCACCCCGCCGGCCGTCACCTGCCCGATCACCACGCTGGCCCCCGAGGCGTCGACCACCTGTGCCGGCACCTACACCGTCACCTCGGCCGACATCGCCGCCGGCGGTCTCACCAACACCGCCACCGCCACCGGCACCGGGGCCGACGGCACCGCCACCACCTCGCCGCCGTCCTTCGTCGTGGTGGACACCGACATCAGCCCGGGTCTGGCGCTCACCAAGCTCGCCGATCCGGCCATCGTGTCCGCGGCCGGGCAGCGGGTGACCTACCGGTACGTGGTGACCAACAGCGGCGACGGGATCCTGACCGGCGTGTTGGTCTTCGACAGCGCCTTCAGCGGCACCGGTACGCCGCCGGCCATCACCTGCCCCGACACCACCCTGGCCGCCGGCGAGCAGACCACCTGCACCGGCACGTACCTCGTCACGCAGGCGGACGTGGACGCCGGAGGCGTGACCAACACCGCCACCGCGAACGCGACCGTACCGGGCGACGGCTCGATCGCCACGCCGCCCTCGGACGCCGCCCTCGACATCACCGCCGCGCCGTCGCTGTCGCTGGTGAAGTCGGCGGAGCCGACCGCCGTCACCGCCGCCGGCCAGCAGGTCACCTACTCGTTCCGGGTGCTCAACAACGGCAACGTCACGCTCACCGGGGTGCGGGTCGCCGAGACCCTCTTCTCCGGTACGGGCCCGCAGCCGGCCATCGCCTGCCCCGCGACCGTCCTCGCGCCCGCCCAGGACATGACCTGCACCTCCCACTACCCGGTGACCAAGGCCGACCTCGACGCCCGCCGCATCTCCGACACCGCCGTCGTGACCGCCACCGATCCGTCCGGCGGTACGGTCACCTCGCCACCATCCACCGCGAGCGTCGCCGTCGGCTCCGGCTCCCTGCCGGTCACCGGCCGCAGCCTGACCCGGATCGTGGTGGCCGGCCTGGTCGCGGCGGGCGGCGGGCTGGTGCTCCTGGGGACCGCCTTCGCGCTGAACCGCAGGCGCACCCACTGACCGCGGCTCAGGACAGCAGCGCGCGCAACTCCCCGGCCAGGGCGACCGACGCCTCGATCTCCACCTTGCGGATCGACACGCTCTCCACGCTGAAACCGAACGGCATGCCCAGGCGGCGGCAGAACGCGATCAGTTCGCGGGCGTTGGCCAGGCACTGGTCGTACGACTCGGCCAGCGGGTCGGCGGCGTTGCGCAGCGCGTTCTCCAGCCACCGCGGCACGTCGACCCCCAGCCACTGCAGGAACGCCAGGGTCTTGACCGATCCGCACACCGACAGCGTGAACAGCACCGGGCGCACCGGAATCCCCTGGTCGCGGCAGGTGTAGAAGTAGTCCGACAGCACGCTCTTGGTCGCGTCGACGTTGTACGTCACCTGGGAGACGAAATATCCGCAGCCCTGGGCCTGCTTGGCCACCATCCGCAGGTGCTCGTCCCGGCGCTCGGTGATGGTCACCGCGCCGAGCAGGAGGTCGGGCCGGACCTCGCGGCGCAATTCCTGCGCCCGTGACAACGGGGTGTGCACGGTCTTGTGTCGCGAGGACGCACCCACGAACACGCTGAGGATCTGGTCGGGGTCCGCCGAGCGCAGCCAGTCGCGCAGCTCCGGCTCCGGGTACTTGCCCACGCACCGGTAAATGATCACGGGGCGATCCCACCGCTCGAGGTGCTCGGCGTGGAAGACGGCGGGGTCCACGCACGGCAGGTACGGGAACGGGCGCCGCACCGGATTGCGGTCGCTCTCGTCGTCGATGTCGTAGAGCACCAGACCGTCGAGGTTCAGCGGAGCCAGCCGCGCCACGGTGACGGCGGCGATCTCCCGCACCTGTTCGGCCGAGGCGCTCTGGCGGGGCGGCGTGATGCCGAACAGCAGCATGCCGCTGTGTGCGTCGGCCAGCATCGTCCGCAGGGGCGGCCGTCGGGCGGCCTGGCCGATTCCGCCCTCGGGTGCGACGGTCGAGGTTCCGCCATGCTCCACCATGACGTAGACCCTAACGAACGCGTCGAGCCACCGGCTCGCCGCCGCGATGGCCGCGCTACGAGGGCCGCGCTACGAGGGCCGCGGTGCGATCGCCGCAGTGCGATCGCCGCGGTGAGCGGAGTCGGTGGTCGCGAACGGCGCCGGTCCCCGGTCCGGTACCGAGCGGACCGACCGCACGGCACCCGGTGGGGGCGGCGCCGGGGAAGCCCCGATTTCACCGTTACGCGGGGCCGGTCCCGAACGATGTCGATACGTGGCCGCCGTTGCGATCGTTTCGCCCCCGTACCGGGCGCGGTATCGCCCCTGGTCAGCCGGGTGCGCGGCGGTCGGACCGCAGCTAAGCAGGATATTTACGATTTACCCCTAGCATCGCCTCCGGTGGTGACATGACCGGCATATGCCTGTAACGTGTGCCCCCGTGCCGGCGTGGATCATGCGGCCACCCCGTTCGCACGGTCGTCGGACCACGCCCGACCGGGCACGAACGGGGCCGCGAATCAGACCGGCCGTGTCGGGCGCACGCGCGGGTGCCCGGCGTCTGCCGAACCGAACACCGGCGAAGACGATCGGAGCGTCGTGAGCGTGCAACCTGATTCCGATGACGGGCATCGGCCGGCAGAGTCGAGCCGGCGCGGCGGTCAGCAGACATCCATCAAGCGGCGCGTCGTCCGGCTCGTGCTCATCCCCAGTGTGGTGGCCGTGGTGCTGTGGCTGGCGGCGTCCGGGTACCTGGTCTTCTCGGGCTTCTACGACCGCGAGGTGGCCAGCACGGTCCGGCAGGTCTCGATCCCGGCGGTCACCGGCCTGTCCTCGATTCAGCAGGAGCGGCGGCTGAGCGTCGCGTACCTCGCCAAGCCCTCGGTAGGCATGCAGGGCCTGATAGACCAGCGGCGGCAGACCGACCAGCGGCTGTCCACGCTGCGTACCGTGGCCAACTCGGCGCTGTCGCTGGCCCCCGCGTCCATCAAGACCCGGTGGAAGACGCTGACCCAGCACCTGGACCAGCTTCCCGGGATCCGCAGCAAGATTGACTCCGGTACCGCCGACCGGCAGCAGGTCTACGACTTCTACAACGGCCTGCTCGACTCGGCGACCGACCTGTTCGACACCCAGGCCCGGGTGGTACCCGACGCCACCGCCGCCCAGGGCGGCATCTCGGCGACCGAGATCTTCCGCGCCACCGACCAGATGTCGCGCGCCGGCTCGCTCGTCACCGGCGCCTTCGGCTCGCACACCCTCAGCGAGGGCGACTACCTCCAGTTCGTCGGCCTGGTCGGGGCCTACCACGCCGAACTGACCGACGTCGCACCGCACCTGCGGCCGGACGTGCGCCGGCGGTACGCGCAGACCATCGCGGGCGACCCGTGGAAGCGGCTGGTCAACGCGGAGAACGCGGTCATCGACGGCGGCCGGTGGTCCGGCACGGTGCCGGCGGACCTGGAGGTCGACGCGGCCAGCTGGGACACGCTGACCACCCAGGTCTCCGTCGCCCTCGTCGACCTGACCGTCGCGCAGGCCGACGAGGTGTCCGCCCAGGCACTGCACACCGGCGACAACCAGTTGCTCACCGCGCTGCTGGGCAGCCTGGTCGCGCTGGCCATCGCGGTGGGCGCGATCGTGTGGGCGCTGCGCCAGTCGCAGGTACTGGTCGATCGCGCGCTGTCCGTGCGCCTGGCTCAGCTGGGCCGGGACGCGGCAGCGGTGGTGGACCAGCGGCTGCCGGAGATGATGGCCCGGCTGCGCCGGCGCGAGAAGGCCGACCCCGCCATCGAACTGCCCACCCAGGACTACGGCAGCGACGAAATCGGTCAGCTCGCCGCCGTGCTGAACCGGTCGCTGCAGCGGGCCGTCGGCGCGGCGGCCGACGAGGCCACCACCCGGGCCGCCGGCCTGGCGATGCTGATGGGCGTCGCGCGCCGGCCACAGCGCCCGCTCCAGCACGGTCTGCAGGTCATCGAGAACCTGCAGACCGCGATCGGCGACGAGCGGGTGCTGGCGCAGCTGTTCGACGTCAACCACCAACTCGCCCAGGCCCGGCGGTTCCTGGAGAACCTCATCATCCTCGCCGGAGGGCAGACCGGCCGGCGCTTCCACAAGCCGGTCGGGCTGCGGCGGGTGCTGCTGGCCACCATGGGCGAGACCCAGCAGTACCAGCGCATCACCCTGCGCCCCACCGTGGACGTGGCGCTCGTCGGCAGCGCGGTCGCCGGTACCACCCACCTGCTCGCCGAGCTGTTCGACAACGCTCTCGCGTTCTCGCCGCCCACCTCGACGGTGTGGGTCAACTGCACCCGGGCCACCCGGGGAGTGGTGATCGAGATCGAGGACGCCGGGGTGGGCATGCTGCCCGACGACCTGGACCGCGCGAACGAGCTGCTGGCCACCGCGCCGACGCCCGACGTGGCGGCGCTGAAGGACGGCGCGCAGATCGGCCTGTGGGTGGTGGCGGAGCTGGCCAAGCGCGCCGGCATCCAGGTGACCCTGCGCACCTCCGCGTACGGCGGGCTGCTCGCGGTCGTGCTGCTGCCGGACCGGCTGATCGCCCCCGACTCGGACCCCGCGCCGGAGCCGGACCCGGAGCCGTCGCTGGCCGCCGCCGGAGCGCCGCTGGCCGGCGCCCAGCCGAGCGTTCCGCTGCTGCCGCCGCCCGGGTCGATGCTCGGCTTCGGCCAGCACGGGATGCGCCCCGTGTCGCCGCCGCCGGCTCCCGCCGGCCGGTCCGACACCAACGGCTCCACCCGGCCGATTCCCTTCGTCCAGATGAGCCAGGACGCTCGCGGCGATCGCCCGAACGGCACGGTGAACGGCCATCACCGGCACGGCGCCGCCGCCCCGGAGCCACCGCGACCCGCGCCCCCCGCCTACCGGGCCGGCGGCACCCCGCCCAGCCCCTCGCCCTCCCCCCGGCCGCGCCTGCCGGAGCGGCAGCCCCAGCAGCACCTCGCGCCGGAGCTGCGCGACCAGACCGACCCGGCGGCGCCGGACGAGCCGACCCGGTCACCGGAGGAGACCCGGTCCCGGTTCGCGCAGTACCAGAAGGGTTGGCAGGCGGGGCGATCAGGCAACGGCAACCCACCCACCGGCGATGACCAGAACGGGACCGCATGATGGACGCGCACAGTGATCTGACCTGGACCCTGGACGAGCTGGTGAAGGTCCCGGGCGTGCTACACGCCGTCGTCCTGTCCACCGACGGGCTGGTCATCCAGAAGTCGACGCTGCTGCCGCGGGACGCCGCCGAACTGCTCGCCGCCGCGGCCTCCTCGCTCTACAGCCTCGCCAGCGGCATCGGTAGACAGTTCAGCAGCGGGCCGGTCGAGCAGATCATCACCGAGTACCACGACCAGAGCCTGTTCGTGGCGGCAGCCGGGCGCAACGGCCGGCTGGCCGTGCTGTGCGACCAGGCCGTCGACATGGGGACGGTGGCGTACGAGATGAGTCGCCTGGTGACCCGCATCGGTCAGTACCTCGGCTCCGACGCGCGCGTCGGGGCCCCGACACCCAACGGTCCGTGAGGCACCGCCGATGAGTCGTGACGCATGGTACGGCGACGACGACGGGGGCTCGGGGCGGTTCGTGCCGCTGTACGTGCTCGTCAACGGGCGCACCCGGACCCGCAACGCCGGCCTGGATCTGGCCACCCAGGTGGTCGCGCTGGGCGCGAACCCGCAGGCGCTGGAGGCGGAGTACCAGGCGGTCGTGCGGCGCTGCCGGACCTGGACCTCGGTCGCGGAGATAGCCGCTCACCTTCGCTACCCGCTCACCGCGACGAAGCTGTTCGTCGACGTCCTGCTCGAACAGGGATTCCTGGCCGTCGGGTCGCCGGCCGAGGAGACGTCCACGGACCTCGAAGTCCTCGAGAAGATTCTGGTCCGGCTGCAGGAACTATAGACAACAGGGGACTGATAAGCATTGAAATCAGTCAAGGTCGTTGTAGCGGGCGGCTTCGGCACCGGCAAGACGACGTTGGTGTCGGCGGTCAGCGAGATAGCCCCCTTGACCACGGAGGAGGTGTTGACTCAGGCCAGCGTCGGGGTGGACGACCTGGCCGGGGTGAAGGACAAGACCACCACCACGGTGGCGGTGGACTTCGGACGCATCACCGTCAACGAGGACATCGTCCTGTACATGTTCGGCACCCCCGGACAGGACCGGTTCTGGTTCATGTGGGACGAGTTGGCCCGGGGCGCGATCGGCGCGATCGTGCTGGTCGACACCAGGCGTCTGGACAGCAGCTTCGCCGCCATCGACTATTTCGAACGGCGCCGAATCCCGTTCGTCGTCGCCTCCAACATGTTCTTCGGCGAGCGCCTGTACAGCGAGGATGAGATCCGCGGCGCGCTGCGGCTGAACCCGGCCACCCCGCTGGTGTGGTGCGACGCCCGGGAACGCGACTCCAGCAAGCAGGCCCTGATCAGGCTGATCCGGCACACGATGTCCCAACTGCCGACGCAGGCCCCCTCCGGCAGGTAACAGGACCCGACCAGGCCCCCCGACACCCCGAGTGGAGACCGTGAGTGGAGACAAACCTGGACCCCGCCTTGTCTCTTTCCGAGCTTCTCGATCGTCAGCTGGTGTATCTGTGCGAGCTCGTCGACACGGACTCCCGACCGGCCCGGGCCCTGCTGACCGACCTGCTCGGGCCCTCCGCGCTGCGCCCGCTGTCCCGGCCGCCGGCCTGGCCGTCCAGCGTGGCCGACGACGGTACGCCGGTCGAATTCTCCATCGCCTTCAACGAAAACGAGCGCCCCACCCTGCGAGTCCTCGGCGAGGCACTGGCCCCGGTGCCGAGCGGGGCGGCGAACCTGTCCGCCGCGCGGCGGTTCGTTCGGGCGCGGGCCGCCGAGTTCGGCCTTCCGTTGTCCCGGTTCGAGCGGGTCCACGAGGTGTTCGCCGCGGCCGACCCGCCCAATGGTTTCGGGATCTGGCAGTCCCTGGCGTTCGGGCCCGGCCGGCGGCCCGAGTTCAAGGTGTACTTCAATCCGGAGATCCGGGGAGTCGACGAGGCGCCGGGCCTGGTGACCGAGGCCATGGAGCGGCTCGGCCTGGGCCCGTCGTGCCGGGCGGTGCGCCAGCGCGCGACCCGACCCGGCGAACTGGGGCGGCTGGACCGGCTGGCGTTCTTCGCGCTCGACCTGCATGACGGGCCGCACGCCCGGGTGAAGGTCTACCTGAGCCACCACGACGCGCAGGCGCGGGATGTCGTGGCCGCCGCTGGCGCGGTCGACGGTATCGACCCGGACGAGGTCGCCGAATTCTGCGCGCTGGCCGGCGGCGGGACGGAGACGTTCGCCCGCCGGCCGCTGGTGGGCAGCTACACCTTCCTCGGCGGGGCGCGGGGACCGGCCGGGTACAGCGTCTACGTCCCGATCCGCAGCTACGTCGACCACGACGCCGAGGCGTACGACCGGGTCAGCGCGCTGCTGTCCCGGTACGGGTTCGACGCTTCGGTGCTCGAACGGGCGATTGCCGGGCTGACCCGCCGGCCGCTGCACGCCGGTGTCGGGCTGATCGCGCACGTTTCGCTGCGGCTGGGGCCGCCCCGACCGGGCGTGACCGTCTATCTGTCCACCGAGGCGTACCGGGTCTTCCCGCCGCGCCGCCCGATGGCGGTCGGCGAACCGGGACGCGGCGAGCCTCGGCCGTTGTGCGCGAACAGATCGGAGAGTGAGTGATGGTCCGGGAATTTGAGCCGGTGCTGCCGCCCTACCGGATCAAGGTGGTCGAACCGATCGCGTTCCTGGACGCGAAACAGCGACGGGAGGCGATCGAGGCGGCCGGGTACAACCCGTTCAACCTCCGCGCCGACCAGATCACCATCGACCTGCTGTCCGACTCCGGCACCGGCGCCACGTCCGACGCCCAGGAGGGGGCCGCGGCGCTGGGCGACGAGTCCTACGCGGGTGCGCGCTCCTGGTTCCGCTTCCACGACGAGGTGACCGACCTCACCGGGTACCCGTTCATTCTGCCGGTGCACCAGGGCCGCGCCGGCGAACGGGTGCTGTTCGGCAGCCTGCTCAAGCCCGGCCAGATCTGCTTGAGCAACACCCACTTCGACACCACCCACGCCAACGTCGAACTGGTCGGCGCGCAGGCGCGTGACCTGCCCTGCCCCGAGGCGGCCGACCTCGACAGCGCGGAGCCGTTCAAGGGCAACATCGACCTGGCGGCGTTGGAGCGCGCCCTGGCGGGGCCGAACGGCGGCCGGGTCGGGCTGGTCCTGATGACCATCACCAACAACGGCCTCGGCGCGCAGCCGGTGTCCATGGCCAACCTGCGGGCCACGAGCGAGCTGTGCCGCCGCCACCGGGTGCCGTTCTTCCTCGACGCGGCACGGTTCGCCGAGAACGCGTGGCTGGTGCACACGCGCGAGCCGGAGTACCGGGACTGGACGCCCCGGCGCATCGCCACGGCGGCGTTCCAGTACGCCGACGGGTGCGTGGTGAGCCTGAAGAAGGATGGGCTGTCGGCGGTCGGCGGGTTCATCGGCCTGCGCGACCGGCAACTGCACGCGGCGTGCGAGGCGAACCTCATCGCCACCGAGGGCTTCTCCACCTACGGCGGACTTGCCGGCCACGACCTGGAGCGACTGGCCCGGGGCCTGCGTGAGGTGGTCGATCCCGCGTACCTGCGGGCACGCGCCGCGTCCACCGCGCGGCTGGCGCGGCTCATCAACGAGGCCGGGGTGGACACCGTACAACCGGCCGGCATCCACGCCCTGTACCTCAACGCCGGCCGGCTGCTGCCGCACCTGTCCCCGGAGCGGTTTCCGGGCCACTCACTCGGGTGCCAGCTCTACCTCGACGGCGGCATCCGGTGCGCCGAACTCGGGTCGCTCTACCTGGGCACCCTGGACGACGAGCACCGGCTGGTCACGCCCGCGCCGTTCGAACTGGTGCGGCTGGCCATCCCGCGCCGGGTGTACACCGACACCCACCTCGAGTACGTCGCGGCCACGCTCGCCGACATCGCCAAGGACCCGGAACGGGTCACCGGGTACCGCATCGTGTCGGCGCCGCCCCTGCTGCGCCATTTCAAGGTACGGCTGGAACCGGTGAGCGCCGGGACGTGACCCGATCCCCGACGGCCAGCCCGGCTCACGCGTCCGGATCCTCGTGGGTGAACCGCCGGATCAGCTCGGCCAGCTTCTTCGGCTGGTCCAGCGGTATGAGCGTGTAGCTGTCGTCCACCACGGCGTAGCGGCCACGCGGGAACAGGCCGGCCAGCCGCTCGCCGTGCTCGAAGGGCATCACCCGGTCGTCGCCCGCCCAGACCACCAGGGCGAGGCGGGTGAACTCCGGCAGCCAGCCGGCCGAGTCGCGCAGCAGGTCCGGCCGCGCCGCCGCGGCGCGCAGCAGCCGCACGGTGTCCCGGCGGATCTCGGGCTGGGTCAGGATCGGCCGCATCCACCGGGCGGTGTCGAGGTCTCCACGCCTGGTCAGCCACCCGAACGCGATAGGCAGCCGGCGCACCGCCCGCAGCCGCATCTGCTGCATGAACAGCCCGAACGCCCAGGGCGACAGCTTGCCTGTGAGCATGAGCGTCCGGCCGGTGAGCCCCGGCGGGAAGTTGTCGAACGCCTCGCACGAGACCAGCGCGATCCGGTCGACCCGGGCGGCGCCTTCGCGGATGAGCAGTTGGACCAGCGCCCCGCCGGTGTCGTTGCCGACGAGCGTGACGTCGCGCAGGTCGAGGCGCTCGAGGAACTCCGCGACCAGCCGGGCGATGCCGGGCAGGGACAGGTCGGCGTCGGCGTTGACCGCGCGACGGTGCGCGCCCATCGGCAGCGTCGGCACGACGCACCGGTGATCGCGGGACAGCTCGCCGCTCGTCCCGTGCCAGAGCGAGGAGTCCATCAGCAGCCCGTGCAGCAGCACGACGGTGGGGCCGGGACCCTCGCCGTTGTCCTCATATTCGATCGGCCCGGCCGACAGCTCAACGACCTTCCGCATGCTCCGCCCCCCACGTGGATCGGACTCGCCCGCCGAGGCAAGTGAACCATGCGGTTCGCATTCGTGTCCATCGAGCGCGCGGCCCGATCCGGCTACCCCTCCGCGGCCTCCTCGCGCTCCAACGCGCGGACCAGGGCATCGAGCCCGGCCTCGATCCCCTCGGTCTCGCCGGTGGTCCGCCAATCCACCAGGAAGCCCCGCATGGTCGCCAGGATCAGCTCCGCGACCTCCAACTTGCGCCGGTCGGACCAGCCCGGCGGACAGATCGCCAGCAGCGGGGGAAGGTACTGCCGCGAGCCCTCCCGGGCCAGCCGCGCGTAGCGCGCCGGGTCGTACATCATCAGGCCGACGCCCTGGTCGATGGCGCGCAGCCCCAACTCGTCGCTCATCAGCACGGGCCAGATCGCGCGCACCCTGGCGGCCAGCGTCGAATGCCCTCGGGCCGTCGCGGCCAGCCCGTTGTCGATGCGCCGCTCCCGCAGCCGGAACATCGCCTGGCCGAGCAGGTCGTCGGCGCCGTCGAAGTAGTACAGCAGCACCTTGTGGGTGGTGTTGGCCGCCCGGGCGGCCCGGCGTAGCGAGAAGTCCACCAGGCCGTTGGCGGCGAGGTCATCGGTCACCCGCTCCAGCAGGTCCCGGCGCCTCGCCTCGCCTCGCGCCGACCCCGCCGAGCGCCGGTAACCGCGCGGCGCCTCCTCGCCGTCGGACGTCGACTCCATGCGCACCATCATGCCGGACCCCCCGCCCCGGACCCCTTCCCCGGGATCCCCGGACGCGGCTCCGGCGCGACGTCAGCGCCAGACGCGGCTCCGGCGCGACGTCGGCGCCAGACGCGGCTCCGGCGCGACGTCGGCGCCGACCCGGCCCCGGCGTGACGCCGGCCCTCGCGCCGCTCGTGGCGCTGGAGTGGCGGACGCCGGTTCGGGGTGGCCGCCGTTCCCCGAATCTGTTCCCGATAATTTCCGAAAAATTTCGAGGATCCGCGCCCGAGCCACGCCCCGATCTCGCCCGGCCGGCCCGCGCCGGTACGGCACCGGGTACCCCGGCGCCCCGCTCAGGTCACCGCCCGCCCGGCCGCGAAATCCCCGTTCGACCAGGGATCATCCGGCGACCGGCCGCCTACGCGCGCGGCCCGGTCCGCCGGCCGTCACGGCATCCGGGGAATCGAAATATTGCGGTCGCTACAGAGAAATGTTTCTATATAGACGGCGGTCTGCCGGGGCGACGGCGGCGCGTGGAGGGCAACCACGCGAGCCGCCGGTCCGGGCCCGTTTCGACGGACCGTCCCACCCCCACCGGCGATCCGGCCCCAGCGCCAGATCGGCCGGCAGCACCGCAACCGATGTGTGGGCGCGCCACGACCGCTGTGTGCCGCGTCGTGCCGCGTCGGGGCTCCGTCGCCGCCCCGCGCCCATCGGCTGCCGTGCGCGGCAGCGTCCCACTGCGGAAAGGACAACCATGAAGAGAACCCTGAAGGCCCTGGCGGCCGCGGCGGTGATGCCCATAGTCGCCGCGGCCGTGCTCCTGGGCGCCAGACCGGCGGCCGCGGCCTCGCTCACGCAGGTCACCAACTTCGGCACCAACCCCAGCAACCTCAACATGTACATCTACGTGCCGAACAACGTCGCACCCCGCCCCGCGCTGCTGGTCGCCATCCACTACTGCACCGGCACCGCCTCGGCCCTGTACAGCGGCTACTTCCACGACTACGTGACGGCGGCCGACCAGTACGGGTACATCATCGTGTTCCCCGAGGCCACCCGCAGCGGCCAGTGCTTCGACGTGTACTCGCCGCAGGCGCTGACCCGGGGTGGCGGCAGCGACCCGGTCGGCATCATGTCGATGGTCAACTACACGAAGTCGAGGTACAACGTCGACCCCAGCCGGGTCTTCGTCAGCGGCGTGTCCTCCGGCGCGATGATGACCGACGTGATGGCCGCCGAGTACCCGGACGTGTTCAAGGCCGGCGCCGCTTTCATGGGCGTACCGGCCGGGTGCTTCGCGACCGGCAGCAGCACGAACACCTGGAACAGCCAGTGCTCCGGTGGTCAGACCATCAAGACCGCCCAGCAGTGGGGCGACCTGGCCCGCTCGATGGATCCCGGCTACAGCGGCGCGTACCCGCGCATGCAGCTGTGGCACGGCACCGCGGACACCACGCTGAACTACAACAACTTCGGCGAAGAGATCAAACAGTGGACCAACCTCAACGGGGTCAGCCAGACCCCGGTGTCCACCGACTCGCCGCAGTCCGGCTGGACCCGCACCCGGTACGGCACCAACAGCACCATGGCGCCGGTGGAGGGGATCAGCGTCGCGGGCGCCGGTCACGAACTGCCCAGGAGCGGCATGGTGGCGTACGCCATCAGCTTCCTCGGCCTGAACAGCAACAGTGGGCCCACCTCGCCGCCGACCACCCCACCCACCACTCCCCCGACGACCCCGCCGACGTCCCGGCCGCCCACCTCTCCCCCGCCCAACTCTCCCCCGCCCAGCAGCCCCACCCCGCCACCGACCGGCGGCTGCACCGCCACCTACAGCGTGGTCAGCCAGTGGCCGGGCGGCTTCCAGGCCAATATCAACGTCCAGAACGGTTCCGCCGCGCGTAGCTCGTGGCAGGTGTCCTGGACGTTCCCCAGCGGCCAGGCCATCACCCAGCTCTGGAACGCCAGCTACACCCAGAGCGGTTCGAGCGTGACCGCCCGCAACCTCAGCTACAACGGCACCCTCGGTGCCAACGCCAGCACCAGCTTCGGCTTCACCGGCAGCTGGAACGGCAGCAACGGCAACCCGACCATGTCCTGTCAGTGAGTGCGCGCGGGATCCGGCGTCCTGCCGGATCCCGCCGCCCCCGGCCAACACCGTGGCCCCGCCGCTGCGAGGATGGCGCGATGATCGCAGCGGAACTGGTCGGGCTGTGGGACAGCCGCCCGTACGACTACGGGTCGATGGAGTCGTACTCGTTGGCGTTCCGTGCCGACGGCAACGGCTGGAGCACGTACGAGAACGCCGCCGGGGGCATATCCGTCGGCCGG
The DNA here is from genome assembly GCF_039543385.1 of Rugosimonospora acidiphila. Lineage (NCBI taxonomy): Bacteria > Bacillati > Actinomycetota > Actinomycetes > Micromonosporales > Micromonosporaceae > Rugosimonospora > Rugosimonospora acidiphila. The sequence goes on from NZ_BAABJQ010000020.1 coordinate 184,500, forward strand.
TTCACCTGGACCTGCCCGGAGGTCGGCGTTGTCGAGGTCCGGTACAGCACGACCATCTCCGGCTCGTGGGAGCCTGGCCGCGCGGGGCTCGCGACGATCGATGAGCGGGGACCGGACGACACGGTGGTGCTCACCGGATACTCCATCGGTGAAGACCTCACGCCCATGGCGACGGAGCCCTTCACCGCCCTGCACCTCGAGCACCCCATCGAGTTCGGCCGGAACTTCGGGCTCGTCCGGCGCGACATCCACGACGAGGACGGTCCGGCTTTCGGGATCGGCGACGCGTGACGCCCGCGCCGGCCACGCGGATGGTGACCGCCCTCGCCGCGCCCTGCTGCGCGGCCACCGTTTCCCTGGGAGGTCGCCTTCACCGCGTCGATGACCTACCGCGGTGGCTGGCCAGCGCGGTCGAGACTCTGGCGCGGGCGAGACTCTGGCGCGGGCGAGACTCTGGCGCGGGCGAAACCGTGACGCCCCGGAGGGGGCGGGGCGCCACGGCAGCTCGTCGCCGAAGGGTCAGGCCTTCGCCCGCATGCTCGACCGGGCCGGATTGCCCTGCCCGGCGGCCTTCGGGTCCTTCTCCCCCTGCTCCTGCTTGGCGCGCACCTGCGCCTCGACCTGGTCGCCGAGGTCCTTGTCGACGTTGCGCCAGTATTCAAACGCGCGCACGAGAACCGGCTCGCTCACCCCGTTGAGTAGGTGACCGGCGATGTTGCTCACCAGTCGCCGGCGGGCCGCGTCGTCGAGCACCTCGCGCACCAGGGTGCCGGCCTGGCCCCAGTCGTCGTCATCCGGACGCAGGGTGTACGCGGCGCGAACCATCTCCCCGTCCGCGTACCAGTGGCCCCCGTCGTCGGTCAGCTCCGCCTGAGCCTTCGGCCCACCGTAGGAGTTGGGCGCGTAGACCGGGTCGGTGACGTTCTGCACGCGCATCGCGCCGTCCTTGGCGTAGCTGTTCACCTCCACCCGTGGCCGGTTCACCGGGATCTGCCGGTAGTTCACGCCCAGCCGAGCCCGGTGCGCGTCGCTGTAGCTGAATCCCCGGGCGAGCAGCATCTTGTCCGGCGACAATCCGGTGCCGGGCACCAGGTTGTTGGGTTCGAACGCGGCCTGCTCCATCTCGGTGTGGTAGTCGGTGACGTTGCGGTTAAGGGTGAGCCGGCCCACTTCCCGTAGCGGGTAGTCGCCGTGCGGCCACACCTTGGTCAGGTCGAAGGGGTTGAACCGGTACGCCTTCGCGTCCTCGAACGGCATGATCTGCATGTGCAGCGTCCAGCTGGGGAAGTCCCCGGCCTCGATGTGCTCGTAGAGGTCACGCTGGTGGTAGTCGGTGTCGACGGCGGCCATCTGGTCGCCCTCGTCCTGCGTGAAGAACTCGACGCCCTGGTCGGTCCTGAAGTGGTACTTCACCCAGAACCGCTCGCCCCCCGCGTTGATCCACATGTAGGTGTGGCTCGAGTAGCCGTTCATGTGCCGCCAGGTGCGCGGGATCCCCCGATCGCCCATCAACCACGTCACCTGGTGGGCCGACTCTGGCGAGAGGGTCCAGAAGTCCCACTGCATGTCGTGGTCCCGCAGGTTGTTCGCGGCGCGGCGCTTCTGCGAGCGGATGAAGTGCTGGAACTTCATCGGATCCCGGATGAAGAACACCGGTGTGTTGTTCCCGACGACGTCGAGATTGCCCTCGCTGGTGTAGAACTTGACCGCGAACCCACGGGGGTCGCGCCAGGTGTCCGGGCTGCCCCGCTCGCCCGCGACCGTCGAGAACCGGATGAGGACGTCGGTCTGCGTACCGGGCGCGAACACCGCCGCCCGGGTGAAGTCGCTGACGTCCTGCGTGACCCGGAACACACCGAACGCGCCGCCACCCTTCGCGTGCGGTTGCCGCTCCGGAATGCGTTCGCGGTTGAAGGTGGCCATCTGCTCGATCAGGTAGTGGTCCTGCAGCAGTAACGGGCCGTTGGGGCCGATGGACAGCGAGTGCTCATCGCTGGCGACGGGCATCCCCGCATCCGTGGTTGTCGGCCGACGTTGTTGCGCGCTCACGGCGAACTCCCTCCCTCGGATCACGAGTTCGTTCCCGCCACGCGGGTGCCGCGAAACCCCCGAAGTCCGTTCTTGTCGTCACTACCCCGACGACGGCAGACTCCGGCCGAGCCCGCCAGAGGACGAGCCGCCCGAGGACGAGCCCGACGGGAGCCGCGTCCGCCGGAGGACGAGCCCGGCGGAGGACGTTGTCCGTTTTCCGCCAGCCCCGGCCCCGACCGGCGAAGATGCTTGGAAGGTACGACAAGATATCCGCGACGGAAGGAACGCTCGTGTCGCATCGGGTACACACCGCGATAGACAGTCCGCTGGGGACGCTGACCATGGTCGCCGCCGACGGCGCGCTCGCCGGCCTGTACATGCAGCGGCACCGTCACCAGCCGCCGCCCGAAACGTTCGGGGAGCGCGACCCCGCGCCGTTCGCCCGGGTCATCGAGCAGCTCACCGAGTACTTCGACGGGGCGCGCACCACGTTCGACCTGCCGCTGGCGGAGCAGGGCACGCCGTTTCAGCGCGTAGTCTGGGCGGCGCTGGGCGACATCCCGTACGGCGAAACGGTCTCCTACGGTCAGCTCGCCGAGCGGATCGGCCGGCCGACCGCGTCACGGGCCGTCGGCCTGGCCAACGGCAAGAATCCCGTGAGCATCATCGTGCCGTGCCACCGCGTCGTCGGGGCGGGCGGCGACCTGACCGGCTACGGCGGCGGCATCGAGCGCAAGCGGTACCTGCTCGACTTCGAGCGGGGCCGGGACTGCGCCCCCGCCGGCTACGACGCCGCGCCGGCGCGGGTGGGCTGACCGGCGTCCGTGGCACCGGCCGCGCCGGCCGCCGGTACCCGCCGGGCCAGCGGCGCCAGGGCGAGGAGCAGGAGCAGCCCGCCGAGCGGCAGCAGGTCCAGTTCGGCCGAGATCGCGGCGAACCCGGCGGCCGCCAGTACCGGACTCCACCAGCGCAGCCGGCGCGGCCGCAGGGCGGCGAGCTGGATGCTCAGCGTGAGCAGGCCGATCATCAGGAACACCGGCCCCAACGTGGACAGCGCCGAGGTGAGCCCCTTGGGCAGGCCGCCGGGGAACGAGTCGTAGTGCGGGTACAGGCGGTTCATCGCCGGGCGGTCGGCGGAGCGCAGGCCGACGATCAGGTCGACCGCAATGCCGCGGATGAACGCGATGAGCCCCACCACGCCGACCGCCACCGCCCCCGCCGCGATGCCCCGCGCGGCCCGGCCACCCGGCAGCGCGGCGCGCATGGCGAACAGGACGGCGACGAACAGCAGCATCGACGCCAGGAACAGCAGGTGCCCGATGGTCCAGGCCGGCCCCGGGCCATGGCTGCCGTCCAGGCCGTCGATCAGATGGGCGACGCCGTAGCCCAGCAGCAACAGGGGCGCGCCCAGGTAGGCGATTCTGGTCACTGGAAAGCCTTTCCGTCCTCGAATGGTCGAACCCGATCCTGCGGGTTCGCCGGGCCGGAAGGCATCGCCGGTGCGAGGGAGCTTTAGCGGGCCGCTCCCTCGCGCGACCGAGCTGCCGCGCTCAGGCCACCGGGCCGCCCGGCGTGATCAGGCCCGTCTCGTACGCGACGATGACCGCCTGCACCCGGTCGCGCAGGCCCAGCTTGGTCAGCACGTTGCTGACGTGCGTCTTGACCGTGTGCTCGCTGACCGTCAGTGCGGCGGCGAGCTCCGCGTTGGACAGTCCGCGCCCGAGCAGCCGCAGGGTCTCCCGCTCGCGGCCGGTCAGCACGTCCAGCCGCCGCGCCGGGCCGCTGCCCTCGCGCGGCCGGTGCCGGATCAGGTCGGCGATCAGCCGCGTGGTGACCGTCGGGGCCAGCAGCGACTCGCCGGCCGCCACCACCCGTACGGCGTGCACGAGGTCGTCCCGGCGCACGCTTTTCAGCAGGAACCCGCTGGCCCCGGCGTAGAGCGCGTCGTAGACATACTCGTCGCGGTCGTAGGTGGTCAGCATGATGACCCGGCACTCGGTCCGGGCGCAGATCAGCCGGGCGGCCTCGATCCCGTCCATCGCCGGCATCCGGACGTCGAGCAGGGCGACCTCGGGGCGATGCCGGCGGACGGCCTCGACCGCCTCGGTGCCGTCCGCCGCCTCGGCCACCACGGCGATGTCCGGCTGCGCGCCGAGGATCATCGCTATGCCGTCCCGCACCAGTTCCTGATCGTCGGCGAGCAGCACCCGGATCCCGGCGCTCACGCGGGCTCACCCGCCGGCTCGGCGCCGGGCACCGCGAACACCGCCGGCCGTGCGCCGGGCTCCGCGCGGACCGCC